>DOSU01000059.1:21878-26403 GCA_003513895.1 Rikenellaceae bacterium
TTGATGGGGTACGGAAGCGAAAAGATTGGCAACTTTATAGACATGGGATCGGATTATGTGTACCGTATTAACTTCTATAGGTTCCAATATAACTATACTTTCCTGAAGGGAAGGTCTTGGAGCCTGGAAGCAGTGGGCCTTATGCAATTCAATACCGTGAAGTATATGAATAAAATTATTGAAGACCAGTTTACTAATGGGTATGAGTTTGGCATAAATGGAGGGCTGGCTCTTCGCAAACTGATTCTTAAAGACAATCTGAGTTTCTATTTACTAATCACTTCAGGCCCCCATTACATTTCAGGAGCTCCCAACCTTCAGATACAAGGATTTATATTTTCAAACAACATTTATTTCGGAATAGACGTGAAAGTTGCGAAGAGAATTTATTTAAATTTTGGACCCGGATTAAGGCACATTAGCAATGCCGAAACCAGGCATCCGAATTTTGGCATAAATTCCATTTTAATAAACGGTGGAATTGTTATTAACCTCCAGGATTTTAAAAAAGGGGAAAAACGCTTAACCGGCAGCCCCTGAAGCCTTTTTGTAAGGAACAGAGAAATAAAAAGTTGATCCTGCTCCACATTTGGACTCAAGCCAGATTTTGCCCCCAAGGAGTTCGGTATATGCTTTAGAAATTGCCAGACCCAATCCGGCTCCTTCGTATGATTTTGCCAACGATAAATCGGCTTGAACAAACCTGTCAAAAATTGATTTCTGCTTATCTTGTTCGATTCCAATTCCTGTATCGGCAACATAAAATTGAAGCTCACCGTTCTTTTGAATATATCCAAATTCAATAGTGCCTTTATTGGTATATTTTATTGCGTTTTTTATAAGGTTGGAGAGAATTGAGGATATTTTATCTTTATCGCTCAAAATTATGGTACCCTTCATGTCTTTCATGCCCGGTTTGAAATTCAGGCTTAGTCCTTTAACCTCTGCCTGCATCTGGAAGAAGTGGAAAAGCAAATTCATCTTTTCGTTTATGTCAAACTCAGAAATTGAAAGCTTCATTTGACCTGAATCAAGTTTTGAAATGTTGATGAGGTCATTTATCAAATCCAGCATCCTTTCTCCGTTTTGTTCGATTATTGTCAGGTACTCCATTTGCTGTTCCAGCGTAGTATCATGTTCCTTAAGCAGTTCCGTAAATCCCATAATCCCGTTCATCGGTGTCCGGATTTCATGGCTCACATTTGCAAGAAATGCCGATTTAAGCCTGTCGCTCTCCATCGCCTGCCTCTCCGCCCGCCTTAATTTTTCAATATGCCGTTTGATGAATACAAAGAACATGAGGGCTGTAACCAGAACATAAAACCAGCCTTTATAAGACTGGAATGTGGTTATTGCATAAGGATCTTCTACCAGCGACTCCAACAGTTCATCGGAAAAAAGTATCCATAAACCGCCAATAAATAAATAGGCAAAAGTAATTCTGTATTCGAACCTTAATTTTGTCACATTCTTAATTTTATGAACTAATTAATCTACAGTAACTTCAACAAAGCATCAACATATTTTTGATAATTATAATATCCTTCAATGCGTATTGTTTCTCCTTTTAAATTATTGAAGAAAAGAGTAGGAAAAAGATCTACATGCAACTTTCGGGCAAGTTCAAGATCCTCTTCAAATAATATCTTAGCTTCTCCTTCGAAATCCTCTTCAAACTTTTTAACATCCAGCCCACTCTCTAAAGCAGCCTTAAGCAAGTTTGCCTTTTCCGCTATGTTTATTTTTTCGTGAAAAAGCATCTGGCGCTCTCTGCGATAAAAATCAACGGATTTCTGGAACCCCTGCAGTTGTGCCGCCTTTAAGGCAATTGACGGAGGATAGGATGATGCTGGGGGATCTTCCAGCCAAACATTGCCATCAATCTCTATTCCTATATCTTTTGAGGCAGAAGCCCAATGTTGAGCCACTTTTGCAGGTGTTGCCCCATTTTCCTTAAAAAACACATCCCAGTTTGGAAGCATCCCCCCTGTTTTATACTCAATTTCAAAATATTGACCATATTCTCTTTTTAGCTTCTCAAGCATAGGTTCTGTTCCCCAGCAATAAGAACATAGAGGGTCAGAAAAATATAAAATTTGTATGGGTTTTGACATATTTTTTGCACTTGTAATCAAATTTAACGATTTTTTGTTATATAATAGTATGATAGAAAAAGAATTGTATGGGATGAGGAGAGATTACTCTCCAAAACCGCTAAACATTGAAGCCATAGACAAAAATCCTTTCGTTCAATTTGATCTTTGGTTCCGGGAAGCTACAGAATATGAGGATATTGAGGCAAACGCAATGGTTCTTTCCACTGTTGGAAAAGAGATGTTGCCCTCGTCAAGAATGGTTTTGCTAAAGAAATATTTCCAATACGGATTCATTTTCTTCTCTAACTACAAAAGTCATAAAGGCAAGCAGATGGAGGAAAATAACAATGCCGCTTTGCTCTTTTTCTGGCCAAAAACAATGAGACAAGTTAGAATCGAGGGGAGTGTAAAAAAAATAGCAGCTTCCGAATCCGATGAATATTTTAAATCACGCCCCAGAGAGAGCATGGCATCTGCTGCCCTGTCCAGTCAAAGCATGCAGTTGCCATCCAGAGAAATTTTTGATGCCGATGTAAAAAGATTATCCGAATGTACCGATGAGATTAAAAGGCCGGAACATTGGGGCGGTTATATAGTAGAACCTGTTCTTTTTGAGTTCTGGCAGGGTGGTATAAACAGGGCTCACGATAGATTCCGTTTTACGGGAAAAGGTTCTCAATGGAAGGTTGTACGGCTTTACCCGTAAATTCTAACCCCTCATGCTGATATTCTCCAGCGAATGTTTGTCTTTTATTATGATGTTTTTGTCTTGCAGTTCAATTATTCCGTCTTTTTCAAAACTTTTTAGAAGTTTTACTGCACTTTCCATAGATATGGAGGCAAAGTCTGCAATGTCCTTTCTTGAAAGAAGCAGGAAAATATCGGAGTGATTTTCCCTGATTGAGTCCAGATATAAAAGAGTTTCTGCAATACGGCCGTTCATTTGTTTGTTAAGGACAGTTTGCAATGTCGAAAAGAGATTCACATTTTGTTCACAATAGCGTTTAATAATATTTAGTCCGAAGAGTCCGTTACGCTCTATCAATTTGGCAATTGCCTCTTTTTCTATCAGGAATGCATGACAATCTGTGAGAGCTACGGTTGAATAGCTGAAAATGTTTTTTGTGAATACAGCAGACAGTCCTACAAATTCGCCCGGCTGAACTATTCTAAGATTGAAATTTTTAGAACCATTCCCTTCTGTATATTGACGGCAAAGACCATTTATCACAAACAAAATATATGATGCAAATGCTCCCTGTTTAGTGAGAGAGTCTCCTTTCCGGAACTGAACCTGAGTTTTGCTTGCTTTAACGAGTTCCATCTCCTCGGGAACCAGCATCTGGAAGCAAGGTGCCTGGATGTCACAAACATATTCTTTATCACTTTCTAGTATGGTTTTCATTTGATTTATCTCTTTTAGTTAATGCAAAGTTAATCTATTTCAAGAATAAAGTTGTGCTATATCAACCCCCGGACTGTCGAGCCAGAGAGGCAAATCCTAGGTCTGTTTGTTTTACACCCTTACCTTTGCATCAGATTAATAATCAATAAATATTAAAAAATTAAATTATGTTATACACAAATCTAAAACACATTGAATCGGCAGCCGATCATGCAAAAGTACTCAGTGAAAATGAAAATGTAATGGTAGTTTGCGGGCGAATGGGGCCAATGTGCATCCCTGTTTACGGAATTGCAGAAGAGATAGAAGGCGAATACAAACATGTGAAATTTTGCGACATGGAGTTTGACAATCCGGAATCGCATGTAATAAGAAACCTGGCCGAAGTGAGAGGTTTTATGGGCATTCCCTTTACAATCTACTACAAAAACGGCAAGGTTGTAAAAGCAACATCAAGCATTCAAAACAAAGAGCAGGTAACATCGATACTTAACAAAGAGTTTGGTGCTCCGTCAAAAGGTTAATAAGATGATTGGAGACAATAATCATTTTGATGCAATTGTAGTTGGAGGAGGTCCTGCCGGTTTAACTGCCGGCATGTACCTTTCCCGTGCAAGGGTTAAAACACTTATTCTCAACGAAGGCACAGTGGGGGGCCAAATGGTTCTCACCCATGAAATTGCTAATTATCCGGGAGTAGAAAGTATTAGCGGGTACCAGCTCGGAAATATCATGAAAAAGCAGGCCCTCTCTTTTGGATGTGAGATAAAATCCAACATATCAATATCAGAAATGGAACTTTCGGGAGATGTCAAGAGGTTTGTTTTATCGGACGGAACCATTTATACATCAAACATAACAATTATTACAACCGGAGGGCGGTCAAGGACACTTGGGGTACCGGGCGAAGACAATCTTAAGGGGCGCGGAATTTCATACTGTGCAACTTGTGACGGGGATTTCTTCACAGACAGGGAAATTGTTGTTGTGGGGGGAGGAAACTCTGCACTTGAAGAGGCGGTTT
>DOSU01000059.1:26491-35867 GCA_003513895.1 Rikenellaceae bacterium
GGTTTCTCTTACAAAATATGCAAGTAAAGTGACCATAGTGCACCAGTTCGACCACTTTCAGGCATTTGAACATGCTATAGAGGAGGCTCGTCAAAATCCAAAAATAAGCTTTGTAATGGAGTCTACAATCAGCCGTTTCTATGGCGAAGAGAGCCTTCAAAGCGTAGATATAAAGAACATTAAAACCGGAGAAGTGACAAACTTCAAAACAGACGGGACATTTATTTTTATAGGCTATGTCCCAAATACTGAATTTCTTAAAGGGAAGGTGGAACTTAACCAATGGGGAGAGATTGTTGTAAAGAACGATATGTCTACAAGTGTCGAAGGCGTTTATGCTGCCGGAGACAGTATTACAAAAAAATTCAGGCAGGTAACTACTGCCGTTGGCGACGGAACAATAGCGGCGCTTGCATCATCGGCATACCTTAATGAACTGAAGAAAAAAATGAACAATTAATGCAAACAACTATTATAATTATAGCAGTCCTGATTATTCTTGGAATTTTCATGTACAGATCCTACTCAAAGATGAAGAATACTCCTCTTGTGGCCGACCACGACAAAATAATTACTCTCACCGATAAAAATATCGGTCAGCAACTTAAAGGAAAGGTGGTTTTAGTGGATTTCTGGGCAAGCTGGTGTGCACCCTGCAGAATGATGGCGCCTGTTTTGAATGATGTCGCAGGGGATCTTACAGGAAATGCATATGTGGGGAAAGTTAACATAGAGGAGTACCAGTCTTTGGCTCAAAAATACAATGTCCGCAGTATTCCGACTCTTATTCTGTTCAAAAACGGATCAGAAATAAAGCGATTGGTAGGGATAAAAAGCAAAGATGTGCTAATAAAAGAGATAAACAGTATCAGTATTCCCAGCTAAATAACTAACTTTAACAAAAACAAATAAGATGAAACCAAACATGGGCACCATTGACAAATCGATACGCATCGCGATTGGGTTTGTTATTTTTGCGCTTTACTTTGCGAAAATTATTGAAGGAACACTGGCTATTGTTCTGATAATATTTGCTGCAGTATTTTTTCTAACGAGTGTTTTCAGCTTCTGCCCTCTTTACACACTTTTTGGAATAAATACCTGCAAGAAAAAATAGGTCAGGTTCTCTTTTTCATATACCATATGCCTGCAAAAACAGTAGATACACCACCGATGGCGAGTGTAAAACTAATGCCTATTCCGCTTGCAACAGAGCCGGAGATAAGGTTGCCAATTGGTTGGGTACCCATTAAGGCCATAGCATAAAAACTCATAACCCTGCCGCGCATATCTTCGCTTGTGGTCGTTTGAAGCAGAGTATTTATTGAAGAGAGCAGCAGAATCATTGTAAGTCCTGCAATAGCCATAAGTACCAGGGATACATATAGAATGGAGGAGAAAGAGACGAGAAGAATTGCCAGTCCCAGCAGAATAGTATTGATGCCTATAATTCTTTCCAATCCGTGAACCCCTTTTCTTGAAGCCATATAAAGCGCGGAAACAAGCGCTCCGGCACCCAGTGCAGACATTAGAAATCCTAGCGTATCGGCTCCCCCTCCCAAAACCTCTTTGGCATATGCAGGCAGCATAATAATATACGGAAAAGCAGCAAGGCTGAGCATAGCAAGAAGAATAATCAGCTGCCTGATTTGAATTGTGCTGAATGTGTATCTGAGTCCTTTGCGAAAACTCTCTCCAAATGGAGCCTGAATGGAAGGAGCAGATTTTGGCTTTATCTTTATCTGCATAAGTGCAATAATAACTGCAACAAAGCTCAATGCATTCAACAAGAAACATATCCCCTCTCCAACCGCAGCAATAGTTAGTCCTGCAATGGCCGGACCAATGAGCCTCGCTCCGTTAAAAAGTGCAGAATTGAGGGCTATAGCATTTCCAAGGTCTTCGGGTTTGTTGATGAGGTCTACTACAAGGGACTGCCTGGCCGGTGCATCGAATGCGCTTATTACCCCGAAGACAAGGCTAAGAACAATTATATGCCAAACCTCAATTAAATTAAATAATACAAGAAAGGCCATGGCAAAAGCCTGAAGCATAAAGAAGACCTGCGCCAGCACCATGATTCTGTGGCGGTTGTATCTGTCTGTAATCACTCCTGTAAAAGGGGTGAAGATAAATGTTGGTATTTGTGTTGTGAATCCGATAAGTCCAAGAAGAAAAACAGACCCGGAGAGCCTGTAGACAAGCCAGCCAAGTGCTATATTCTGCATCCATGTTCCTATAAGCGAGATTCCCTGGCCCGCAAAATAGAGGCGGTAATTACGAGAGCGAAGGGACGAAAACATGTTGTTAAGGGAGAGAAGTTCTCCAGGAATCATACTGCCGATGGCCATTATTCAGTGCAAAACTCTTTTATTAAAGCGAAAGCTTCCTTTTCTCCCAGCTCGCCGGCTTTTTTCCAGTCTTCGCAAGCTCCTGCTTTGTCTCCGGCATTTTGTTTTGCAACTCCTCTGTTTAAATATGCTTTAGAGTTTGCCGGATCTATTCCCAGTGCTTTGTTGTAATCCGAGATTGCACCGGTGAGGTCCTTTAGCGAAAATTTTGAAAGCCCTCTGTTGTTGTAAGCTGCAGTAAGATTAGGACTCATTTCCAGCGCTTTTGTAAAGTCGGCAATTGCTCCATCGTAATCTTCAAGAGCAAATTTTGTTACACCCCTGTTGTACCAGCCCGACAGTAAATCAGGATCGGAATCAACAGCTTTTGTATAGTCGGCTTGTGCACCGGCAAAATCCTTAAGGTTGGATTTGCACAGTCCTCTGTTTATAAAGGCGTAGACATCATTGGGACTCATGTCAATATCGCGTGAGTAGTCCGAAATTGCTCCATAATAGTCAAAAGTGAGTCTTCTGGCTTCGGCCCTGTTGTAAAAAGCTTCCGGATTTCTTGGATCCAGGTCAATTGCTTTGGTAAGATCGAAAATTGCCTCTTCGTAGTATCGAAGTTTGATTTTCATTGATCCTCTGCTAAACCAGGCCTTTGCATTTGTCGAATCAATCTGGATTGCGCGGATGTAATCCTCTATCGCATCCCGGTATTTTCTAAGACCCTCCTTTGCTTGTCCCCTGTAGAAAAGAGCTTCGGCATCTTCCGGTTTGAGTTCAATAGACTTCGTATAGTCGTCCAGAGCGCCGTTGTAGTCTTCAAGCGAAAGTTTTGCAGATGCCATGTTGTACCAGGCAATCGCCAGAAGGGGATTCAGTTTTACTGCGTTTGAATAATCACTAATGGCTCCGTTATAGTCTTTTTTGTTGTGTTTGTCCAGCCCGCTGTTGTAAAAAACATCTGCCGTCTGGCCGAAAAGTGAGACAGATATTAGAATTGACATTAGTACTAATAGCATTTTCATAGCTTCGGGATTTTGAGAAAGTTACACAATATTTTTTTTGATTATACTCCAAATTGAAAATTTTTAAGGAAATGGATTACCTTTGAATAAATAAAGACTTTTCAATGGGCAAATTCAGGATCATACTGCTTCTAATTTCCTGCCTTTTGACTGCAGGAACATCACTCCTGGCACAACCCGTTTCAAAAACAATGTTCAAAGGGATTGTGACGGATTCTAAAACCAAAGATCCCATACCTTATGTTACTATTGTTGTAGACGGAACTACCGAAGGGGTAAGCTCCGATTCTCAAGGTAAATTTTTACTGCTCACCAACAGCCCTTCACCGGTATTAAAAGTGTCCCATATGGGTTACAAACCGGAAGTTT
This sequence comes from Rikenellaceae bacterium, assembly GCA_003513895.1. Taxonomy (GTDB): domain Bacteria; phylum Bacteroidota; class Bacteroidia; order Bacteroidales; family UBA932; genus Bact-08. Next base: position 30,225 of record DOSU01000059.1, read on the forward strand.
TAAAAATTACAACAGGCCCAAGCGCATACATTACTATAGTTCTCAATCCAACTTCAACTTCTCTGAGCGAAGTTGTTATAAAAGCACAAAAAATCAAATACCGGAACAAGGGGAACCCTGCTGTTTCCATTATCGACAGTATAATTAAGTACAAGGATAAAAACAGGTATGAAGGTTTTGATTTCCTGCAATATGAAAAATATGAAAAGATTCAGTTTGCTTTTAGCAATATTTCTCCTAAACTCAAAAAAAGCAAGATTCTGGGTAAGATCAGGTTCATCTTTGAAAACATGGATACCACAATGAAACCGGGCAAAGAGATACTCCCCATTTACATCAAAGAGACAATTTCGGACTACTACTACAGAAAAGATCCACGGGCCATCAATGAAGTTGTTAAGGCAAATAAAATGGTGAATATAGAGGAGTACCTGAACAACGAGGGAATGACCGGCTATATTGATCATCTTTACGAGGACATTGATATATACGACAACAGCATCATGTTTCTCACCAATCAGTTTATAAGCCCGATAGCGAAAACTTCTCCTGTTTTCTACAGATATTTTATAATAGACACCGTAAACATTGAAAGCAGAAAATGTATAAGGCTTTTTTTTACACCCAGAAATAAAACCGACATGCTTTTTCAGGGCTATCTGTTTGTGACAATGGATGGCACGTACGCAGTAAAAAAACTGGACATGGCAGTGAATGCAAAGATAAATCTGGACTGGGTTCAGGATACCAAAATTGTTCAGGAGTTTGAAAACTACAAAAATGAAGGATGGGTTTTAACAAAGGACGAGCTCGCAATTGACTTCGGAGCAAACAAAACCGGACTTGGAATATACGGACAAAGAAGTGTCTCTTACAAAAACTATTCAATCAACAAGGAAATCTCCGACAACGACTTTAGAAAGCAATCCCCGCACATAGATTCCGTACCGCAAACAGATATGTATTGGGTCCAAAACCGGCACCAGCAACTCAGTAAACCGGAACAAGGTATCTATACAACTATCGACACCTTAAAACGGGCTCCTACATTTATCCGGATTATGAATTTCTCCCGGCTCGTCATTGCCAGCCACCACGATTTAGGACCTGTCGTAATAGGACCGGTAAGTACTTTTTACAGTTTCAACGCAATTGAAGGATCAAGAGTAAGGCTTGGAGGGTGGACCACACCGGATTTCAGCAAAAAAATCAAAATGGACGGATATGTTGCATACGGATTTAAAGACAATAAAATCAAATACAACTTAGGAGTTGCCTACTCTTTTTCCGAGAGGTCTATTCCGGATTTTCCGGTCAGAAGCATCAAAGTAAATTACCAGTCCGACACTAAAGTTCCCGGACAGGAACTCCATTTCGTACATGAAGGGAGTGCATTTCTCTCTTTAAAGAGGGGTGTGGACGACAAGATATTTTATCATAAAACATTGAAGATTGATTACCTGCATGAATTCCTAAACCATTTTTCCTACAATATCGGATACAGCTTCAGCCGTCTTTCGCCGGGAGGCAATTTGAATTTTAACAAAACCAACTATTTGTCTGTTACAAACAACATCCCATATATTAATATCGCCGAGGCAGGACTTACTTTACGATATGCTCCAAATGAAGAATACTATCAGAAAAAACAATTCCGGTCGCCCATCCCAAATTTGTATCCGATTTTTCAGCTTAAATATTTCTACGGTTCTAAATTCTTAGGGAACGATTATAACTATCACAATTTAAGATTTAATGTTTATAAACGATTTTATCCTTCGGTATTGGGTTACACATCGGTTATTTTCGAGGCGGGAAAAGTGTTTGGTAAGGTTCCATATCCTCTGCTTATTATTCACAATGCCAATCAATCATATATTTATCAGGCCACCTCATACAACCTGATGAATTTCCTTGAATTTGTTAGCGACCAGTATGTCACTCTGAATATGGACCACTGCTTTAATGGATTTCTTTTCAACAAAATTCCACTTTTTAACAGGCTGGGGTTAAGAGAAAATATTACATTCAAAATTTTGTACGGCAGCCTAAGCAAGCACAACAATCCAGACCTCCAGCCCGATCTTTTCAAGTTCCCGACAGATTTGTCCGGCAATCCAACCACATTCTCCCTCGGCAATACTCCATACATAGAGGTGAGCGTTGGGATTTCCAACATCTTTAATGTTCTCCGCGTAGATCTGGTGAGACGGCTTTCTTATATGGACAATCCAAATGTTTCCAAATACGGGATAAGGATGAGGTTCAAGTTTGATTTATAACTACTTAAAAAACTAGTGGAATTATATAACTTTTTACCATTGTTTTGTAACTTTTAAAATCATTGGAAGTTTATCTTTGGGGCGTACTTAAAAAATCATTATTATGCCACTCTTAACTGTATTACTCGTATTAATTATTGCCGGTGTTGTTTTATGGCTGGTAAACACCTACATCCCAATGGATGGGAAAATCAAAAAAATCCTGAATATCGTAGTTGTGATAATTGTTATCATTTGGCTTCTTAGGATTTTTGGACTTTTAGACTTTCTGAAAGATATAAATCTATAACGCAGGAATCATGAACATTAAAAGAATTTTCGGGGCACTACTTACTGTGCTTGGAATAGCAGGTCTTATTTATGCCGCTGTAATTTTTGTGAACAACTCCGGCGGCACGCACGATTATAAAGCATTGTTGATTTACGGCGTACTGGGAATTATATTCTTCATCGCCGGAATCAGCCTTGTACGCACAACAAAGGACGAGTCATAGTAGACTCGGCCGGGTGGGTTTGCGTCTGTGGGTTTGCAGATTCCATCTGCCATCCCAAATAGCATATTGCTGATAAACAGCTGATTAAAAAACATAACAAGCAATGCGATATCTTGAAAACACTGTCCGAATTCCGCCGAATAATATTAAAGTAAGTTTCTACGATCTGGGACCGAAAGATGCCCCGGCAATCATATTCATTCACGGCTTTCCTTTCAATAAATCTATGTGGGTGCGTCAGATGGAAGAACTTAAGGCCAATTATCGCGTAATTGCCTACGACATACGCGGATACGGCCACTCCGATGATAAGAGTCAGGACTCTTCTATCGAACTTTTTGAAAGAGACCTTATCTGTTTTATGGATGCTATCCGGCTTGATAAAGCAATATTATGCGGATTGTCTATGGGCGGATATATAGCTTTGAGGGCCATCTCCAGTCATCCGGACCGTTTTGAGGCGCTGGTACTCTGCGACACTTCCTGTATGGCAGATACCCCTGAATCCAAAGCAAAAAGGATGCTTACAATTGCTTCCATTAAAAAGAACGGAACGGTTGAATATGCCGAAGAGGTTATAAATAATCTTTTCGCACCTGAAGCTTTTTCGACAATTGGAGCTGAAATTGCCGTTATGAAGGAGGAAATTGCAAATATTTCCAGGCAAACAATCTGCAAAACAATATCGGCGTTGGCCTCGCGCAAAGAGACCTGCAGCAGGCTAAGTGCGATAATTGTGCCGGTGCTCATTATGGTTGGCAGTGAAGATAAAATAACTCCTCCTGCGGCCGCAAAGTATATGCACGATAAAGTAAAGGGTTCTTTTATGGTTGTGCTTGAGCACGCCGGGCATTTAAGCAATATGGAGAATCACACCGAATTCAACAATCAGCTTCAAAAGTTTTTGAGTTTGTCATTGGTTAAATGAAAATATGCGGATAATAATTAATAATATTGGAAAGCTGCTTAAAGAAACTTTTAAGGAATGGTTCATAAAAGATCCGTTCCGGCAAAGTGCCGTTATTGCATATTATGCCGTCTTCAGCATACCGGGGTTATTATTTCTTGTTGTCACTCTGACCGGATATTTTTTCGAAAAGGATGTTGTAAACCAAAGTATACTGGCACAGGTATCAGACACTATGGGTACCGATATTTCTTCGCAGATTGGCGGAATGCTTATAACTGCAAGCGAAGCCAAATCGACGTTTATGGGTACACTTATCGGCATTGTTATTTTGCTGGTTGGGGCCACCGGTGTATTCGTGGAATTGCAAAAATCGTTAAATATGATTTGGCAGGTTAAAGTAGCTCCTCAAAAAGGAATTATACTTATTCTTAAATCAAGGCTTTTTTCATTCGGGCTGATACTGGCTATAGCATTTTTGCTTTTAGTTTCGCTTGTTATTTCAACTGCACTTGCTGCAATGGGTAATTGGATTAAAGCAGATTCGGCAGGTATAATGGTAATGATTTATAGTGTTTTCAATTTTGTTTTTTCACTGGCTATAATATCTGCCCTCTTTGCAATGATGTTCAAAATTCTGCCTGATGCGAAAATTAAATGGAAACACGTTTGGCTGGGATCTTTCGTTGCCGGGAGTCTCTTTACAATAGGCAAAACGGCTCTTGCCTTCTATTTTGGAACAGCTCATCCCGCTTCGGTCTATGGAACAGCCGGATCTATTATATTAATTCTTTTGTGGGTATCGTACTCTTCAATGATTCTGTTCTTTGGTGCAGAATTTACTGCTGCATATGCCAGAATGTATTCCGGGAAAGTGCCGCCCACAGAAATTGCAAAACCGGTGACCGCTTGTGAAATAAAGCAGGATTTGTAATTGGCTATTTTTTTCTAACTTTAAGATTAATTAATCTTATCGCTATGAAAAATCTAATCCGCCTCATCTGTTTATCGGTTCTTATTATTTCATGCAATTCAAAAGACGACTCGGTCGTTCTTACGGACAGTGACAACAATATCATGGTCGAAGAGGAGATGATTCCTCTTGCGAAGAGCTATGAAGCTTCACCTCCTCCTGTCGCTTCGGTTTCAAGTGTTCCCGATCAGCCGGTTAACACTCCTGTTGCCGTTGTCAACAAAAAAATAATTAAGGATGGCAAAATGGGTATCGCCACTCAGGAACTTGAGAAGACCAAGCAGAAAGTTGATTCTCTTGTGAAATCAAATGGCGGGTACTATGCAAATGAAACATTAGACAATGCAGAAACAGAATCGATATTCACGTTGAGCATTCGGATTCCCGGCGATAAATTTGAAAAATTTATCGCTCAGGTTGAGTCTGGGGAAAAGGAGATATTGAACAAATCGATACAGGCACGCGATGTAACAGACCAGTTCATCGATCTTGAAACAAGGCTCGCCAATAAAAAAAGCTATTTGATCCGTTACAGGGATTTGCTTAAACAGGCAAGGAATGTAAAGGAGATACTTGAGATAGAGGAGCAGATCCGTGCGCTCGAAGAGGAGATTGAAAGTACCACAGGAAGGCTCAACTATTTGAGCGATCAGGTAAATTTCAGCACTTTAGAGCTCACCATAGTAAAAGAAAAAGAGTTCAAATACAACCCTTCCAAAAGAACAGGATTTTGGCAGGAGCTAAAACAGTCCTTCTCAAAAGGATGGTTCGGTTTTGTAGACCTCCTCATTTTCCTGATTAAGCTTTGGCCACTTTACATTATTGTCGCTGTGGCAGTTTATCTGTGGAAAAAATTCAGAAAAAGGAGAAAAAGCAAAAAGTCCTGACTAAATTCAGTCAATTGAATGACAATTTTTGCATACGAATTCAAATTGATAGGGTAAGGACTTGATTGTCAGTTAAAAAGGCAAAATCAAGAGAGTAGTA
>DOSU01000059.1:35959-38773 GCA_003513895.1 Rikenellaceae bacterium
CTCTTGATTTTGCCTTACTGCTTAATAATGTGCTATTTACAAATCGACTTTGCGAATAATCTTGCACAATTGACCTGCCCGCTTTACTTTTTCCAGGACAAAGATATTGCCACAGCAACTGATACAGATGCGCCAACCATTGGGTTGTTGCCCATGCCAATAAGTCCCATCATCTCCACGTGTGCAGGAACGGATGACGAACCGGCAAACTGAGCATCGGAGTGCATACGGCCCATAGTGTCGGTCATACCGTAAGAGGCAGGGCCGGCGGCCATATTATCGGGGTGAAGCGTACGGCCTGTACCTCCGCCTGAAGCTACTGAGAAATACTTTTTGCCTTGCTCCCAGCACTCTTTCTTGTATGTTCCGGCAACAGGATGCTGAAAACGGGTAGGGTTCGTTGAGTTTCCTGTAATTGAAACATCTACTCCTTCGCTATGCATGATTGCAACACCTTCGCGTACATCATCGGCACCATAGCAGTTCACCTTTGCCTTATCTCCAACTGAATAAGCGGTGCGGTTTACCTCTTTCAATTCGCCTGTGGCGTAATCGAACTGAGTCTGCACATATGTAAATCCGTTGATTCTTGATATGATTTTTGCAGCGTCTTTGCCTAAACCATTTAAGATAACACGCAATGGCTCTTTACGAACGCGGTTTGCCGATTTTGCTATACCAATTGCACCTTCTGCAGCAGCAAAGGATTCGTGTCCCGCAAGAAATGCAAAACATTTTGTCTCTTCGCGAAGCAGCATGGCTGCAAGGTTTCCGTGTCCTGTACCTACTTTGCGGTCGTCGGCAACAGAACCAGGGATGCAGAATGCCTGAAGACCTTCGCCAAGTGTAGCAGCGATATCTGCAGCTTCTGTCTGTCCTTTTTTAATTGCAATAGCAGCACCAACGATATATGACCACATAGCATTCTCGAATGCTATAGGCTGAATGTCCTTTACAATCTTATATACGTCTACGCCTTGTTCGTCGCATATTTTTCTGGCCTCTTCCAAAGATGAGATGCCGTACGAATTAAGTACCTTGTTTATTTTGTTAATTCGTCTGTCGTAGCTTTCAAATAATGGCATTGTCTGTTCCTCCTATTGTTTACGTGGGTCAATAACTACTACTGCTTCATCTATGCGGCCATATTTGCCCGAAGCCTTTTTAACTGCTTCGTTTGCATCTGTTCCGCCTTTGATCATATCCATCATACGGCCAAGGCTCACAAATTCGTAACCGATAATCTCATTGTTGGCATCAAGTCCAATTTTGGTAACATAACCTTCGGCCATTTCAAGATAGCGCGGACCTTTTGCTACTGTACCATACATTGTGGCAGTAACGCTTCTGAGACCTTTTCCAAGATCTTCAAGACCTGCTCCAATTGGCAACCCGCCTTCGGAAAATGCAGTTTGTGTACGTCCATAAACTATCTGCAGAAACAGTTCGCGCATGGCAGTATTTATTGCATCGCAAACCAGGTCTGTGTTTAGTGCTTCCAGAATGGTTTTTCCGGGAAGAATCTCCGAAGCCATTGCTGCCGAATGGGTCATACCGGAACAGCCGATTGTTTCTATCAGAGCCTCCTGAATAATACCCTCTTTAACATTCAACGTAAGTTTGCAGGCACCTTGCTGAGGAGCACACCAGCCAACACCGTGGGTCAAACCCGAAATATCCTTAACCTCTTTTGCCTTAACCCATTTACCCTCTTCCGGGATGGGTGCCGAGCCGTGATTTGCACCTTGAGCGACGCAAATCATTCCTTCAACTTCATGTGTAAAACTCATAAAATCTTATTTAAATTATATTGAAATATATCTTCCTTATTAGCGATTCGATTTTTAGGAATCATATGCCAAATGTCCGCTTAGTCTTGAACATTCCTTTTACCTGATCCAGTTCTTCAGGCGATAGCAGTTTAGTGTTTAACTTTAACAACCAATGAAATACATTACTGCCCTGAGCAACGGAAACTACATAGGCCTGTACAAATTCCCATCCTTGTCCGCCCATCCAGTTCATTGCGTCAACCATGGAATTGAAGACTATTACATTGCCAGATTCGTCACGCAAACGGGTATCTTCGGCAAATTTAGTATTCTGTCCGAAGTCAATTCTTACAGTAACTTTGTTGCTCATAAGTTTCTCAATTCCTATGATTTCGCAATAAATATATGATTCCATGGCTTTTGAGGATTGAGTTGTGTTTTGAGCAAAGATATTTGCCGGAAAAATCATGTAAAAAGCAAACATCATAAAAGAAGATAAAACAATCAGTTTTTTCATATTCATTTATTTTAACTGTGAAATATATTTTTCGATGTAATCGACTTATCCGGCCGCAAAGATAACCATTTTGAGAAATCTATCTATATTTGTATAGTTCCCGAAGCATCAATAAAGTTTTTAAGCAAACATAATATGAACTATAGATTTGCTATAACCGGCTGCTTAGTTTTATGCATTGCAGCATTCTCTTCATCCACAGCATATTCTCAACAACTGACTGCCAGGGAAATCATTAAAAAAAATCACAAGTTTTGCAGACTATTACAACATGAATCTGTCTGCCAAAAACCTCTCTTTTACCGATTTTTCAATTATGATGCAGGGAAGTTATCCCGTTACTCCGCTATTTAATGTTTCGCTGGCCGTTATGTACTTTCCAAGGCTCAATGGCATATTCATCGGTCCCAACCTTTCCTATTCAATAACCGAGAATCTTGACTTTTCTTTAATTGCCCAGTCATTTTCGGGCCAATTCATTAAAGGGCAGACAGACCATTTCAATATGGGTTTCCTGCGGCTCAA
>DOSU01000059.1:38854-44841 GCA_003513895.1 Rikenellaceae bacterium
CCTGCGGCTCAAGTGGAGTTTCTGACTCCCGACACGCCGCCATGCGGGGCTGGCGGCCGCTCATAGACAAAATGTACATTTCTATCGATGAAATATGTCGTTTAGTCCATATATCTGGATTAAGAATGAATGGATAAATAGATTAGCTGTGATAATTACTTCACCCGGTGAAGCTGGTCTAATTTAAGTTTATCCTTTAATTATGAGATTTGTACAAAGACATTTTTTGTCATTTTTTTTAATTTTTATCACAACTGCCGCCTCAGCGCAAACAGTAGGAAATCTGAGAATAAGAAAGGATTACAGGGGTAACATGGTTGACATCCTGGAAATGATGAGCAAGGACATGAGTATTCGATTTGTGTACGACAAGAATCACATGTCCCGTTACAAAGGGTCAATAAACTCTCAGGAGGAACGAACAATCAATGGCATGCTCAATATGTTTAAATCCGTTTGGGAGATGGAATATCACTTAAGCGAAGATGGCTACATATTCATTGGGAAGGACAAAGAGCGTCTGGACAGTTTAATAAAAAGCAAATCAATTGAAAAAGTCGAAGTTAAGGTCGCGGAAAAGAAATCAAAAGAGAAGCTAACTCCTGTTAAAAGGAACTTTACTTTGTCCGGGGACATTATTGACAAGACAAACGGAGAAAGAATTCCCTATGCCTCTGTGCATATCTCAGGAACAACACATGGCGTTTCAACTGACCCTAATGGTAATTTTACCATTGAGAAAGTGCCTGCTGATACATCAACAATAGTAATTACATATTTAGGATATCAGACGCAAAGGATTAACCTTAAGCCATCTAAAGAGAACACAAGGCTATATGTCGAAATGGAACCTCAAACTCAGGACATTGCTGCGGTTTTCATAGTGGGCCGGAAAGACGACAAGGCCCTTCAGCAATATACCGGGGAGCATAAAATGAAGATGTCTCCCATGGCGCTAAAAGTTTTGCCGAATGTCGGAGAAAAAGACATAATGCGTGGGTTTCAGTTGATGCCGGGAGTAAGCGCGTCAAATGAGAACAGTTCCGGCATGTATGTAAGGGGAGGCACACCGGATCAAAATCTTATCCTTTACGATGGTTTCACTGTCTATTATGTAGACCACCTTCACGGTTTCTACAGTGCATTTAATTCAAATGCCATAAAAGATGTTCAGCTGTACAAGGGAGGTTTTGAATCCAAGTATGGAGGGCGGCTTTCCAGTGTTACCGAAATTACCGCAAAAGACGGCAATTCAAAAAAGGCCACTTTAGGAGGAGAAATAAGTTTACTGAGCATGAATGTTTATGCCGAAGTTCCCATAGGCAAGAAAATCACCTCACTGGTTGCTTTTCGTCGTTCATATCAGGGATATCTGTATAATAAAATATCAAGCCAATATACCGAGGAAGACTCCGAAGACGCAGTACCCAGGCCACAGAGAATGGGCAGTTCGCAGCCTACTTCATACTTTTATGACCTCAACGGCAAAATCACATATAGTCCCACAAAAAAAGACATTGTCTCGCTGAGTATTTTTAATGGGACAGACTACCTCGACAACACACCTCAGTTTAAGTTTCCCAAAAACATGCCTGCCCCTCCAGACGGAAGTAGCGATGACAGGTCCATTACTATGGACAACTCCGATTATTCACGCTATGGAAATATCGGCGGCAGCATCCGTTGGGCAAGGAAGAATAACGAGAAACTAACTTCAAATTATTTGATGAGTTACTCAAATTTTTATAGTACTCGTGATCAAACCCGCTCCATTACTATCAAGGAAGACGGCGTGAGTGAAAAAATAAAAAACGGCATACTTGAGGAAAACAGTCTGGTTGATTTTAGTATGAAAAGTGACTGGAAATATTCGCTTAACGAAAAAAACCTGTTAGAATTTGGTGCTTCAGGGACATACTACGATATAAATTACAAATACTCCCAGAATGACACCTCTTCAATACTAAATAAAGCAAACAAGGCATTTCTTGGCGGACTGTATTTCCAGGATAAGATAAAGTTTCTAAACAATAACCTCGTTTTCACCCCTGGCCTTAGAGCCAGCTATTACTCGCTTTCAAATAAAATTTATATTGAGCCCCGTCTCGGAATAAGTTATCTGCTTAACAATAACCTCACGCTTAACGCTGCAACAGGTCTCTATTATCAATATGCAAACCGGGTTATCCGGGAAGATGTGATGTCCGGCAATGCCGATTTCTGGATTCTTTCGGATAATGCCGACATACCGGTGAGCAGTTCAAAACACCTTAACATTGGACTAAACTACGACCTTCCCAATTACATTTTTAGCGTAGAGGGCTACTATAAGCTCAATCAGACGATTTCCGAATATACGCTTAGGTTTCAGAGATCGCAGTTTCCGGACGGCTCCGCTCAGGTATCCGAACAATTTTTCACAGGCGACGGCTACTCAACAGGGTTGGAATTTCTGGCACAGAAAAAATCCGGAAATTTAAGCGGATGGATTAGCTATACTCTTGCACAGGTAAAAAACAGATTCCCGGAACAGTCTTCAAAATATTACTTTGCATACCAGGATGTAACACACGAATTAAAAAGTGTTTTAATATATAAGTTTGGAAATTTCGACTTTTCCGCAACCTGGATATTCTCTACCGGTAGGCCATATACAGCACCATTGGGAGCATATACTATTACTCAGGCAGACGGCCTTAAAGAGACATTTTATGCAGTTAGCGATAAAAACACATTCAGGTTACCGGATTACCACCGGTTAGATTTGGCAGCTACATTCCGTTTCAATGTATTTGGCTCCATAGGGCGGCAGAATGCAGTGAGCGTTTCCCTGTTCAATGCCTATAACCGGAAAAATGTGAGCTCAAAGCAATTCCAACTGGCAGGAAACACTATACTCGAGAGTAACATAAATTACCTGAGCATCACACCTAATGTTTCATTAATATTTAAGTTTTAAAAGATGAAAAAACCTTTTTTAATCCCAATAATTTTAGTTGCTCTGCTCACTGGCTGTGAGCCTACTCTTGTATCAGAATTTAATGACAGGCCCGTCGTTGAAGGATTTTTGCACGAGGGACAGCCTCCGGTTATAACAATATCGAAATTAATCCCGTTTATGGATGATGTTGATTTTTCAAGTGAAGACATTGACAAACTCAATATTACTTTAATCGACGAAAATGATAAAATAGACTATGTTTTAACTTCCAAAAGTGAAGGCAAATACTCAAATGAGAGTATTCTTGCAAAAGAGGGTCACGAATATTCAATCAGTTTCACTTATGGCGACCTTCCTGTTTCTGCAAAAACCGAGATTCCAGCGAAACCGCAAAACATGAAAATATCTGCCACAACAATTATAATTGGTGGCTTTCAGGGAATGGGCCAACCAACCAAGGCAGATCCTATGGGCCAGCTGGAAGTTACATGGGACAATCCTGATAACAGTTATTATGTTGTCGCAGTAATAAATGAAGAGGCCGAGCCCAAACAGATATGGAATAATGACACTCCCCCGGATACTGCTTTTCAGCTTGACCCAACGAATGGTTCTTCCGTCCAGATTCCATCCAGGTCATTTTCTTATTATGGAAAGCACAAAGTTGTCCTGTTAAAAATTCAGCCGGAATATTTAATTATGTGCCAGGCTTCGGGTAACAGCTCAGGATCGCCTTCCGAAGTTATTGTGAACGTAAAAAACGGATTCGGAATTTTCACAGGCATTAACAGCGACACAAAATCTATCCGTGTATATCAGAATTACTAAAAAAGAGAGTATTGAAGATATCCGGCTTGTCGGCAATTGTTTACATTCTGTCGATGAAACAGAGTTGTGCATAGATTTTGGTTGGGGGCGCGCTGCCCCCTTCTTAGTTTTGCACCAACAAGTTAAAAGAATTTATAATGAAAAGAATATTTACAATTATTCTATTATTTACAGGTTTAACAGCTTTTGCCCAGCAGGGCCCGCCCGTTTTAAAACTGACACTCAATGATGCTATTAATTATGCTCTTGAAAATAATTTTAATCAGCAAAAGCTTATTATTAGCAAGAGCAGCGCCGAAGAGGAGCTGCAGCAGTCCAAAAGGGATTTGCTTCCAAATTTGAGCGGATCGCTTTCGCAGGGAGTATCTAACGGCCAAAACAACCAGGGCGCTAATACAAGTTTAAACGGCAATTACAGCATTAACTCCCAGGCAAACTTATATAACGGCGGTCAAAGCAGAAATAGTATCCGTAAGAACCAGCTGCTTATGGAACAATCCGGTACAAAAATATCCCAGTCTCAAAATCAACTTGCTATAAGTGTTATTAAATCTTTTTTGTCTGTGCTCATGAATGAAGAACTCCGGAAATATCAACAGGAAGTTTTAAAGATAAGTGAAGAGCAGTGCAAGTTGGGCGAAGTTCAATTTAGTGCCGGCAAAATACTGAAAAGTGACTATATGTTACTAGAAGCACAGCTGGCAAGCGACCGTTTCAATTATGTCAATAGTGAGGTGAAACGGGAGAGTGCACTGCTTGAGTTAAAAAACTACCTGAGTATAGATCCTTCAAAAAACATTGAGGTTGTGGCTCCCAATTCCGGTATTTACGCAGATGCCCTTCCACTGCCGGAGTTGACAAAATTTCTGGGAGAGACACTTGCCTGGCTGCCGGACATCGAAATAAGCCGTCAAAATATAGACATGGCCAATCTGGATTTAAAAATTGCTAAAGGAGGATTGACTCCTGCAATTTCAATCGGAGGTTCTGTCTCTTCGGGGTATACCGGAGGAACATCATCGTGGAGCAGCCAGTTCGGAAACAATTTAAATGAACAGATTTCTGTGAGTATTTCAATTCCTGTATGGAACAGGGGGAAGGTAAAATCAGGTATCAAACAAAGTCAGTATCGCCGCGAACAGGCAGAAATTGAGGCTAAAGAAACCGAAATGAGCATCCGCACGCAGCTTGAACAGGAATACAATGGAGTTGTTGCAGAGCAGAATAAATTCAGCGCAGCCGAAACCGGGTATAACGCATATAAAGAGAACTTCGATTCATACCGGCTGCAATATAACGAGGGTCTCATAACAACAACAGATATGCTTCAGCAGCAAAACAACTACCTGAATGCATTGAGCAATTATCTGCAAAGCAAGTACAGCTTTCTCCTTAACAGGAAAGTGCTGGATGTGTATATGGGTCTTGAAATAGTGATTTAAACAAATAAAAAAATAATGAAAAAGAAAATTATCATTTCGATAGTAGGTATAGTAGTCATAGTTTTGATTGCAATCCCGTTTATAATAAAAGATAAAAACCCGGATGTTCAGCTAATAACGTATGTCGCCCGCGAAGGGGAATTTGAGCTTACCGTAACCGCAAGCGGCAATATCCAGCCGGTTATAAAAGTTGATGTAGGAACTCAGGTTTCTGGAATTGTTAAGAGGATTTATGCCGATTTCAACTCTCAGGTAAAAAAGGGAGATTTGCTGGCAGAGCTAGACAAATCGACACTTACGGAGAGGGCAAGACAAAGCAGGTCTTCGCTGAACAATGCAAAAAGCGATTCGCTGTTTGCGAGACAAAATTACAACAGGATTAAAACACTTTACGATAAGAATGCCGCGACCGCTGCAAGTCTTGAGGACGCAACCAATCGCCTTACAAGTGCCGTAAACTCGGTAGCAAATTCTAAAGCCGACCTTCAGCAGGCACTTATTAACCTCTCATATGCCGACATATACTCTCCGATTTCCGGAAGAGTACTAAACCGTGCAGTTGACGAGGGGCAGACAGTAGCTGCATCATTCAACACTCCCACCCTCTTTACAATTGCAAATGACCTTACCAAGATGCAGGTTGAAGCAAAGGTGGATGAGGCAGATATAGGAAGAATAAAGATTGGACAATATGCCGACTTCACAGTTGACACCTACCCGGGAGAGAAATTTGGAGGGACCGTTTCCCAGATTAGACTGGAGCCGGTTGTTGCCTC
>DOSU01000119.1:0-3212 GCA_003513895.1 Rikenellaceae bacterium
TCTTGTCGGCGGCAAATGGACCAGCTTCAGGGCCTTCTCCGAGCAGGTTGCAGCTAAAGTTATGACCAGTTTGGGTAAAACCAAAGAGAAAAGTACAGAGAGTCTTCCGATACGAGGGGGCAAAAACCTACCCTTATCCAAAGCTCAAAAAGAATCCTACATCAATAACCTGGTTTCGAAATATGGATTCACAGAAGAATATGGCAAAGAATTATTAACTCGCTATGGCACCTATGCGGAGAAGATTGCAAACCATATCGAGAAAAACAAAGGCAAGATGTTGAAATCCATCCCAAATTGGAATTCTGGAGAATTGGTTTATATTCTGCAGAATGAGAAACCCTTGCACCTCGATGATCTGTTTATTCGCAGATCCACCATCATGTGGCTTGGTAATGCTTCTGAAGATGTTATCGAAGAATTCGCCGACATCATGGCGGATGAATACAATTGGTCGGCAACAAAGAAAAAAGAAGAAATCGCCAAAGTGAAAAATATCATTGCAAACAGTTAAACGAAAAACTCTCCTTCAATGGAGAGTTTTTTTCAAATTTAGTCTTCGGTTTCTTTCCAAACTGGATCGCGAAGAATTAACAATGTAAGTAGAAGAAGTACGATGATTGATGGCCAACCGATGCCGAAGGAGTTGGCTGTGTCCGTTGGAGTGTAGAAAATTCCCATAAAGTAACTAAGAGACTGATTAAACAACGCATGTAGAAAGGCAGCCAACCAGACGGCTTTAGTTTTTAGTACGGCATATCCTAAAATGAAAGCCAGGCCGACACAATAAAGGATGAACAGGAATGACCCCAAAATTGGGTGAGAAGGATAGTTGTATCCCATCAAAATGACAGGCATATGCCAGATGCCCCATATAATTCCAACAAGAATAATGCCTTTTATTTTTCCAATTTTTATCAAGGCTGATTGCAGATAACCACGCCAGCCGTATTCTTCTCCAAAGGTAACGACCAGTCCAAGGAAGGGTCCAAGTATTACTGTTTGAGCAGCAACAATTATCATGAAAACTGGAAAAGACATACCAGACATTGAAGCCTGGGTTTGCAGCATGGATAAATCAACAGGAGTCCCCATTTTGAACAACCAGGATAAAACAGTTTGCAAACCGGTGTAAACCAGAATACCCAGGCCAAAGATCAACCAATATTTGGCTTTTCCTCCCGCCATATTGACGCTTGAGAACGATTCTTTTCCACCCACAAGGCGCAAAACAATGAGCAGAACCAATCCAATTATTCCAGGAAGGAGCAGTAAAGTGTTGAGTGATAATAATAAGGATGGATTAAGTAATGTAGCGACGAAGATAGCCAGGTACATTAAAGTAAAAAGAATGAAGTACCATATAAACCATCTGGAAGTTGTGTGGTTGGTCTTGTAATAAATTGGGCTGTCCTTAAAAAAGAACATTCCCAAGACCATGGCTGAGAATGCCGGCAGCAGCATTTGGAATTGCAGGCTAATTACAACCGAAGGATTATTTAATCCTCCGTTTAGATAAATTACAAGATTGAGTGCCCATGTAAGACCAAAAGTTAATCCAATGAAAGAACCAACTTGTTTCCAATTAATTATAGATTTTTCCTTGTTAGATAAAACTGATGAAGATTCAATTGGATCAGCAACAAAAGATTCCATTTTTCTACCTCATGATTTTTTATAAATGCAATTAATCGAAACATCTAACTTATTATAATCGGCAAGTTTTAATAAATATTTACACCTTTTATACTTTTGAATATGAACTTTTTATAGTAATTTTATTTATTTGAATATTTATGTTGCTATACTGCTTAAGTAAAAGAATAATTTGATAGGCAAAGCCCTTTAAGGTATTGGGTTAATTGTGTAATAAAAAAAATATTTTGTAATCTTCATAACTGGGAAGAGAATATTCGAGGGAAGAAATGAGTTTAAAAAATCATTTATCTACAGAATTAGAACTTTCTGATAAGGATACACAAAAAAAGGCAAGAGATGCATATGATAAGGGTGACTATGTAGGTGCATATAACCTTTATCTTTCAATTTATCAGAAAGAAAATAATCCTCGCGGATTGCAACTTAGTATTGCCTTATGCTTATTAAGAATGAATAAGAGACGGCAAGCGAGATTGTTTGCCTTTAAAGAACTATTGGATTATCCAGATAATGACACGGCAAGTAGATTAATCACTGAACAAAGTTCCAAAGTAGTTGGAAAAACAGTATTTCGGCGATTTGATAATACTGTAAGGCCTGAAAAATTCCCCGATATCTCGCTTGTTTTAATTGTAAAAAACGAAGAAAAGGACCTGCCAAGATGTTTGGATTCTTTCAAAGATATTGTAAAAGAAATAGTGATTGTAGATACTGGCTCAACTGATCGAACTGTTGAAATAGCAAAAAGCTATGGAGCAAGAGTTGAGTTTTTTGAGTGGACGAATGATTTTGCAGAAGCAAGAAATGTAAGTTTAAGTTTTGCCAGTTGTGAGTGGATTCTCCGTACCGATGCTGATGAGTACATCGAAGAACCTGAAAAAGCAAAACTACTGCACTGTATAAATAGTGGGGTGGCAGATATTTATTTATGTCCAACAGTCAGTAAATTGAAAAATGGGGTTCAAACAGTAGAAAACGTTCGCTTGATCAAAAACAATTTGGGCATTATATACCATTATCCAATTCATGAGACAGTAGCACTTAGTGCTGCAAAATTGGGGCTTGTTCAATGCCTGACAAATGTAGAATTTTTACATTCAGGATATGAGTTTGTCGAAGAAGGTTCTTCTGAAAGAAAAACCGAACGCAATATTAGCGTTTGTTCTCAATATTTAGAGAAGCATCCAGAAGATTTTTATGTTCGTCTTGTTCGAGGTCTATTGCTTCTCAATACACCTCGGAAAACTGATGCAATAAGCGATTTGGAAAGGGGTGTAAAAGATATTCCAGACGACGCATCACCGGTAAAATATATGGGTCTAGCTTATATCGCTTTGTGTCAGCAATATGTTTTTCAAAAAAGGGATATTGATTTAATAAATATTTTACTAGATGCACAGGTGGATTTTAACGTTTATTCCTGCATGATGCAGTTTATAGGTCAAATATATCTATTCAATAGGGGTGATTGGAAGCGTGCGAACAAGATCTTTGATTGGACCCTAAAAAGATATACAACGAAGTTAACTTTTTCCGATGTACTTTTCCCGGAT
>DOSU01000119.1:3278-8526 GCA_003513895.1 Rikenellaceae bacterium
GATGTACTTTTCCCGGATAAATATAACCAGGTTGAATGTTTACAGCTTATGGCAGAAACTTGTGTTTTATTAAAAGAAAATGACAAAGCTCGTAAGTATTACCTTCAAGCCAAAAAACTAAAGAAGAGTATTAGCGAACAATCTGATAATCAAAACAGTGAAAAACATTATGAAGATGTTGATTCGTTCTCGGCAGAGCAATTGCGGATTTTGGCAAAAACCCCAAAAGAAAATCTAAAATACATCGAAACTTACTCTAATATTCTTAGGGCTGCATCGAAAAGCGAACTTACGGCTCAAGACTATTTGGATTTGGCAAATTGTCAAATTCAACTTAATAACCTTAATTTTGCACAGATACTAATTGAGGAATCTCGATTAATTAATTCTGAATTGCCATTTGCATCTAACCTGGAATCATTGATGGCACTCAAAGAAAAAGACAATGAGAAAGCGCTTATTAAAGCAGTTGAAGCGTTCATAAAAGAACCCGGAAATTCGAGTTATCAAAATAATGTGGAACAAATTTCAAAATTAATGCTGCTGACACCTGTTCAGGGGATTAAAAAAGTGGGATTGAATTGGCTTGAAAGCGGAAAAATAAAAGATGGGTTGTTTGCGTTGATGTTGTATTTAAAATTTGAGCCTGATGACACAGAAATTGGCGCATTAATTGCGAAGTATCTAAACTAGTTACAATTTACTCAATTTGGGGAGCATGGAGATATTAATGAAATCGAAACCGCAAACTGTTGCTAACGTAAATCCAGGTCCAATGCAAAAATATCATAACATTCATGCCGGTAAAAGGTGTGTCATCATTGGTAATGGTCCAAGTTTGAACAAAATGGATTTATCATTTTTGAAAAACGAGTACACTTTTGCAACAAATAGAATTTATCTTGGCTTTGAAAAATTTGATTTTATTCCCAGTTATTATGTGTGTGTTAATCCTTTAGTGATCTCACAAAGCATCAATGAGATCATGGCAATTCCAAGCCCTAAATTTCTAAGTAAAAGCGGAGAAAAGTTTTTTAAACCAAATTCAAAGCTCCATTTTCTCGATTCACTAAACCAGTGGGTTTTTTCTGAAGACCCTAACAAAGGAATTTTTGAGGGATGGACGGTTACATACGTTTGTATGCAATTGGCTTATTACCTTGGTTTTTCAGAAATTTACCTGATTGGGGTAGACCATAATTACACTGCTGAGGGAAAACCCAATCAAGAAGTTGTAGCAAATGGAGAAGACCCAAATCATTTTTCACCTGAATACTTCAACACAGGTACTCATTGGCATTTGCCTGATCTTGATCGATCAGAACAAGGATACCATCTTGCTAATTTATTCCTGAATAATCACGAAAGAAGAATCTACGATGCAACTCTGGATGGGAAATTACCTGAATTTCCTAAAGTGGATTATCGAGAAGTTTTCCTGGATCCAACAAAGAAAGAAGTCCCTCCAACTGTTATCAGCGCAGGTTTACCTGATGAGACTGTGATTGATAATTCAGATGATCGTAATTATAAAATATCAGCCATTATTTCAACTTATAGAGGTGAGAGGTTCATAAAGGGATGTTTGGAAGACCTTGAATCACAGACAATTGCCAAAGAGATTGAAATCATCGTTATTGATAGTGCCTCTGAACAAAATGAAAAAAGCATCGTGACTGAATTTCAATCACGGTTCGATAATATTGTTTATATCAGAACCGAAAAGAAAGAAACTATTTATGCAGCCTGGAATCGTGGAATAAAACACGCGCGCGGTAAATATATAACAAATGCAAATGTGGATGATCGACATTTTCCATCCGCTTTAGAAAAGTTGTCAAAAATACTAGACGAAAAAGAACATATTTCACTTGTATATAACGATGTAATTATTACAACTCAAGAAAATGCTAACTTGGAAACAGCTCCTATTTCTGGGTATTTCTTATTTAGTGATTTCAATCGTGAACGGATGTATAAAAATTGTTTCATTGGACCGCAACCTCTTTGGCGAAAAGAACTTCATGCCAAATATGGTTACTTCGATCCTTTTTACACTTCAGCCGGTGATTATGAATATTGGCTAAGAATTGCCAAATCAGAAGAGTTTTACCATTTACCTGAAACACTTGGGCTGTATCTTAATTCTCCTGGATCTGCAGAACATAGAAACCAACTTGTTTCAGGCATGGAACAATACCACGCAGTTAAAAAACATTTGCCCGAAGGGTATAGGTCAGTTGAAGAATTACGAGCTTCATTGGAAAAAAACATTACCCTTACCGATAAAATGAGCGAGTATATTTTTCAAATAGGTGATCATTTTAAAAAAGGAAATTACTCAACGGTCCTTGATACATTACAACGCGCTCTAAATGAATTTCCAAATCATCCTGTTTTTATGAATATTAAAGGGATGTTATTTATGCGTTCAGAACGTTATGAAGAGGCAAGGAGAGAATTTGCATCGGCTCATGCGATATCCGCTTCGTATTTACCGGCTATTCATAATCATGCGATTGTATTAAATCATCTTGGCAGATCAAGTGAAGCCATATATTTAATGGAGGCAATCCTAAAATCTGTTCCAAATTATTTACCTGCTGGAAGAAGTATCATAAAGCTATTTTTCAAAACAAAACAAGATAAAAAAGCGATTGATTATGCAAAGAAATTGCTTGAAATCGCGCCTTATGATTATGAACTTAAGTGTTTATTGGCTGATTATTATGGCTCAAAAAATGAGTTTTATTCGGCGACACATCTATATAGTTCATTATTAGCAGGGATTCCTGATTTCTTGGATGTTCAAGAGATTATTCACAATAATGATTGGTTTCCAAACGATTCCGTGAAAACAACCGAATTGACACTGTCAGAAAAATTTAACAGCATCGTGAATTCAGAAAATGTTGTCATATTCTTGAAGGAACATGAAAAATGGTTGAATGAAGATTTAAGACAATTTGTCATATCGAAAGTCTTGGAAGCAAAGACTCTCAATTTACCTGAAGTAGTTACAGCCTTATCGAACCTGCAAGAATATATCGAGCATCATATTGCGCTTCAGAAGTAATTCAATATATTAATTAATATCTATTTTTAGAATATTAATGCAAAGAGACTTATAAGGTATGTGTATAAGTCTCTTTTTGTTCAACAGATAAGTATAAAAAATACTTATTACATCTTACTTTGATGTGATTTAATTGCATAGACGTCGCAGAGATGCCCAAACATTTGGTGTTTTTGATGGTTGATTGAAAAAACTTCGAAACCGTGATCCGCAAGTTTTTTCAATATATCTCGATATTTTTCACCATGCACTTCCATGAGAATTACATCAATGGCATTCCAAATTTTTAAATCAAATTTATCAAAAATTGCATATTCTGAGCCTTCACAATCTATCTTCATAACCAATTTGCAGTTTTGCTGGTTCTGGTAAGTAATAATTTCATCCATAATTGGTTTTGCATTTACAAGTTCAATATTCACTGAGCTTGGGGGATTTCCATGTGTGGTAATTTTTCGAGGATCCGTAAACAACACAGAAGAAATCGTATGGTGATCTTTAAAATACAATATGGAAGAGGTTTGGTTTCTGTCTGAAATGCCAATATTTCTAAAATCAACTTTTTCTTTAAACAACGGATTCAATTGAACCGATTCCAGAGCTTGTTCAAACGTTGGTTTTACGGGTTCAAACGCAAAAACCTTTTTCACAAAATTATTCTTAGCAAACCATAATGCAGAATAACCAACATTGGCGCCGATATCAACAACTATGGTAGGAGCTGTTAATAAAAGATCATAAACTTTCTGGATATAAATATTACTTATCAAATACATATCAATTACTGATTTTATTAGTAAATCCACCCCTTCAACATTTACAACCAAACCAATTGTTTGGCCGTTTAAAAGGGAGACAAATTCCTTGATTTTAACCACATCTTTATAAGGGGGTTCCAATAATCTTTTGCGAATTTCAATAAAGACATCGGTATCTGATTTAGTTTCCAAGTTTCCTGATGGGATCATAATTCTCCTAAAATGATATATTATTTTTAAACCCCAAAAAGTAAGTCAATAAAATTATATCCGAGATTATTTTTATAGAGTGAAATTTCTTAAATAGAAGGCGAAACTAAGTCAAATTTAAGAATATATTAAACATTAAGATATAAGGCTAAAGTTTCTGGTACTTCTTCCGTTAATGACTGTAGAAAGATACATTCAAATGGAGTGTGCTTATCGAAGAAAAAAAAGTTTTACCCCCTAGCAATAAGAGTATCGGACAACAAGAGCTGAACCCCGGTACTTGAAAAAAACAGCTCACCCAAATGGGGAAGGATCCCCAAACAGATTTACTCAAACATGGAGGTTTGAAATGGCTGATAATGATGTAACTAGAATTGCTGGCAATATTGGCGCTATGAATGCGCTGTACGCGTTGACTAACATCAACAAACAACTTTCCATTCACCAGACTCGTCTGGCGACTGGTAAAAGAATCAACAGCGCAGCAGATGATCCCGCTGGGTTGGCGATTTCCACAAAAATGATGTCTCGCAGCGAAGGTTTGAAAGTTGCTCTTTCAAACATTGGTGATGCCAAAAACCTTTTGGCTGTTGCTGAATCAGGTTTAGGTCGTTTGACCGACATCTTGAATTCAATGCGTATGATCACTGAAAATGCTGCAAATGACACCAATGGCACCGAAGAACGTGCAATCGTTAAAGAACAGTTGTTGTCTTATGCAAACCAAATTAACGACATTGTTGCTCAAACCAAATGGAGCGACAAGAAACTCATCGGCGGCAACTACAATGATTTAGCGAATGCTTTGACTTTCCAAACTGGTGCTGACTATGGCGAAACCACAAAATTATATGGTTTAGCTGATATGCAAGCCTCAGCCTTGGGTCTCTTGAACGATGCTGTTGCAGCCACTTCAGCGACAATAGCACAGAGTAGCATCGGAACCGTTTACACTGCAAGTGTTGTTACTGCAACCGGAACCGAAGCCTCAACTGGCACCTCCTATACAGTTACAACCACAGTTTCTGGAAATTCAACCGATGGATACACCTATTCATCCCAACTCTCTCTTGCAGGTTCAGCAGTTGGAAGTGCAGTCACAGGCACGTATTCTGCTTCAGTTGGCGCGACCATCAACTTTGGTAATGGTATCTCTGTTGCACTTGCTTCTGGCCAGGTTGGTACTGATCCCGTAGATGCAAGC
>DOSU01000119.1:8593-8839 GCA_003513895.1 Rikenellaceae bacterium
TACTGATCCCGTAGATGCAAGCATCGTGGGTACCTCTGTAATCGGAGCAGATATGACTGCTGATCTTAGCGGAACTGGAACGACCGGTACTGCTTTGGTAGATGGCAGCTATACAGTCTCTTACACTATCTCAGCCGGTGGCACCTCGGTCACCGCAACATTGTTGGATAGCCTGGGAGCCGCTTATGGAAGTTCGGTAACCGTTGCTTACGACGGAACTACTGCTGGTGGTACCATTGATTTCGG
>DOSU01000119.1:9054-10299 GCA_003513895.1 Rikenellaceae bacterium
CATTCAGTAGCTGCAGCCGGCGCTGGCGTGGATATGGATCTAACCGGTCTAAACGGCACGGTGGCGGTGTCTAATGCGGATGACTTTGCGGCTTACATGAAGAAGATTGACGATGCAATGGTTTTGGTGAATTCACAACTCTCCAAGATTGGCTCCTTGACCGGTTCATTGACCTTCAAAGAAGATCAGGTTTCTTCTTCACAAATCAACATTGAAGCTTCTTACAACCGTATCATGAACGCCAATATGGCAGAAGAGCAAGTGAATGCGAGCAAGCTGACGATTTTGCAGCAGACTTCAACTGCAATGTTAGCCCAGGCTAATGCTGCTCCTCAATTCCTGCTCTCCCTCTTCAAATAATTACCACAATAGTTTTTGGAGCCGGCCCAGTTATTTGGGCCGGCTTCGTTCTTTAATTACAAAATACCTGTTTGAGAAATTGGTCATCAATTTAAGTAAAGTTTATTCAAATATGTCCGTTAATGTGAATAGGTATTAAAGCAAGAATTTATGATTGCTATTTAAAGTTAGACCGGTTATTGAAGCATTACCTCCGGTAAAAGAAAAAGCTTCAAAAGAGGTGCAAAAATGGCCGTTACTTCATCTACTACATCCGCAACCAGCCTTACATCACTGGATTCGACTTACCAGACTTTGATTGATTATCAAATTCAAATGGAAAGCGCTCCATTAACCAAGCTGGAAACACAACAAACTGCATTACAAGCTCAGCGTGCGATCTATGCTGATCTAAAAACTAAACTGGATGCATTGCGAACCTCTTCAAAAGCGTTGGTAAGTACCGATCCTTTTTATACATTGAAAGCTGGAAGAACAGTTTCAGTTTCGAATATTGTAGAAGGTACCACAATTATTAGCGCAGCATCTTCAAGCAGCGCAGTTGCATCCTCATACGATATCTCAGAAATAAGTCTTGCCCTGGCTGATCGCGTAAGATCAGATCAGCAAGAGTATTCAGATCAGGCATTATCTAAAAGCGGAACTATATATATTGGCGGCACTCAAAACCGAAGTGCAGTAGTTGATCTTCAAGCAGTTGATACAATTTCACAAGTTGAAACAAGTGATGTCATCGCAACAGGGCAAAAAGAACTTGGAAACGGAACTTATTACATCGAAACTCAACAGAACGCAACTGGTGTTTGGCAGTTTAGGCTTGTTGACAGTGAG
This sequence comes from Rikenellaceae bacterium, assembly GCA_003513895.1. Taxonomy (GTDB): domain Bacteria; phylum Bacteroidota; class Bacteroidia; order Bacteroidales; family UBA932; genus Bact-08. Next base: position 10,246 of record DOSU01000119.1, read on the forward strand.
GGCACCGCGGCAAAAATTGCAAGTGGAGCTAGTACCACCAGTTTTACTAGTTCT
>DOSU01000119.1:10361-11801 GCA_003513895.1 Rikenellaceae bacterium
ACCACCAGTTTTACTAGTTCATGGCAAACAATTCCCACAGATGGAACTACTTATTCGACAGGCCGTGGGTTAACCATTGATTTTGGAACTGATTCTACAAAATTCGTAGCGAAAAGTAAAATGAGCGGCGCCACGAGCATCAATTATCAAGCTAAAGGTGCCGAAGTAACTGTTACTACAGGCATGTCATTAAATGATATTGCATATGCTATCAATTCTGGAAAATATGCTTCTGGGAATGAAGTTATTGCAACTGTAGTTAACAAACAAATGGTCTTAAGTTCTAAATTTACAGGTGAGTCACACCAAATTCAAGCAAGCGGTGCTGTATTGGAAGAATTGGGTGTTTTGACAGGCACCAGCTTTAAAAATATTATGCAATCTGCACGTAATGCGACTTTCAAAGTGAATGGATTGTCTGTTACTCGATCACAGAATTCTGCACTAACCGATGTGATAAGTGGAGTGACATTAAATCTTGCTTCTGACGCACAAGGCAAATCGGCAACGCTTAATATTGCCTCAGACAACACATCACAAAAAACAGCAATAAACTCACTTATAACCAATTTTAATACTCTGCAAAGTTATATTAGTACAAATTTAGCGGTAACAAAAAATGCTGATAATACTTACACGAGAGGATCTTTATCAGGCGACCAGTCTATAGTTAGTTTAAGAAATTCACTTTTCAGCCTGGTGGGCAGTTCTGATTCAACAGCAACAGTTTTCAAATCTCTTAAAGATATTGGCATCACTGTTGATAGCAATTTGACTATGTCCATTACTGATAGTTCCAAATTGGAAAACGCCCTAAATAATAATTATTCTGATGTAATTTCTGTAATGGATCGTGTGATGTCAGCAGTCACTTCAAAATTGGATAAATATACTGGCACAACATCTTATGTAGATCAACTCATTAAGGCGAACGCAAAAAAGACGATTGAAGTTGGTAATTCTATTGTAAGTATGAATAAAAGATTGGATGCCCGTGAACAAGTATTGATCAAGTATTATGCCGATGTTCAGTCGCAGATGGATTTACTAACTAATACGCAAAATACAAATTCTGCATGGATAACATCACTTTACGCAAGTCTTTATACTTAGGTTAGATTAACCAGAAGGACCTGGTTATTGTACCAATCAGATTCAAGATCTCAGGCATGATGCCGGAGGGAAAAATGTCAGTAAATTCGGTAAACAAAGTAGGGCAAGTTGATTTTGGCTCTGGACCTGTACAGGTTGAAGCGCCAAGACCCGTTGAAGTATCAACACATGGAGATAGCGTTCAGCAAGAAAGACCTGCTGAACAAGCTAAACCTGCTGAACAAGCAGCTTCAGCTCCTGTGCTGAACGGCGACGTGCGTCTTAAATTTATTGTTGATGCAAAGACGAATGATGTTACGGTCCTTGTTTTGGATAAAACAAGCAGAC
>DOSU01000023.1 GCA_003513895.1 Rikenellaceae bacterium
TTAGGCAAATCATTCTTATCGAAATCCGGTCCTGAAGTTTGTTGACTGTACATGGAAAGCTCACCGATCTACCTCATATCGTTTACCTGAAGCCCCGTTAGTCGGAAAGACGGAAATTTAAAATAATCTTTCGGGCGGAGTGTATTGACTCTTTCGAATCCGGTGATATTGATAATATATGAAGAGCCGTCTTTGGCAATATACTTTATCATTCTGGGAATATAACTGTTTTTCTCAACCCCAACAGAAATTGACTTATATGCGAGCCTCTTGTTTACAGGAGTAAGGTCAATAATCCAAAGCTGCTTTCCGTTGGTTGATATCGAAGTGACTCTTGAAGGGTACTCATATCCCTTATTCAGTGATGTGAGAAATCCAAGCGGATTCTCTACAATATCAGTTGCAGATGGATCGTTGGGAACTATGATAAGTTCTTTGGCGGTAACATTCAGAATCCATTTTGTTGTGCCGTCACAATAAAGCTCCAATTCCGGGTTTGAAAGCTTATATGAAGTCTCTTGTGCATTAACAATTCCTTTGTAAATTGGCGTTCCTGCTTTGTTAGAACTTGAGGTGACTTTATCTTCTGTTAATCTATTAGAATTCGATGTGGCTTTGCCACCTGAGAATCCATTTTGGTCACTTGCCGATGTATTCTGAATGAGTTCAAAACTCATATCAATTGCAGGCATCGACTTTATTGTTTCGGTAAGCTGCCTGAGAATATCTGCTGTCTTGGGGTTTTGGGCAGAACTCTTTGTCGAAGAAAGAAATAGTGCTAAAAGAAGAATCACAAAAACAGTTGTAAAACGACTGCTGACGCTATTTTTTAAAACACAATTTAGATGTGAAAATCCTAATTTATAATCGACAATTCTACTCGGAACGACTACTCTTTTTATATTCATGATTACTTATATTATTCGCATAATCTATTAATGCAATATTCATGCAGTAATCTAGTACAGTTCTGTTTAATTCTGAATTACTCTAAAGAAGCAAGAATCCTGTCTAAAGATTTAAAATCGGTAATCAAAACCTGTCTTGCCTTGCTGCCTTCTGAAGGTCCCACAATACCTGCGGCTTCGAGCTGATCCATAATTCTGCCGGCTCTGTTGTATCCGAGGTTCATTCTGCGCTGAATGAGAGAAGTTGAGCCCTGCTGGTATTGAACCACCATCTTGGCAGCTTCTTCAAAAAGCTTGTCCCTCTTGCCCAAATCGATATCACCCACTGATCCTTCTCCCTCCTCGCCAACATATTCTGGCAGGTAATGCGGAGTTGAATATCCTCTTTGGTCGCTGATAAAATTGACGATGCGCTCTATCTCTTTTGTATCCACAAATGCGCATTGTACCCGGGTAAGATCCACTCCGGAAGAGATAAGCATATCCCCCCTTCCTATCAACTGATTGGCACCGGTTGTGTCGAGAATTGTACGGGAGTCAATGTTTGAGATAACTTTGAAGGCAATCCGTGCGGGGAAATTAGCCTTTATTAGGCCTGTAATAATATTTGTTGTTGGTCTTTGAGTGGCGATTACAAGGTGAATGCCAATTGCCCGGGCCAATTGTGCAAGACGAGCGATTGGTTCCTCAACTTCACGACCGGCTGTCATAATCAAATCGGCAAATTCGTCAATAATTACAACAATAAAAGGCATAAACCGATGACCTTTCAATGGATTCAGTTTACGGGAAAGAAACTTTTCGTTGTACTCTTTTACATTTCTTACCTTTGCTATTTTAAGTAAATCGTAGCGGGCATCCATTTCAATGGTGAGTGAGCGAAGTGTATAAACAACCTTTTGGGTATCTGTAATAATTGCATCATCTCCGTCCGGGAGTTTTGCAAGGAAGTGCTTTTCAAGTTTTGCATAAAGGGAGAGCTCTACTTTTTTAGGGTCAACCAGAACAAACTTAAGTTCGCTCGGGTGTTTTGTATACAAAAGAGAAGTTATTATTGCATTGAGACCTACTGACTTACCTTGTCCGGTAGCTCCGGCAACCAGAAGGTGAGGCATCTTTGCGAGGTCGAAAACCATAGGTTCATTGGAGATTGTTCTGCCTAGTACCACCGGTAAATCAAATGCGGCATTGCGAAATTTCGGTTCGTCAAGTACCGATTTCATTGGAACAACGCTTGGCCGTGCATTTGCAACCTCAATACCTACTGTATTAGTGCCCGGAATGGGGGCAATAATGCGGACACCCTTTGCTGCAAGTGAAAGAGCAATATCGTCTTCCAGCCTTTTGATTTGTGAAATACGAACACCGGCCTGAGGCACAATTTCGTAAAGAGTCACTGTAGGTCCGGGGCGTGCAAAAATCCGTTCAATACCAATTTTGTAGTCGCTTAGAGTCTTTACAATCCTGCGATTGTTCATTTCAAGCTCGTCGCGCGGAACATCGTAAATTTTGTCTTTGTAATCTTCCAGAAGATCCAGCCCGGGACATTTATAATCCGAAAGGTCAAGTCTTGGATCGAAAAGCGTATCAAGAGAGCCAACAGGAATATCCTTCATAAAGTCCTCATCGGAGTCATCTCCGTTCTCGGAGCTTGGGGTATCAATAACCTCAAATGGGACAGAAGTTACAGGAGGTGCAGCAGAAGCAACGAGAGGCGATTCTCCTACCTCAAAAACAGTCCCCACTTTTGCATCTTCTTCCATCTTTTCCTGAGCATCTTCCACTGCTGACGTCAGGTCTATCTCCTCTGCCGGGTCTAAGCCAGCAACTTGAGCAGCGTGTACATTTTCTTTTGGTTTGCGATGGAAAATGGCGGCGATTGCCCTGTTGAACCAGATGACAATCTTATAGCTCATTAGAACAAACCAAAGTACCATAAGAACAGAAATAAGCAGTCCGGCACCCGACGAGCCAAGCATTGAGATGAGCCATTGGTTTACATAATATCCGTATGACCCTCCTGCTCCATTTCCAAACCAGTCGTCAAACTTGGTAAATCCGAATACATAAGAGAAAAATACAGATACAATTATTGCTCCAAAGGCAGAAAGAAAAAAGATTCGTAAAAGCTTAACTTTTCGTATTTTAAGAGAATATATTGCAATTGCTCCAAAGAAGAAAGGAATTATAAATGCCCCAAGTCCAAAAAGATTTGACACTAAAAAATTTGCCCAGAAAAAACCAATTTTTCCACCCCCGTTTTCAACCGGAACAATGCTGTTCCAAACATCCGGATTTGAAAGCAGTGACTGATCCTCTGCCCAGGTGAAAATGTAGGAAATGAGAGCTATAAACGTATAAATACTCAGACCTCCAAAAAAGAGACCTGCAATAAGACGAACAGCCTCCATTCCCTGAGGGGCGGGAGTGTTTTCGCCTGTTTTGGATTTTAAAGTAGATTTGGAAGTCGTTTCGTTCTTCTTTGCCATATGTTTGGATGTTGTGGAAAATTATTGTTTGAGGGGCGACGGGGAGG
>DOSU01000012.1 GCA_003513895.1 Rikenellaceae bacterium
TTTATGTCGCAAATTGTTTTTGCCATTGATTTGTCGAGGCGGCCGTTTCCGGAAAATCCCAGATTAAAAGTCTCTCTGCCTGTCATTCTTTCGAGAATTGCCGTATAGCCCATTCCCGGTCGGGTAGCACATCCCCCCTGTGTTATGCTGGTTCCGTAAAAAAGTATCGACCCTTTTTTCTCAGGCTGACGGACAAGAATATTATTTTTAGGTTTAGATATTTGCGCAGTGGAGTCTATTCCAATTTCGACACTCGTTACGCCATCGTAAAGTGGAAAATATGCAATGTATTCCCTCTGTTCCGGTTTCATTCCCTTTATGAAAAACGAGTTGTTCTCAATCTTTGCGGAGGGACGGGCAGTTCCTATGTATATCCACTTTTCTCCTTCAAGAGTATAAAGGTCCATCCCTTTTATACCGGTAGATGCCATATGTCCCATTGAAGCGTTTTGGACGAGAGTCCATCTTGCAGCTATTGAAGTACTGTTGGACGAGAATCTTACGGCTATTCCTGCAGAACTCCTTCCAATGTCCCAAAGGTCTTTTCTAAACTCGCTCTTTCTTTCAATGGGCAATCTGCTAAAACGGGCAGCATAACTTATACTGTCTGTTTTCGAAACGGACGAATCCGGAATGTCATACCCTCTGCCAAGAATCATTAAGGTTGCGGCATCATAATATTTCTGCGACTGAATAGTTTGGGCCAGAGAGAAACTTGTGCTCAAAAAGAATAGCACCAGCAAAAGAGCTGAGATGTTTAATTTTTTCATATCGTTTCGTAATCTTTCAATCGTATAATCTTCAAATACTTATCCATTCAATATGCACTCCCTTTCGCTCCATTCCGCGGAACCATGTCATCTGCCTTTTGGCAAACTGATGTATTGCTGTTGCCAGCTGGAACTCCATCTCCACATAAGAAAGCTTCCCTGTTAGGTATAGAGTTACAAATTTATATTCGAGTCCGTAGTAAATTAAATCTTCGGGGGGAATTCCTGAGGCAATAAGACGCTCAACCTCTTCTATCATTCCGTTTTGCAGCCGCTCCTTAAGTCTTTGGTCTATTCTGGCATTTCTCTCTTCCCGGCTGACAGATATTCCAATATATTTTGTTTTAATAACAAGTGGCTCTTCCCGTATCACAGGGTTCTTGCTTTCAAAAACGGCAATTTCAATTGCCCGGATTACACGCTTTTTACTATCCAGGTCGGATACATTATGAAGAGATTTCATAGATGCAAGGCGTGCAGATAACTCCTCCATCGTGAGTTTTTCAAGTTCATCTCTAAGCTTCGGATCCGGCGGCACCTCGGGAAGTGCATAACATCTTGTCGCGGCTTCGATATAGAGGCCGGAGCCTCCGCACAAAATCGGCTGTTTTCCTCTTGCAACAATGTCTTTGTAGGTTTTTATGAAATCGCGCTGATACCGGAAGATGTTGTATTTCTCTCCGGCCTCTGCAATATCTATGAGATGATAAGGAACGCAGATGCCGTCAGCTGAATAGTCGGCAAGGTCTTTTCCTGTTCCGATATCCATTCCCCTGTAGACCTGACGGGAGTCTGCGGAGATAATTTCTCCGCCTGTTTCAAGAGCCAGCTTTACAGCATATTTTGTTTTGCCGGAGGCCGTTGGACCCAAAATGCAAATCAAATCTTCGTTCATTCCACAAATTTACACTATTTTTGCACTCCCATGACTAAAGGAAAGAGTAAAATAGAGATTAAAAACAAGCGTGCATCTTTTGAATATGAGTATATCGAGAGTTTCACCGCTGGTATTATCCTCACCGGAACAGAGATTAAATCTATCCGTGCGGGCAAGGCCTCTCTTTCGGATTCCTATTGCTATTTCGTGAATAAGGAGCTGTATGTGAAAAATATGCACATTGCCGACTACTGGTGGGGGACATTCAACGCCCACGATCCAAGACGCGACCGCAAACTTCTGCTTAACAAAAAAGAACTTAACCGGCTTTTTCGAGGCTCCCGTGAAAAGGGGCTGACAATTATTGCCACTCGACTTTTTATTGCCGAAAACGGATTTGCCAAACTTAATATTTCTCTGGCAAAAGGAAAGAGAGAATATGACAAGAGGCACACAATAAAAGAGAACGACCTGCGCCGCGAATCGGACCGCAACCTCTGATCTGCCAGTTAAATTAAGATATGCCTGTTTTTCAGGCAGTTAGAGGGCAGTCATTTGGAGACTTTTCTGGCTTCAATCATAGCGGGTTTACCTTTATAAATGCTGAAGATTAAGAGCAAAACTCCTCCGGCAACAAACGGAATACTAAGCCATTGCCCCATATTGAGCGTCATACCCTGTTCGAATGGAACCTGCGGTTCTTTTGCAAACTCGATAAAGAAACGGGAAGCAAACATCCCAATCAGGAATATCGCAAACAGGGTTCCTCTTTTGAGTGTCGGCAAAAACTTTTTGTAAATAAAAAGCAATATTACAAAGACAGACAGATAGGCCAAGGCCTCATAAAGCTGTGTCGGATGCTTAGGAACGGTTTCCCCACTTAGGGTAAAGATAAACCCCCAGGGCAAGTCAGTAGGATTTCCGTAAATCTCCGAGTTCATCAGGTTTCCGAGCCTTATCATCGCCGCTGTAAGTGCCGTAGGAATCATAATCCTGTCCATCAGCCACAGAAAATCAAATTTAAATTGTTTTCCGTATTTTGCCACAAACCACCACATTGTCAGCAAAATTGCAATTGCTCCTCCGTGGCTTGCGAGTCCGCCTTCCCAAACCTTTAAAATTTCTATCGGGTGGGCAAGATAGTATTCGGGCTGGTAAAAGAGACAGTGACCGAGCCTTGCGC
>DOSU01000043.1:0-3679 GCA_003513895.1 Rikenellaceae bacterium
CTGGCCATATGATAAGTCAAGCTGTCATAATTATTCGGAGCGAACAGCAAAGCAGCAAAACCGAGCAGGATCAGCAACGGGACCAATACATGGAGACCTTTATTCTCCTTTGCCCTTTTAATCAGGCACAGATATCTAAAAAGGTAGTTAATAAATCCCTTTCGATCGATAACTAGAGCCCACAAAAGCCACACCAGGAAAAGCAGCAGATGTGCCCCAAGCAGCCAGGCTCTGTTGATCCCATGGAATGAACTCAGACAATTCAGGAGAATACTTTCGAGAGCAATAAAACCGGCAAAAGCGAGAGACAAGGCACCACTAAGGGGTATCGGCCGAATCCTTGTCACCAAGTGAGACAACATTACTATGAAGATTGCAAACAGCGACAGGGATAAGACTATACTCATAACAAAGCTCCTTTCCCGAGGTTATCCATGAGTATAACGAACCTCAACTAAAGAAATAAATCTACACTTCCAGCCGGCTTTTTGTAAGCGGATGTTGAGATCATGCAATTGATCATTGCAAGAGATACACTTCATATCGTTCATTTTTCACATCTTCCTTAAACTCAGCGACTTTAACAGTATCATCACGGAACCATTTCAACTCTTCAGCAGTCCAGGAAAATGTACGGTTGTATTGTTCATGTCTGACAAAAGGAGGGTTCTGCTCGGATAGGCCAAAATGACCGAGAGCAATCAAAACAGGTTTTTGTTCCTTTACGGACAAAGATCTCGCAAGAGCATGCAACTCACCAAGCGATAGATCCTGTTTGTTTTCACGAGTTAATTTAATGAAGTTGGCAAACTTGTTATTTCTTGGCACAAAGATACGATTTTTTGCGTAATATGGCAATGATTCCAGCCTAATATCAGGCTCACCCATTATAATTGCATCATGGAATTGTTTATTTTCTTGAAGAAACACGCCAAAATCTTTGCTGGAGCTCATTTTTTTTGTCACATCTCGAACGATGTACTTATATGATCCAAAAATGTGAACAGAGAGGACAATTTGAATAATACCATAAAGGACCACCTTGAATATTGGCATAAAAAATGGCACAAAATCTTTCTTTTCCCGTATCTTAAGACAGACAATCCAGTACAGAGTAATTACGTAAAGAAAAAATATCCCCTGATGCCGTAAAGCACCACTGTATCCTATTGAAAAAAACAATCCTAATCCAACCGCTCCAACAAACAAAAGAAAGCCAGCCATCGGACTGACTAGCAGACCTGCGGCAAATACAAATATAAGCAGATCTCTTGCAATGGGCGGCAACCCAGCAAATACTTCATTATAATAGTTTCCTGGATGAATAATTGTTTGAAAAAATGCGCTCAACACACTTGAAATACTGACTCCAGAAGTCTGTAGTACGATACTGTTCCGATCGGGAATAACAGTTAGGATAGCAAAGAGTACACCCAAAAACACTAAACCTAATGGGAATATTAACTGCTTGGCATAACTCAACCGTTTATTAGAGTACTTTTCAATGAAGACGACTTCGTAGATCCAGAAAACTACCAAAAGGCAAACAAATATTGTCGAATGGATATTAGTATTTGCCAGGAGTAAAAGAACAAAAGCCAACATGAAAGGTTTTTCATGCTTTTTATTATACAATGAGGCAAACCAGAAAAATAACAACATGCTGATTCCATAATTCCTTGCCATTACCGTGTATTCGTAAAAAGGCAAGAAAGATAACAGAAACAGAACCTTGAACCACACAGGAAAAGGAGATGAACGATAAAAAATCAAGACCGCAATAAATCCAACGGCAATACTGACTATTTTTAAAATTACAGGTGTATGAACTGCTTGGTACCCCAACCATAAAATCAAATACCAAATAATTGGATGCCCCTCATTCTTAACAGCATCCGGCAATTGCCATAAAGAATCCGCAGATAGAGCAACATAGAGACAGTGCGCCTCATCTCGCCACATTTCATGGTGATAGGAAACGAAAAGAACAACAGCTAACCACAGGCCAAGAATACTCCAGGAAATAATACTGTATTTCCCTCCTTGAAACGCAGATGGAGAGCATATATAATCTTTAATTTTCATTCATTAACAAAGAGTTGGTGTTGCTTTTGATCTTTCCGACAGGAACAGTTTAGAAAATCGCAAAGAGATACCAACCCTACTTGTCCTTTTCCGACTTTCTTGCATAAACGGTAATATTGCCGTAATTTTTCGTTATTGCCTCAACAAGACACCCAATTATTCCGATAGGCACCCAGATAACGGCAGTAAGCAATTGAACGGCAACCGATATCTTTGATGCTGTTCGAAGTGGTTGTCCACCTTGCATCAAGCGATATAGCCCATTGCAGTTATTTGGCGTGACAATATTCGCAAGGCTTTGAAACCAACCATAAAGGTTCTGAATAAAATCCCCGGACCTGATATCGATAACCTGAAAACCACTCTGCTCGAGTAATTGAACTATGCCTTTTCTACTGAAATGAAACAAATGCCGGGGAACGTCCAAATGAAACCATGTTGTCAGGCCCATCCGCGCCTGATAACTGGAAACATTAGGAATACTGACGCAAAGAATTCCTTCGTCTTCAAGCACTTTCTTTGCTTGCTTTAAGCTTTCACCTGGATCTGCAAGATGTTCCAGCACATGCCAATAAATCACAAACTTAAAAAAAGATGGTGCAAAAGGCCATTCATCTGTATGAGCATCAGATATACTTACTACATTAACCGCATCATTGGTGAGAATCCACTCTGCTGCCGCGTTTGATTCCAAAGCGAAGACATCAACACCCAGTTCCTTAAGTTCTCGTAGCAGATAGGCCCTCCCGCAACCTATTTCAAGAATATTTCGAGGGCGCCATCGCTCATATAATTTTTTTGCATTCCTTTGATGATTCCATCTAAATATTTTTTCCAGAATCGGTGAAAATTTCCCCTTTGGGGAATTGTAATAAATATCACCATAATGAGCATTAAAAGTGGAACAATTGGCGACTTCAGTAATAACACACTCACAGCTTTGACACTGGACCAATGGAAATGACTTATTGGTAATATAATCTCTAGATTGCTTCTTTAGAGGTAGCAATGTGCCATTCTGGCATATCGGACAAATTGAAAACATTATTGTTATTCGTCAGAAAGAAAAAGTCAGACCTGTTTCCCATTATCCAAAGGCGCTAAAACAGGACTTTTTAGAACATTCCATTTATGCATTCGATATTGACACGATGCAGCAAGAACACCAAATCCGTATTTGGTCGCACGCGAAAAACTGATTGATGATGCATCCTTAAAATAAAGAGTTGGACAGGTAATCTCACCTATGGAGAATTGTCTATAGATAATCTGGCAAAGCATCTGGTTGTCAAAAATAAAATCATTCGAGTTCGCCTCAAGCGGTAGAGTTTCCAATAATTTTCTGGAAAACGCCCTATATCCGGTATGGTACTCGGAAAGCTTGTAATTGAGCATCACATTTTGAAATAATGTCAGCAATCGATTAGCAAATAATTTATATTTGGGCATTCCACCCTTCAAGGCACCAATGCCAAGAATTCGTGAACCAAGTACACAATCAAATACCTCCTCAGCGATCAAAGAGGACATGGCAGTAATCAATTTTGGAGTGTACTGATAATCAGGGTGAACCATGATAACAATATCAGCTCCG
>DOSU01000043.1:3746-4253 GCA_003513895.1 Rikenellaceae bacterium
CAATATCAGCTCCGATTTCCATTGCTTTCTTATAACAGGATTTTTGATTCCCTCCATAGCCTAAATTTCGCTCATGCCTGACAATGTGTCTAATATTTAACTGCTCTGCAACTTCTACGGTTTTGTCGTGGCTATTATCGTCCACAAGAACAAGATCATCAACAATATCAAATGGAATTTCGTGAAATGTTTTTTCCAGGGTGTTTGCCGCATTATATGCTGGAAAAACAACACATATTTTTTTGTTATTAATCATAAGGTTTGTCCGCATTATACGCCGGCAAGAAATGCAGCGTTTTTTCATTAATCATCAAACATCGGTATCGATCTCGGTGTTCGTCTCTCCACGACCCTTCCTGGTCATAGCATTTCTCGATACAAAGCGGGCATCCTGCACCAATCGCCGCCAAACTCCACCATGATAAAGCAGGCGACAGATAAAAATCATCGGCAAGTGCAGACATCTCTTCCAGTCAGATCGGACCAGATCAACGCCCTGCATTAATG
>DOSU01000026.1 GCA_003513895.1 Rikenellaceae bacterium
GGCGCGGCGGTTGGCAATTTTTGTTAAATCATCCGTCATGGCAAGCGATTCCAGCTTTTCATTCAACATTTGAATTTCTTCGTCAGCCTGTTTTTCAACAATTACAAACCAGGCAATACTGGCAACATTAGAAACAAGGTCAATATCTTTTTCATGATAATCAGATGGCTTATTGCCAACGCCAAGAACTGCTTTCACTACATTATCGCGCATGATTGGAACAACCAGTTCGCGGACGACTTGCGAGTGTCCGTTTGGCATCCCCTTTTTGTTGACCATTGAAGCATAATCATTGTGGATAACGGGTCTTTTCAATCTTACGGCATCACACCAAACTCCCGCTTTATCAACAGGATAATGGTTATCTTCACCTTCAGTGTTGCAAAATTTCTTTTTGGTCCGTGTTGACCAAGCCTGCAATTTTAATGAATTGGTTTTTGAGTCTAGAAAATGGAAGAAACTTATTTGGCTATTCGTTAAGTATTCTATCTCATCAAGTACTTTTTGCATTAATTCACCAGAGGTATGTGATACCGAATATTCCCATAAGGTAACCTGTAATTTTAAAACAGCTTCAATCTGTTTATTTTCAGAAATATCAAGAAGCATTGATAATACACATTCATCTTCGCCAATTTTAATAATTTCACCCGAAAATGAAAGCGTCACAATTTCACCGGACTTTATTTTTGCCAAAAATTCAAAATCTCTAACATTCCCTTCAGTTTTTAACAACTGAATCAAACGGTCACGTTCTTTAAGATTTACCCACATTTCCAAAGATCGTAAATTCGATGACAGTAACTCTTCACGCGAGTATCCTGTTAATTGTTGGAACTTGTCATTGATGTCAATAAATTTTCCATCTTTGACCCGAGAAATTAATACGGATGCTGGGCTTGCATGAAAGGCTTTATAAAATTTTTCCTGGCTTAACTGCAAATCAGTTTCTATTTGTTTCCTGATTCTAATATCTTCTTCCAAAGAGTGAACCAGACGTTTATTTACCATCAGGAAAAAGTAGAAAGTTGTGGAAACAAACACCAATTGAAACCCAAGAAAAATGTATGGTTCCAAGGCACCAGGTGCAAGAAGGTCATTCCCCATATGGACGAAACAAGCGTAAATGATGCGGCTAATGCTTAGAAATACATAAATAATACTAATAATGCGCAATTCTTTTACAATAGTTTGCACAAAAGAATCTTGGATTCTAAAAAGCATCCATACCATTTGCCCAATAAAAATGACAATCAAAGAGGAAAAAAGAATGGTTCTGAATCGAAGATCTGGATGAGCGTAGGTAAACCAGGTTTGTAAACCTGTATAAATAGCTAGCAAAATGAAATTATGAATTTGATTCTGTTTTTGCTGAAGAAATGCAGTTAACCCAATTAAAAGGAACAAAGTTCCGGCAGCGATTAGTGTATTGGCTACTATAATGGATAGAAAATCTGAAATAATTCCGCGCAAAGAAAGCAATAATATACCAACAAAATTCAATATGAAGTTTGTCATACACGAACCTAGACCGGCAAACCTGGTGCGATTTTGACGCCATAGGTGGAAAGTTACAACCGCGCAGATAAAAGTGCAAAGGGTATAGCTCAGCAGTACGGTTCTTATGTCCAGGTTCAGCATGGAAACCCCGATATACGATTAAAAGTAACAAACAAAATTCAATAACTAAAAACCATTATACATACTATCGGTTCAAGAATTATCTTTCTTGGACCAATCAGACTCATCTCAAACCAAAATATAAACCAAAATTTTGTTAATAACCACGTACACGCCTTACCTCTTGCCTGGTCCAAATGCCGAGAGATTCACCTGCAATAAAACCAGGGAAGTCAGTAAATGTTTTGTACTGATGTATAAAATAGCAAGCCCAATAACTGATGATCCTTTTTTTCATTTTTGTGATGAAAAAAGGATTATTTCTGATGAACATTTCATATAATTCAAAATTCAATTTCTCGACGCTGGCTGCAATAACTTCAATAATTTCGATGACATATTCACTTAACAGTTTTAAGACAAATGGCGGTATCCAGGGATCTGAAAGGGGAATTAGTCTTTCCAAACATGCCTGCCGAAAATATCCATTATCATCACGCGAATAGATGCAATTAAATATTGAATAAGCTGTTTTATTAGATTCGTCTATAGTTGGAATTTCGGTAATAGGTGGCGGGAAGTAATAAATATCTGGTCTTTTAAAATAAATACGATATGGAATTGAAAGTGAGCTATTTAATACATGAACCTTCTCAATATCATCTGAACTCAATGCAAAGGATCGATCTTTACCTGAAGGTATTAGCTTGATTACATTAATAACATCTTCCCTGATCTCAACCGGGAAGGCATTTAGAATTCTTCTCTCTATTTCATCATTTTCTACTTTGAAATTCATAATGAATAAATTATGTGTTCTCTTAATATAGATACAAAATGGAGTTCCATTGTCAAGGATTTGTTCTCTGGTATAATGGGCAACGGACTGGTAGCTCAGTTGGTTAGAGCGTCTCTCTTACACAGAGAATGTCGGGGGTTCAAGTCCCTCATCGTCCACAATGCTGAGGTAGCCAAGGTGGTCA
>DOSU01000121.1:0-5611 GCA_003513895.1 Rikenellaceae bacterium
CTTCTTGTTATCCATTTCGACCCTTTCATATCCTCCGGATGATAAGAAAAGGAACGCTTACTCAGGACTTATCGGACCTGTTGAACCGGTAGGAAAAGGTAGAAATGCACCGGAATATCGGCAAGTTTGCAGTATAATCCTTTGAAAATTTAGCGAATAAACCGCTCAACCTCTCTGTTAAGGGGGATTTACAGTGGCCAAATATAAGCCGTATTCTTATGCCCAGAGACAGTTCATCCCTGTCTTTTTCAAGGAGCAGATCCAGAAAGCCACATTCGAATATTCTCTCAACTATCTGATCGAGAATGAACTCGATCTGTCCATTTTCGACATCCGTTTTCAAAACGATGAAACCGGCGCTCCTGCCTACGATCCCCGCATCATTTTAAAGATCATTCTTTTTGCCTACTCCAGAGGAATTACATCGAGCAGAGAAATTGCCAAATGCTGTAAGGAGAACATCATCTTCATGGCCCTGTCGGCAAACAGCAGACCGCATTCCACCACCACTGCCGATTTTATTTCCTCGATGGACAGGGATATCTTGTTTATTAATTTTGACTAGGAGGTTGTCGGATTTAGAGTCATCCTGCGGCAGCAAAAAGTTGGTAGAATACAACGTATCATAATGATATAACAACATATATATTGGATTTTTACGATCTTTATGGTTAGTTTCTATGTAATTCAGCAGTAAATCACATAGCGAGAAAAATATGATTCCAAAGTTCATACCTACAACTAGAGAACAACAGTACCTCTTCCCGCCATCTATTAAAGATTGGCTCCCGGAAAAGCATCTGGCCCCGTTTGTTGTTGATATCGTCTCGCAGCTTAATTTCGGACCTTTTGCGGAGACCTATGCTGGGAAAGGGCATAAGGCCTATCATCCTGAAATACTTTTATCTTTATTGTTCTACGGCTACGCTACCGGAGTATTTTCCAGCCGAAAAATTGAGAAAGCAACCTATGATTCGGTTGCCTTTCGTTTCATCTCCGTCAACACCCATCCTGATCATGATACCATAGCCGCCTTCCGCAAGCGATTTCTTGAACAACTGAAGCCACTTTTTGTAGAGATTTTGATGCTTGCCAGCGAAATGGGTCTTTTGAAATTGGGCACCGTCAGTCTTGATGGAACCAAGGTAAAAGCCAATGCCTCGAAACATCATGCCCTGAGCTGGGATCATGCTAATAAACTCGAGCAGCAATTGAAGGCTGAGGTTAATGAACTCATCCGCCTTGCTGAACAGGCCGACTCCGAAGAAATCCCCGAAGGAATGGATATTCCTGAAGAACTCAGTCGCCGTAAAGACCGGTTGGATGCCATTGCCAAAGCAAAGGTAACAATTGAGGAGCGAGCAGCACAAAGATATGCCCAGGAACAAAAGGAATACGAAGAGAAAGTCGCTGAACGTCGTGCAAAAACTGAATCTACCGGCAAGAAGTCTCCCGGCCGTGAGCCACAACCACCAACGCCGGGACCTCGAAAAAAAGATCAAGTCAATTTGACTGACGAAGAATCCCGCATCATGCCGTCCTCGGACAAGGGATTTGTCCAGGCTTATAACGCTCAGGCAACTGTTGACGTTGCTACAATGCTTATTGTCGAAGCTCACATCAGTCAGGCGTCAAACGACAAGCAAGAGATCACCCCGACCCTTGCAGCCTTGAATGAGTTGCCAGAGCAATTGGGCAAGATTGACATCATGCTGGCCGATGCCGGATATTACAGCGACGATAACGTGGCGTCCATCGAGCAGGCGGGGATTGATCCTTTTGTTCCCCCAAATCGGGAAAAACATAATCAGCCCCTTACCGCCCGCTTCATCGACCCTGCGCCACTCCCGGAAGCTGCAAAGCCGATTGACAAGATGAGAAACAAACTCAAGACAGTCGACGGCCGCAAGGCTTACGCGCAACGCAAGAATACGGTTGAACCAGTATTTGGCATTATCAAACATATCTTGGGCTTTCGACAATTTTTCCTGCGAGGTCTGGACGCTGTCACCTGCGAGTGGACACTTGTGTCTATCAAATGGAATTTAAAGCGGATGTTTGCCTTGAATAGCTAAAATATGCCAAAAAACAAGCCATCTGAGCAACTTTCGAGTCAGCTTAGCGGCAAAAGGCTAGTTGTTCGATAATGATTATCACCAGAGCCAGTTAATTACCTCCACTTGTTAGGTTGTGGCCCGATGATGCTGGTTCTAAATCCGACAGGCTCTAAAGGTTAGAAATCAAATGAAAAAAATTATACATTTTACAGGAATGCAGTCGTTTAAGTTCGGCTCGCTGGAACGCTACTTTCTCCATTTAATACAGCAATGTTCGGATGAAGGCTATAAAACAATTTTGCAGTACGAAACAATGCCGTCATCACAATCTTATCTTGATGAATTAAAAAAGTCAGGGGCGGAAGTGATGGTTTTCCCGACATACGGAAATCCATGGCGCATGTTTATCAATTGTCTGTCCTGTCTGAGGGAAATCAAGGCCAATATTGTGCACACCCATTTTACGGGTCGCAATGCAAAGTTAGTGATTCCGATCATTGCGCGGATGTGTGGGACGAGACGTATCATATGCATGGTTCATAACAAGCCCCCGTATCAAAAGAAAAATATCGCTAGATTTGCTTATAATCTGTATCATCATGTTTTGCCTGTTTCGAAATCCGTGGAATCATCCCTTCTAACGGGGGGTGTTAAGCCGGATATCTTGAACGCGCATTATTTAGGCCTATTCGGTGAGAAGGTGCGCTCAAAGGAAGATAGGGTTCTTTTTCGAAAAAAGTTCAGCATCCCTGGGGAGGCTGTTGTCTTGATATGTATTTCTTTTGATGCTCCATTCAAAGGAGTGGATATCCTTGTTGAAGCGTTTCAAATCCTTTATTCAAAACATAAAAACATCTACCTGCTTTCCGTCGGGGTCGATGTAGGTGAAAGTCGTTTGCCAGCTTTGGCCACGGAACTTGGGATTTCTGACCGGGTCCGTTGGGCAGGAATCGTGGATGAGGGGTGGAAGACATTAAGCGCCGCGGATATTTATGTCCAACCGTCACGTTCCGAAGAAGGATTGCCTTTAGCCATCATGGAGGCGATGGCCATGAAACTACCCATTGTTTGCACCAATATCTCCGGCAATGTCGAGGCCGTTGCCGATGGTAAAAATGGATTGATTTGTAAGCCGACAAAGGAAGACCTTGCTGCAGCGATTGAAAAGATGATCTTACGGCCTGATTCCTGGCGCGAGATGGGGGAAGCCGGCAAAGGTAGATTTTTGGAATTATTCGATGGGAAAAAGTCTGTGGAAGACCTTATTGGAAGGTATTATCTTTAATGTATAATTATAATTTCACCAGGATATTAATGAAATGAGCGAAAAATCAATAGATGTTTTTACTCCAACGGCCTTAAAAGATTTACATATTTTGCGCATGTCTGTTGAATCGGTGTTCAAATATGTCTGTCCGAAACCTCAGAGAGTCGTTATTCTGTCGAAGGAGTTGCCTCAATCTGTAAAAATTGAACTTTTAAAATATGGGCGCGTCGAATTTGTTGATGAGGACTCTGTCATCGAAGGCTTGAATTTTTCTAATATGCCTCAGATCGTTGTTGATGGAGTGAATGTCAAGGGGTGGTTCCTCCAGCAATTCCTAAAGTGGGAAGCGAGACGATTATCTCAAACAGATGATTATATGGTGATTGATGCGGATGTGGTGTTCATTAAAGAGACCGATTTTATACGAGATAATAAATATGTGTTCCGGACAAAGCGTAATTTTTATGCGCCTTATTTTGAAGCATATAAGAACTATTTCGGATATCTCCCCGACAGCTCAAAGTCCTATGTCTCAGACTATATGATATTCAACAAGAAATTCTTAAATGAAATCATCTTGAAAATAGAAGAAAAACAAGCAGGCAAGAAATGGTATGAGATTGTTTTAGCACATTTTAAAGAGCGGGTTATTACGACATTCTCTGAATATGAATTTTATGGATGTTATATGGAAAAATTTTATAGAGACCGTATTCAAATTATTCAACAGGGTGCCGATTATCAATACAGTATGAAGAATCCTTCGCTAAATCGTTTATTATTCATCCCTTCCAATTATTCCCACCATCATTCTTTCCTTAAGTTTATGGCACGACGTTTTGGTTTTTCAGGGCTTGCCTACCCTTCACATGATAAATCAGAAGCCAGTTTCCTGTGGTGGCTTTGTAATAAATTTTTTAGAATTGTTCAAAAAAAAACAGGACAATATTAAAAAACGTGCCTCTAAATCAAACTCAGCTCAACGTGAGCATTATCTTCAATATTATCGAGATACAAGGTTTGAAAAATGTTAAGAGACATAAATATTTGTTATTCCCGAATTGCGCGGGCCTCAAGAATCACACAGCTGAGTTTCATTAAGAGGCACTTTAGAAAATGATCGGGAATATGATAAAATCTTTAATTCCCTGAAAAATATTTATCATCTTTCTTTTCTTCGCTTGTTACACAATCGTTTATATGCCCGGCCCGAGAGCCCTGCTATGGTATTTTAATATGCTCAGAGTAGAGTTCGTGATATTTTTGTATCATTCTTTCAAACGTAAATAGGTCTCCTATTCTTTTTTGGGCTTCTTCTCCCATTTTCAATAGTTGTTTTTTATTGGTAATAATAGAAAGCATTGCATTGGCTAGGACTTCTGGATTTTGAGGTTCAACAAGAAAACCGCTAAGACTGTCTATAACTACTTCTGTATTACCCCCAACCTTTGTTGCAATAACAGGGATACCCATTGCCATTGCCTCTAATAAAGCATTTGAAATTCCTTCAGAATGGGAAGGAAGAATAAAAACAGTGGCATCTTTTAATTGTGACGGTACATCGTTTGAGTGCCCTACAAAAGTAATCTTTTCGCTTATCCCTAAATCACCAGCCAAATTCTTTAGTCCAGGCAACAAGTGACCACCGCCGATGAATTTGAGTCTTGCATTGGGCAAACTCTCAAGTACGAGCGCGAAGGCCCGAACAAGATCCTCATGTCCTTTTTCCTTCCGGTTAGCAACAGCAACATTACAAAAAACGATATGATCAAGAAGCATTCTGGTATTAACTTTCTGATATTCTGTGAATTTTATGCCGTTATGAATAACAGTGATATTATAACCGTTCAGTCTTTCCCGCCTTAAGCATTCAGCAGCAGCAGCCTTGCATACACACACCACCTTATAAACACGGTTGCTCAAAAAGCCCATTAGTGTTTCCATCAGTTTTGATCGGAAAACGCCAAGATCACGGCGTGATGTTATAATCGTCTTTACCCCAGCAAGTTTTGCCGCAAGAACCCCAAACACATTTGCAGTATCCAGATAAGTATGGACTATGTCCGGTCTTTTTCGCCTGAGATAGGATGTCATTTTGAGAAAATCCAATAAAAATAAGGGATGCCATACGCATCTCATTCGTAGGTTAAGTACCGGAATGTCAATTTTGTAAACCCATTCATATATTTCACCCTCTCCGGACATGCTGATCACTTCAAGATCATTATATCCTATGTCCTTGAGACCTTTTATGAGGTTGAAAAGGTGTATTTCAGTACCGGCAAGA
>DOSU01000121.1:5700-7757 GCA_003513895.1 Rikenellaceae bacterium
ACCGGCAAGAATCAAGTTGTCAATAATATAAACAATTTTTGGTTTCATTCCCGACTCGCCGCAATATTTTTTGCTGGGACACCAACGAGTACGCTATTGGCTGGGAATGATTTTATAACTACTGCGTTTGCTCCAATCTTGGTGTTGTCGCCCAAAGTGATTTCGCCGAGGATCTTGGCTCCAACGCCGATATCAATATTATCTCCAAATGTAGGTACCCCATTACCTTGGAAATTTCCTCCGATAACGACACCGGGACGTAATTTGATATCCTTTCCAAGGATTGCTCCTGGGCTGATTGTGATAGGACCACCATGGAAAATAACCAAACCTCCTCCTATTGGAACATTCGGTGCTATCTCAACATCTGTAATGACTTCAGTTAAGTAACCAATAATTATATGAAGAAAAGGTATGCGTTTTGATAATAGCCAGCTTCTTAAGCGAAAGGAAACAACAGCATGAAATCCACGGGAAAAAAGAAGGTCTTGAATACTGAGGCCTGTCTCCCTATGTCTTTTGTAATCTTCTCGAAGAAATTTCATCTTTAATCTTATGATAATATTTGCTTATCTATTCAAGTCGAACTTTAATTTCTTGATTCATATGCCCCAATAGTAGGGATATTCTTCGATCTAGATAATAAATCGAAGTCTTCCTTTACTATTGAGCTGACTGAATTCGTCCCCTTGCCAATTGCAGGACTATCAGGTTGAAGGTGGTAATCACCCTTGGTCAATTCAGCTGGAGTATTCTTGAATATTGGGTCGTTGTACAGGTTATTCATATCTTGGGTGTAGCGATTTTTCCAGGATGGAAAGTCGTCTTTGGTAGTTATCAAATCTCCACTCCAGAAGGGTGTTTTGTAATTTCTACTGAAATACAAATTATTGTCCAATCTTATGCCTTTTTCGTTGGTTCCCCCTTTGAGCCATATCAGTGGTTGGTCAGAATGAACTCCGTAAACAATATTATTTACAATAACAGTATTGCGATTATTCCCTTTATTATACGGAATATCAATTCCTACCCATACTCCCTCAGGATTGTCCGCATCAGGAAGAACTATTGTATTATTAGCAATGTAAACATCTTTTATTCCTGCACCTATTGCTTGCCCGTAGTAGGTAAATCCTTTAGCGCAGCCGATCATGATGTTATTATAAATTTGGTTTCGCTCGGATACAACCTTACTCTGGTAATCTTCATCGGCGATCATTATTGCTTCGGGGCGCATGCGTTTATAAACTTTTCCCAAAGAGGACCATAATGGTAAGCGGTCGGCATCTAAAGCATAGTTTTTTTCTCCACCGGTACAGTACACGAGATTTCGGCGAATGGTACCATCAGACTGGTGTCCGGCATAAATATTCACACTCCAATTATCATAGCTGATATTGTCTTCAATAATATTAAAACCTGGAAATGATCCGGTTCCTATACCTTCCCCACCATTATCATGAGAAATATTTCCCCTCATAAGAGAATACGAACCCTTTGCCACCATCCCCATGGGCCATCCTCCACTCGTATTCCACGTTCTTCCACGAGGCCAATTAAGCAGTACGTTTCCCCACACATGATTCTTAATAAATTCATTATAGTCACCATCGGCAACTATTCCGCCTTTGCCGGAAAATTTAAGTGTGCATTTTTCAATTCGAACCTTTTTCCCGGTTGCATAGATTTCATATGCCCCAGCTCCCCGTACTGTAACCCCATAAATGGTGAGATAATTAATGCCGACAGCATAAATGCCGAATTCAATGTTGTCTGGATCATGTTTGGTAACAATAATGTCGTGGAGAAGTGGACTTGTGCCATTTGTATAAACATAAATTTTTCTGCTAGTCTTATCGAAGTACCATTTTCCAAAAGCATTTACCTCGGCAATGCTATATACCGGGCGGCATTTTCTGAAGTCATCATCCATGATTATTGCATCGGGAGATGCGGGGTGACCAGACAGGGTCAATGTGCAGAGTGCTTCATAAATTTTTGGATCGTCAGAATATGGGGTCCAGGTAAGTTTTTGGGTATCCGAAGTGTCAATAATG
>DOSU01000121.1:7848-8892 GCA_003513895.1 Rikenellaceae bacterium
CAATAATGACCTCTCCGTCTCCGTAAGATCCAATGGTAAACCGGGTATTCTCGCTCTCGTTGCCTTTGACGTTGCCAATATCGATCCTTTCTCTATAGATACCAGCCTTGATCTTAAACGTATTGCCTCCAACTACTCTGTCGCTATATCGATCAATTGCCTTGCCGATTGTCTTGAAAGGCCCATCTGTTCCACCTTGGCGGGTGGCATATCTCCCATTCCAGCTATCGTTTCCATTGTTGCCGTCTACATAGTAAACTGTTCCGCTGCCAGTAGGAGCGACGAGCACCTCAGAAGAGTCGAAATAACGACCTGCCCATACGTTGTCGGATACCATTAGTAATGCAGCGATAATGATACCTAGTGACTTAAAATAATTGTGTAATAATAAAGTGTTCAAAATCTTACTCCGTTTTACGAAGTTTCAAAAAAATCGCACTGGCATCCTACTTACGATCATTACTGAAATAAAAAAGCTATCGCCGGGTATTCTGACGCATAAATCGTGCAAAAACAATAATATTCTCAAACTAGCGATATTATATAAAGTCGGACTATGCCCTAGCATTACAAATAGCATTGCGCCGCCTTTCGCTTGATCGACCCATTGGATTCTTTAATTTATAATTGGTTCCAATGCTCTCATTTGTCATTTTCCAGGTTTAACCTTAGTAAAGGGTGTTGAAAACCACATTCTAACCTATAAATTCAGTTTGTCGTACACTGTAAATTCAGCGTTTTAACCTCTATTCTTTGTTTCCGCTGATGAACGTGCGATGCTTGTCAGATGTTTTTATGGGTTTCATGACCCCGTAAGGGTAACCCCGAATCTGTGTCGATAAGCTGAACGTCCTTCACCGATAACTCGAACAACGGAATTTGTGTCTACTGCTATATTGTAAATAATATTATATTGTTATCATAGCTACGCAGCCTTTTTTTCAGGAAACAACGGGAGTTGAAGTGGTTTGACAGTCGGGATCTTTTTTCGTTTTCCAGCCATTTTTATCAACAATACTGCGATGCTGCTCAGTGTGCAGCGAG
>DOSU01000121.1:8978-9158 GCA_003513895.1 Rikenellaceae bacterium
GAGCCATAGTCGCATGTTGACTGCGCACTCGAACAGTTTCAAGTCCGGTTTGATTTTTCAGGAGGTTAAAGGGACGCTCACAATTCTTGCGGATGGCATGGGCACGTTGTATCAGGTCGGTATGATGAGGAATGTGTTGAAAGCAACCTCCGTCTACCGGTAAGAATCGAAATTGCGGAC
>DOSU01000086.1:0-184 GCA_003513895.1 Rikenellaceae bacterium
TCAGCTTAAAGACAATATTCACTGGATAAGAGAAGCGGGAACTAATAAACTTGTAGTCGGCTCGCAGGCACGCATTCTATATGCCGATGCCGAGGGAAGAATCAAAATAGCACTTGAAATGAACAGAGCAATCCGTGAAGGCAGAGTATCTGCACCAATTGTTCTGGGCCGCGACCATCATGAT
>DOSU01000086.1:275-15348 GCA_003513895.1 Rikenellaceae bacterium
TCATGATGTTTCCGGAACGGACTCTCCTTACAGAGAGACTTCCAATATTTACGACGGATCAAGCTTTACTGCAGATATGGCAGTACAAAATGTAATAGGAGATTCATTCAGGGGAGCAACATGGGTATCTATACATAATGGAGGCGGTGTCGGCTGGGGTGAGGTGATAAACGGCGGTTTTGGCATGGTAATAGACGGAAGCGAAGATGCCGACAGGAGAATCCGGGAGATGCTTCACTGGGATGTTAATAATGGAATTTCACGTCGCGCATGGGCACGAAACAGCGGTGCAATCTTTGCCATTAAAAGGGAAATGGAGAGGACCCCGTTGCTTAAAGTTACTCTGCCAAATATAGCAGACGATATATTAATCCGTGATACCGCTGACCATTTTTTCAACCGGAAATCCTAACGAAGAGGCATAGGCCTTTAACTCATTTATAACCTTTTGGTCCAGCCTCTTTTCCCGGGCAAGTATCCAGAGGTATTTTCCCGATGGGTCACCAATTAGTGCGTATGTGTAGCCCTTGTCTACCCTGAGAACCCAGTAGTCTCCCGCGAAGGGCCAAAAGAAACTCACCTTGAGCTTAGCCGGTTCTTCTGCATCCGGAACCCATGCCCTGCCCTTTACTTGCTTGAATCTTGTTTTATCTTCAATTACCCTGCCCTGATTAATTACTGTCACATCTCCCTTTTCGTTAATTTCGTAAAAGGCGGTATTGTTTTCGAGTCCCTCTTCAAATTTGTTTGGCAATCTGGAAACTTCATACCATTTTCCCATATATCTGGAAAGGTCAAACTCCTCGACAGTTTCCATTGCATGATAAGTTGCTGAGCATGAAATGCCAAAAACTGAGGATGCAAGCATTATTAAATATTTCTTCATAGCTATAAAATTCTGTAAACAAGACATCTGCTGCAAATTTCGTACCGATTAATTATTTAAATGTTTTTTAAAACTGTCTCAACTATTACACCTTTTTACTTTTTTCCGCTCTATTTTTGTGCAATAAAATTAATTAAAAATATGAAACGGACAGTAATAAAAATTGACGATAAGATTTGCAACGGATGTGGCAACTGTGTAGAAGGGTGTCACGAGGGAGCTCTCCAGCTCATAGACGGAAAAGCAGTAATGATAAGTGAACTCTATTGCGACGGACTTGGCGCCTGTATAGGAGAATGTCCGGTAGGTGCAATTGAACTGATTGAAAAAGAGACCGAACCATACAACGAAATTGCAGTTATGGAAAGGATATCGCCAAAGGGAGAAAAGGTTGTGCTTGCACACCTTATGCACCTTAAAAACCATGGAGAAATTGAGTGGTATAAACAGGGAATAGAGTGGTGTTCTAAAAACAACTTCAAAATTAATATACCGGAATCAGTGGAAAAGAGAGTAACTCCCGAAGCAAAACAGGAGAAAATGGCATGTGGATGCCCCAGTTCAATGGAGCGCGATTTTAGAGCGGATAAAAAGATATCCGGAATGGAGTCATCAGAATTGGTTAGCGGATCGTCCGAGTTAAGACAGTGGCCTGTCCAGTTGCACTTGCTAAACCCGATGGCCGGATATTTCCAGAAAGCAGATGTACTTTTGGCTTCGGACTGTTCTGCATTTACGCATGGTTCTTTCCACGCCACATTCCTTAAAAACAAAATCCTCGCTATCGCATGTCCCAAGCTGGACAGCAATACTCAGAGTTATGTAGATAAACTCACTTCCATGATTGACAACTCTCTTATTAACACTCTCACTGTGCTCATAATGGAAGTTCCCTGCTGCGGAGGTCTTTTACAACTGGCAAAAGCAGCCCGCGAAAAAGCATCAAGAAACATCCCTTTAAAAGTAATGGTTATGTCTGTAAAGGGAGAGATATTAAGCGAAGAATGGGTTTAGTTTCTAAACCCATTCTTAATAATCTTCTTATTTCTTGTTTTTAAACAGCAATCTGTCGAGTGAATAATTTCCCGGACCAAGCAGAAGCAGTGCGGTAAAAATTCCAAGATATAAAAGGGCCATTTCTTTTACCCCCAGAGGATCGGCTCCGTGCACTACAAAAACAGCAACTCCCATAGTAAACATTAGCGGGAGAACAGCAAGTCTTGAAAGCAGGCCTAATATTAAAAAGATAGCAGCAACAAATTCGGCACCTATTGCAAGTATAAGTGAGAATTGGGTTCCAAGACCAATCGGATCGGCAAATCCCTGTGAAAAAGTCTCAAAGTTCTGGATTTTAGCCCAGCCGTGAGTCATTATTAAAACCCCGGCAAACACTCTAAATAGTAAAAGAGCGATTGAAGTTCCCTGCTCCTTTAAGGGAGCTCCCTGAACAAAAAACTTAAACATAATTGTCGATTTTTTAAGTTAATTTTTTATATATTGTTTGAGAATGTTCTCCATGTCACTGAATGCCACCGACATAACTTCTTCGACAATACCTCCTATCTGAGCTGCAAGAACACCTGAATTCATTCTTGAAATTTTTGTTTTCCCGTCCGAGGTTTCATACACACTCAGCCTGCAAGGCATAAGGCTTGAATAAATTCTTTCGCTGTCATTTCTGAGGAGCTTAACAGAATAGTCCGGCCTGCATACTTCAAGTACTTTAACCGGAAGAACATCAAAATTGTTTTTCTTTAAAGTCTCATGCAGGTCATGAACATGAGTTACTTTCCATCCGTTTGAAACAATACTTTCCGACAATTTTTCTACTGTATCGTTAAATCCATATATACTTTCGTTTTCAATAAACATTTTCATAATAATTTTTTTAAGATAGTTTTTCAATTAAGAGAGAGAGTGGATATGTGATTTTCAAGTCTCTCTCTTCTATTTCATGCAGCATTTTTTCTCCCACTTTAGAAAGCACAAAATACATTTGCCTTTTGTCCTTCTCTCCCAGTACTCTCTCAATATAATTTTTTTCTTCAACAGACCTTAGTAGTTTTGAGGTATTGGAGCATGTGAGATTTATCTGCTCCGCAATCTCTCCGGACGACAGTCGTTTGTCTTTAAGACAACACAGAATCATTCCTTCGTTGAGACACATGGAGAATTCCTTCTGAAACTTATTCTCATAATCTGTTATTGAACGACAGACGTCTCTAATTGAACAAAGTTTTTTCATACTAATTTTATATTTTTAACAGAGTCTTGTTAATAATTGACTTTAATTCCGCTTTTGGAAGCGCTCCCTGAACAGCCTGCGGATTTTCTCCCATAGGAATGAATAACATTGTAGGAATGCTTGTTATCCCAAATGCTGCAGAAAGTTCAGTCTCCTTGTCGGTGTCAACTTTATAAATATAAATCTCGTCTTTATATTCTGCTGCAAGCTCCTCAAGTATGGGGGCTACTACTTTGCAGGGGCCACACCATGATGCATAAAAATCTACTATTGCCGGTTTGTCGCCCAGATATTTCCACTCTTTGGAATTCGTTTCGTAATTGACAACTTTCTTTAGAAACTCGGCCTTGGTCAGGTGAACAGTGTATATTTGTTTTGCGTCTTTAGAAGTGTTACTGCTTTCACTTTCTATATTTTGTTTGTTTGTTCCACAACTTGCAGCTACAAGCAGTATAAGTAAAAAAGGAAATATTTTTTTCATTTGAATCTTTATTAGTCGTTAATATTTGCAAAACTAAGTATTATTTCCACAAAAACAAATTTCCAGTGGAAATATTTTATTTTGTATAATTGATAAAAATTACCTTATTTTGTAAATAATGTATAATAGCAACCATTTATGAACGAAATATGTAAAATCAAGGATCTGTACAGAGTTTTGTACACTTTTGAGAAAGAGTTTCAACAAAATTATGACATCACAATAAATGAAGCTATGCTATTATGCTCGCTAAGCGATGGAGAACCCCGAAGTGCAAATGATCTCTGCGAGTTTATGGGTCTCTCAAGTTCAAGAGGGTCAAGAGTGATAAATACAACTGAATCGAAGAGATTTATTTTAAGGCAGATGGGTGAGACCGATAAAAGGAAAATGATGTTTACCCTCACTGCCGAAGGAGTTGAAAAACTCTCGAAAATGCACAACGAATCTCTAAACATTATGGAAAAGTTCAAATCGATTCTTAATTAATAAAAACTGAATATTTGATGAAATATTTAATAGTCGGAGGAGTTGCCGGCGGAGCAACCGTGGCTGCAAGACTCAGGAGAAATGATGAGAATGCCGAAATAATTCTTTTCGAAAGAGGAGAATTCGTTTCATATGCAAATTGCGGATTGCCATACTATATCGGGAATATAATACCCTCTAGAAACCAGCTTTTTGTTCAAACAGTTCCTGGGTTTACAAGCAGATACGATATTGATATCAGGGTAAATACCGAGGTAGAACATATAGACACAGAATCCAAGAGTATCGAAGTCCATGACCTGAAAAGCGGAAAGAGATATAAAGAGAGTTTCGACAAACTTATTCTTTCTCCGGGTGCCGAACCTGTTAAACCGCCTATCACAGGGATTGATCTTCCCGAAATTTTCACTTTGCGAACTGTGCCCGATACCGATAAAATAAAGAGCATCATTACAGAAAAAACTGTTAAAAGAGCAATAATTGTAGGAGGAGGATTCATTGGACTTGAAATGGCCGAAAATTTTCGTCACCTCGATATTGAAGTCGATTTAGTTGAAATGGCAGGCCAGGTTATGGGGAATGTGGACTTTTCAATGGCTTCTATTATTAACCTTGAGCTTGTCGCCAGAGGTGTTAAACTGCACCTTAATGAGAGTGTTGCTTCATTTGAGAAAGATGAATCACAGGTT
Organism: Rikenellaceae bacterium; assembly: GCA_003513895.1. Classification (GTDB taxonomy): domain Bacteria; phylum Bacteroidota; class Bacteroidia; order Bacteroidales; family UBA932; genus Bact-08. The sequence continues at coordinate 5,066 of DOSU01000086.1, forward strand.
GTTGCAATACTTAAAAGCGGAAATAAACTCAAAGCAGACATTGTTATCTGGAGCATTGGCGTGCGCCCTGAGGTTAAACTGGCAAAAGATTCCGGAATTGAAACCGGAACAACAGGAGGAATAAAAGTCAACAAATATCTGCAAACATCTAATAAGGATATATATGCACTCGGAGATGCTATTGAAGTAAATCACGCTGTTTTAAACATACCTGTTCTCATTCCGCTGGCCGGGCCTGCAAACAAGATGGGCAGGATTGTTGCGGATAACATTGTTTACGGAAACAGCCATACTTACGAAGGATCAATTGGAACCGGGATTGCAAAAGTTTTCGACCTTATTGTTGGCTCAACGGGAGCAAACGGGAAGTTGCTTAAAAGAGAGGGGATCGAATACTGTGCATCATTTACCCATTCTGCATCCCACGCAGGCTATTACCCCAACGCTCTCCCTTTGTCGGTTAAAATACTTTTCTCACCATCCAGCGGTAAACTGTACGGAGCGCAGGTTGTTGGTTTTGAAGGAGTAGATAAGAGGATCGAGATGTTTTCCCAGGTCATTAAGAATTCAGGAACCATTTATGATCTTATGGAAATCGAACATGCCTATGCCCCGCCTTTCTCATCTGCCAAAGATCCTGTAAATATTGCCGGTTTTGTTGCAGATAATATTCTCAAGAAAAGGGTTAAGATTATTCACTGGGACGAAATTGATACTTTAAACAGCGACAAAGATTTTCTTCTGGATGTTAGAACTGCCGAAGAGTTTAACCTTATGCACATAAAAAATGCACTAAACATACCTGTTGATGAGTTAAGGTTCAGGCTTGATGAAATTCCTCAGGGCAAAAGAGTAATTGTATACTGCGCTGTTGGGCTCAGGGGATATGTTGCAACCAGAATACTCATGCAAAAGGGATTCACGGATGTGTCAAACCTCTCCGGGGGAATTAAAACCTATTCTGCAGCAACAGGACATCCACTTGCTTCTCAGATATTTTCTGTAAGGATGTCATCTATGGATATGACAGAATAATAAATCAAATATTAAACCGGGCTAATTATTGTTAAATTTGATTATAAAAACAAATTCAAATGAAACATTTAAGTAAGTTTATTTTGTGGATTATGGGATGGAAGGCTGTTGAACCACCGGCTCCCGAACCTAAATGTATAATCCTTGGTGTTCCGCACACTTCGGCATGGGATTTTTTCATCTCTCTATTATATTATAAATCGATGGGGCATGAAGCCTGTATAATGGTAAAAAAAGATTTCTTCTGGGGCCCATTTGGTCCAATTATGAGGGCTATAGGAGGTATTCCTGTGTATAAAGGTAAAGGAGCAACAGTTGCAAAGCAGATGATTGATGAATTCTCAAAAAGAGAAATATTACATTTGGCTATAGCTCCCGAAGGAACACGAACATATACCGAAAAATGGAAAACCGGGTTTCACACTATAGCAAAGGCTGCCAACGTACCTGTATATATGGGCTATTTCGACTGGGGGAAAAAAGAGGTGGGAAGAGGAGAAAAGATTGAACTTACAGATGATATCCAGGGCGATTTAAAGAGAATAAGACAATGGTATAAAGATAAAGGGGTTGTGGGAAAGCATCCTGACAGGTTTACTACCGGCAAGGATTTGGAATGATTATTGCAGTATTACACCCGTCAATTTAAAAATAAAAAATGCACATTCAGGAATTTAAGACATTAAGAGGGCTATTTACCTATAGTATAGATAAATACAAGAACAATAAAGCTTTTGCGTATGTAGGTGGGGATATTTACACTTATAGCCAATTTGGGGAAAAAACAGAGTTTATTGCAAATTTATTATCAACCGCTGGAATAGCATCCGGAGACAAGGTTGCAATATTCAGCCAGAACATGCCTAACTGGCCTGCAGCATACTTTGCCGCAACAGCATTCGGAAAAGTTGCTGTTCCCATTTTACCGGATTTTTCAGAATTTGAAGTAAAAAATGTTATTGAACACTCCGAAGCTAAAGCACTGGTTGTTTCAAAACGATTGTTGTATAAAGTACCTGAAACACTTTTGCAAACTTTCAATATTGTTATAGAAGCAGATTCGCTCAATATTATATTTCAGAAGAAGGACATTTCTCCGGCAGAAATCAAGTTTGCCTCAGAGGAAGAACTTGCGTCAATCATATATACATCGGGCACAACAGGAACTTCAAAAGGTGTAATGCTTAGTCACCGCAATTTGTGCACACACCTCTATGCTGCCTTTAAGTTAAGACCTACATTTGAGTGGGATGTGTGGCTTTCTGTATTGCCTCTCTCTCACACGCTTGAGAGCAGCCTTAGCATGATGCTGCCAATTATGGGCGGAGCATCGGTTAATTTTATGGAAAAGGCGCCAACACCAAGCATGCTGTTAAAAGCACTTGCGGAAGTGAGACCGACAACTATGCTCATAGTTCCTATGATCATCGAAAAAATTTACAGGAGCAGTGTTCTTGCAAAATTCAATGCCAGTAAAGTTACCCGTTATTTATATTCAACCGTTATCGGCAGGAAAGCGCTTAACTTAATTGCAGGGAAAAAACTGATGAAAACATTCGGCGGAAGGCTCCGGTTTTTCGGGATTGGAGGAGCTAAACTCGACGGAGTTGTTGAACAGTTTCTTATGGAGGCAAAGTTTCCATATGCCATTGGATACGGACTTACAGAGACTTCACCTTTGCTTGCCGGTGCTGTAGGCAAAATGGTTAAATGGCAATCTACCGGTCCGGCTGTACACGGAGTAACTTTGCGAATAGATAATCCAAATCCGGAAACAGGAGAAGGAGAGGTTGTGGCAAAAGGGCCAAATGTAATGATGGGATATTACAAGAATCCAGAGGCAACTGAGCAGGCATTCACAAAAGACGGCTTCTTCCGCACAAAAGATCTGGGCATTATAGACGAAAATGGCTGGCTGTTTATCAGAGGACGTCTTTCAAACATGATACTGGGCTCGAGTGGAGAGAATATATATCCTGAAGAGATAGAGACCATTATCAACGGACATCCTATGGTTGCAGAATCTATCGTCACTCAGTACAAAGGCAAACTTGTTGCTCTTGTCCATTTCAATCCAGAGAAGATCAAAGCACTTCAGGAGGCAAAAGAGGAGGCGCTTAACGCCTACTACGAAAAGAAAGAGCAATTCATGCACTCTTTTGAAACCAAAAAGGATTTACTCAAGCAAACATATGAGGAGAAGAAGGAAGAGGCAATTCATGTGTATGAAGAGAAAAAAGACGAAGTAGTAAAAGCGTTCAATGAGAAAATTGAACAGCTCAAAAAAGAGGTATCGGAGTATGTAAACTCACGGGTAAACAAGTTTTCAAAAATATCTGTTGTAGAAGACAAGCCCGAACAATTTGAAAAGACTGCTACTCAGAAAATCAAAAGATATCTTTATACAGCCAAGAAGTAACTCGTTTAGTTCTTTAGCGTAACATCAATGCGTCCGACATAAACGCCGGCAGCACCTGTCTGATTTACAAGTATGCCATTACCTTCGTTGTTGTTCACAATTACAGGGGCCTCCAGAAATGTATGAGAGTGACCTCCAAGAATCATGTCCACATTTATGACATTTTTGGCAAGTTCCGTGTCGGAAGGTCGTTCGATTGTACCTCCGTCGTAACCAAGATGGCTTAATACTATAACAAGATCACATCTCTTTTTCTCTTTAAGCATCTTTGCGAGCTTGTTAACTACTCCTATTGGATTCTGATATACAAGGTTTTCTCTGGCAGTTTCGGAAACATATCCCTTTAAATCTATTAATACTCCTATGACACCAATTTTAAGTCCGTTTTTATTGATTATCGCATATGGTTTAACGGATTTCTTTAGAGGAGTGCGAGAGAAGTCGTAATTGGCACATAATGTAGGGTATTTTGCATTCTTCAACCTTTCGGCAAGTTGCTTTTGCCCATTGTCCAATTCGTGGTTACCCAGAGCAACTGCATCATAGCCCATCGAATTGTACAACTCAATTTCCGCTGCACCCCTGAAAAGTGTAAAGTAAGGGGTTCCCTGGTTGTAATCTCCCGCGTCCAGAAGAAGAATACCCCGGAATTCGCGTCTTAATTTATCGATATAGTTGGCTCTTCTCTGGAAACCGCCAAGCCCGGCGTTTCTTCCGCTTGTGGCAGGTTCAATATTGCTGTGAGTATCATTTGTATGAAGAATGACAAGATCCTGAGAATAAGTCTGAGAAAAAGCGGCAACCATCAAGACAGTAAGAAGAGCTATTTTGAGTGAAAATATCATTTTTGTCATAGTCTCTTCGTTTTTATTGATTTTTATATTTAACCCGGCCGCTTAAAGCAGAATTTATCATCTCCCCTTTTGCTTTAAAGTATGCAATCTTCTCAATAATTGCGTCTCTGATAAGAAAGCCTGACTCTTCCACAGAAATTGCATCTTTAAGTGCAACAACATTATCTCCTCCGCTCAGTAGAAAATCTATTGTGGCAACCCTGTAAATTTTATTGTCGTCTAAAGGTTCTCCATTAATAAGGAGGGATTCAATCTTTTTTTCATCTCTGTCAATAACCAGACGCACATTGTTTGATATTGCCTCAACTCTGTTTCTTGCAAAAGATTCAAAAAGCCGTCGAACCGAAACTCCTTTTAAATCCAGAATAACAATATAATTTTCAAATGGAAATATTGAATATACATCGTAAAGTCTCACATTCCCGGCAGGAAGAGCAGCTCTGATTCCTCCAAAATTTGTAAGTGCAAAATCAACTTTTCTATCGGTTCTTGCATTTGCAAAATCTACCATAGCATCTGTTGCAAAGTTTGAAAGCAACGATTCCGGACCTGAGGAGCGCATCTCTTTTTGAGAGATTCCTATTACTTCCTGCATTTTCATGTCCATTTCCGGCTTATATCTGGATATTATCGCTTTCACTGCCGGCTCTTCTGGATTGTTCCATGTGGAGTCCATAAGAATTCTGCTGCCAGTGTAGTCGTATCTGTTTACCTGCGAAAAGGCAACAGAACTGAAAACAATCAGAAATAAAAATATTATGGAATTTTTAATATGCATGTTTTGAAAATTTAATATTTAAGCCATTTAACAATATCTTTAAATGTTGCTTTCTTCCCATACATCAGTATTCCTACTCTGTATATTTTTGCCGAAACGAAAGTCATAAAAAGGAAAGTACAAAACAATATTGTAACAGACAGCGCCATCTCCCAGAGAGGAACTCCAAAAGGAGCCCTGGCCATCATAACCATTGGAGATGTGAAAGGAATCATTGATCCCCAGAAAGAGAGACTGCTGTCCGGATACTGAAAAGTATGAATCATAATAAAGAGACCAATTATCAGAGGCAAAGTAACCGGGAATATCAGCTGCTGCGTATCTGCTTCATTGTCTACTGCCGATCCTACCGCTGCAAACATAGATGCATACAGCAGGTAACCGAGTATGAAGTATGCAAGGAAAGCAATTAATATCGATACAAAGTCAACTCCTGAAAGAGCACTCATGACATCATTCATTGGTGAATTATTCTCCGATATAGAAGCGGCCATGTTTGCCATATCTCCGCCGGCTGCTGTTCCCATAACAGATGTAACCTGCGGGTTGGCAGCTAATTTATCTGCACCCATAAATGCCTGAACGCCAAAGATTATACCAATAGTGAGACCCACCCAGATAATAAACTGAAGCAAAGCAACAGAGCCTACACCCAGAATTTTACCAAGCATAAGTTCAAACGGTTTAACAGATGAAATGATTACTTCTACAATTCTGTTTGTTTTCTCCTCAATAACTCCTCTCATTACCATTGAACCAAACATGAATATAAACATGTATATCATAAAGCTGCTAACGTATGCAATAATCATGTATATCTCTACCATGCCTACTTTTTCGTCGCCTTCCTCGCCTATTGTAAGAGTTTTTAGATTGATGTTAGTTTTAATGTCTTTAAGAATTACATCAAGATTTTCGATGTTGTATCTGTCTAGTTTTGCCTTCTCAATTGCTTTCTGTACACTTTTCTCTATCTCTTCCTTTGTGGCCATGTTAAGCTGCTTTTTTGAAAATGCAACAACAGAAACATTTGCATTGGAATCCAACGGAGATACTTCAATCATGGCATAATAGCCGCTGTTTGCAAAGTCTTTTTTTACAGCATCTACATTTGCATTTGAATCGAATTCATAGATGTACTCTTTTGTGTTTTTAAAAAAAGAGGCACAAACCGACGACTTGTCTACTATGAGAATTTTTTGTCCCTCCTCTCCCGAAGAGAGTGTCATTATGAGCGAAGGAAGAACAATGAGCGAAGCAAAGAAAATTGGTGTGAGTATGGTTAGGAAGATGAAGGATTTTTTCTTCACTCTAATCAAGAATTCTCTTGAAATAATTAAAAAAAGTTTATCTGTTTTCATAACTCTTAATTAGCTCACTAGTTTTATAAATATGTCATTCATCCTGGGGATAAGCTCTTTATAAGAGACAATATCCACCTTGTTAATCAATTCTCCTAATATTTCAGAAGATTTAGAATCCTTGTTTACCTCTAAAACAGCTCTTCTTACACCTTTGTTCTCTTCGTCCGATACAAGTGTGTAATGTGAGTTGCTTAAAACTTCCGATTGGTTGAGCGACCTGTAAATAAGTTCTACCTCATTCCTGCCGTGTTCTTTCCGGATTTGATCGAGGCCGCCTGTAATTACTAATTTTGCTTTATTAATAAGAGCTATATTGTCGCACAACTCCTCCACGGATTCCATGTTGTGAGTGGAGAGAATTATCGTTGTGCCGTTTGCTTTCATGTTCAAAATCTCATTTCGGACTAACTGGACATTTATTGGATCGAATCCGCTGAATGGTTCGTCGAGAATGAGCAGGGAGGGTTTATGAAGAACGGTTATTATGAACTGTACCTTCTGGGCCATTCCCTTTGACAATTCTTCAACCTTTTTGTTCCACCAGGCCTGAATGCCGAATTTAATAAACCATTGTTTGAGTTCCCTGTTGGCATCGGAGTAGCTTAAACCCTTCAGTCTTGCCAGATACAAAGCCTGGTCGCCTACTTTCATTTTTTTATAAAGCCCCCTCTCTTCGGGCAGATATCCGATATAGGCTATATCCGAATGCTTGATAGGGTTGCCGTCAAAAAAAACCGTACCGGAATCCGGCACTGTAATTTGATTGATAATCCGGATCAGGGTAGTTTTACCTGCTCCGTTAGGTCCCAGAAGTCCAAAAATTGTTGCCTTCGGAACATCAATTGAGACGCTGTCGAGCGCAGTAAACTGGTTAAATTTTTTAACCACGTTGTTACAGCTTATGATACTCATCCTCTGTTCAAATATTAATGTTTATTGTAATTATGTATAGCAAAGATAGATAAATTGAACTCTCACTCAAGATAAAATTCCAGAATTTTCCCAACTTCTTCTTTTATAATTTTATTTATTACGAGCGATGAAACTGTAATAATGTCCGATTTTAATGACTCTCTGTACTTTACAATTGATCTTGCAATGTATGCTCCAATGTACGGGTTTCTGGATAAATCTTCGGCCGAAGCCTCTGAGAGCTTTATTTTAGACACTTTTGACCTGTCTGCCCAAACTCTGTCGCAAAAAATCGAAAACCGTTCCTTGTCTATCCCGTATATCTCCATCAACTGTTCGCTTTGGGCAAAACCGCCAAGTCTCTCCCTGTAGTCAATAATTTTTCTGGCAAAATATGGCCCTATGCCGGGCAGAGAAACAAGCTCAATGGAATCTGCGCTGTTCAAATCAAGAACAGTTTTTACTTCGGCCGGCATAACAGCCGGAACATTTAAAAAACCGGAATCTTTGTGACCCTTATTGTCTTCAATGTTAAAAACAGCGTAATCTTTAATCCGGTTATAGTTTTCTTTTGTAAGGAGATATATTTTAGAGAGATCTTCACTTTTTCGGAACTTACCCCCTTTACTGCGATAGTTAACTATAACCTGAGCCTCTTTACGAGAAAGTCCAAGTTTTTTTAATCCTTCCATATCTATTGTGTTTGGGTCGAAATTGAACGGGGTACTGCTTATAGAAGATTCAGCATTTTTTTCCCTCTTTCCGGTTTTACTCCCCTCCGGCATATTCCCGGCTTTTGAAGGTGGTTCTAATGTGCCGTTCACAGAACTTGAACCGGCCGGTTCACTGATCCTGTTGTATTCCTCTAAACTGTTAAATACAAACAATCCTGTTTGTATGATAAGAACGATAAAAATAAGAATCACAACGCCTCTTGCGTGTGATTTTGAAATTTTCTCTCTGCCTCTCATCTCTCTCCTCCCTAAAAATCTTAAATTGTTTATTAATCTTTGGAACTCCCTGCCACAACGAGTACAATTTCTCCCTTTGGCTCGTGTTTAGTGTACCATTCTGCCAATTCTGTTACTGTACCTCTCCTGTTTTCTTCATGGATTTTTGTTAGCTCACGGGCGACTGATGCTTCTCTTTCTGCTCCAAAAAATTCTGCTAGTTGCAAAAGAGTTTTTACAAGCCTGTATGGCGATTCGTAAAATATTATTGTTCTGGGCTCCGAACTTAGTTCCCTCAATTTTGTTTGCCTGCCTTTTTTTAATGGCAGAAATCCTTCAAAACAAAAACGGTCCATGGGAAATGCAGAATTTACAAGAGCGGGAACAAATGCAGTAGCTCCTGGAAGTGTTTCTACTTCAATTCCCCTGTCCCTGCAAGCCCTTGTAAGAAGAAATCCCGGATCAGATATTCCGGGAGTTCCGGCATCTGAAATAAGGGCAATATTTAAACCCAATTCAATCCTGTTTGCAACTCCCTCGACACTTCTGTGCTCGTTAAACTTGTGGTGGGATTCCATTCTGGTTTTGATGTCGTACCTTTTAAGCAGAACCGAACTTGTTCTTGTGTCTTCGGCAAGTATAATATCAACCTCTCCAAGAATTCGTACGGCCCTGTAAGTAATATCTTCCAGGTTACCAATTGGAGTGGGTATAATATACAACTTAGACATCGTATCTTCTTCTCATAATCATAAAGAACCTGTAAACTCCGTTTGAATCTTCCTCCCATTCCGGAAAAGCGCCTCTGATATAGTCTACCGCCTCTTCAAGAGTTACCATTTCGTTTAGCCTCTCTATGCTGAGTCTGTACTGCTCTTCGTCGTTGTTGAAAAGTTCCTTTATGAAAAACAGCTTGTCGTTGAGAGTTATTGCGCTGCGGATATCAGACACTTTTGTACCCGGTAAATCTGTTTTCCATGAGTGAAGAGTATTTCTTGCAGCATCAAGAATTGGAACTTTGTCGTTGAACAGTTCAATCTCTTCTCCTTCGTCGTTGTCAAACATCTCCTGAGGTTCTTCATTTAGAACAGCCTTTTGGGGAGAATGGGATATACTTGGTATAAAAGATTTTGAAACATTCAGCTGTACATCCGCAAATGCTCTTTTTAATTCGGCAAGTGAATTATTCAGTTTTTTGATCTCTTCGTCCCTGGCAAGAAGAACTGAATCAATTGAAGCCGGTTTATCCTGACTTGCCTTGATTGTATTGAGCTTTGCCCTTATTGTTTCGATTGAAATGAATATTTCTTCCCATTTAAGAGGTGAGAGAGGGGTTGAACTTTCCAGTTGGTCAATGTCTTGTATTAATCCGGAAATAATTATCTTAATTTCGGCAACTTTATTATTATTTAGCATTCGAACTTTTTATCTTTGTATAGATACAAAAGTAAACAAAATGTTTTTAGAAAGCGCAAAAAAAGAGGGATGGATTGAAGTGATATGCGGGTCTATGTTTAGTGGCAAGACCGAAGAACTTATCCGCAGGCTTAAAAGAGCAAAATTTGCAAATCAAAAGGTTGAGATTTTCAAGCCTATGATAGATGTGAGATACTCTGTCACAGAAGTAGTCTCTCACGATTCCAATGCCATTCGCTCTACTCCGGTTGAATCACCTTCGAGCATATTATTGTACGCGGGAGATGTTGAAGTTGTTGGAATTGACGAGGCCCAGTTTTTCGATAAAAGTATTGTTGAGGTTTGCCAGCAACTGGCATCGGGCGGAGTAAGAGTAATTGTTGCGGGTCTAGATATGGATTATCTTGGAAATCCCTTTGGGCCAATGCCCGATTTTATGGCGGTTGCCGAATATGTTACAAAAGTCCACGCAATATGCGTGAAGTGCGGTAATCTTGCCCATCATTCACATAGAATAACAAAAAGCGACAAATTGGTCGTTCTGGGCGAAAAAGA
>DOSU01000086.1:15425-33463 GCA_003513895.1 Rikenellaceae bacterium
TGAAAAAGACGCCTACGAACCAATTTGTCGCCATTGTTTCAATGCGATGGTCAAATAGACTTATTGAGCAGGTACTGCTTCAACAACTTTACGAACAACCATAGCTTTGCCTTCGTGTGTCATGCGAGCTTCTGCGTTAACTCCTGTGTAGTTTACATAAAGAGTGTCGGCACCAGCAAGAGTCATGTTTCCAGTAACTTCCAGAGTTTGAGCGCAAGTCATTGAACCAGTAAAGTTTACTGCTGCGTCTGCGATAGTAGCGATTCCACCAAGAGTTACGTTAGTGCTGTCGTTAACCATTACAATAGCTGTAAAAGTGCTGTCTGCGATGTACTCAAGTTCGATTGGAGCAGCAATAGTTGTAGTGGTTGGAGTTCCAAGAGAGTCAAGTACTGTAACAGTAATTGAGTCAACACCTGTCCACTGACCTACTAGTTGTTCTGATACCGGAGCTTCTTTAGTTCCGCAAGATACGAGTGCTACGCTCATGGCAGCAACTGCAAGAATTGATTTAACTTTCATTTTATAAAATGTTTTAGGTTTGTTTGTTAATTCGGCCGCAAATGTATGAAGTTTTTTAAATAGAACAATACTTTTTTTAAACATTTTATAACTTTGCAAGTGAAAAAAAATTCCAATGCATCATTCCCAACTAAAAATCAGCAGGTTAAAACTGTTTCACAACTTTAATTATTTCCGCGCAAAGCTCTCGAAATCAACTAAATTGCTTGTACTTGTAAAAGCAAATGCCTACGGGCACGGCGATGTTGAAATATCTCATCTTCTTGAAGAATTTGGTGCCGATTATTTAGGAGTTGCCTTTCCAAAAGAGGGTATAAAATTAAAAATCGCAGGCATTAAGTTACCAATTGTAATATTAACTCCCGGAATCGACAATTTTGAAGAGATAATTTTACATGGTCTCGAACCAAGTATCATCAATTTCGAAGCTGCAAAATCTTTTGTTGCCACAATTTTAAAACTTGGTCTTAAATCCTGGCCTGCACATATTAAACTGGACACAGGAATGAGCAGGGTTGGTTTTATGATGGACGAAATCGAAGAGTTGAAAAAATTCCTTGAATGCAATAAATCCTTAAATGTTAAATCGGTATTTTCTCATCTTTCATCGGCCGAATATGACAATCAGGATGATTTTACAAAATCTCAGATTGAGCACTATTTGTCTATGTATGAAAAAATCGCATCTGTTTTACCGGAGAGACCTATAAGACATATCCTTAACTCGTCGGGGATTGACAGGTTTACTGAATATCAATTTGACATGGTAAGGCTTGGTATAGGTATTTACGGTTCCACATATGTGAACGGAAATAATTCACTTTTACCTGTGGCTTCGCTGGAGGCTCCGGTTGTTCAAATCAAGAGCCTTAAGGATGTTACTGTCGGTTATGGTAGACACGGCGTTGTAGGAGATGAGGAAAAGGTAATTGCAACTATTCCGCTTGGGTATGCCGATGGTATAAACCGCCATTTGGGAAGAGGAAATGCATGTTTTGCTATAAACGGGCAGCTTGCTCCTACAATCGGAAATATATGCATGGACATGTTCATGCTGGACATAACAGGTATTGAGGCTAAGGTCGGAGATACAGTTACTGTTTTCGGAGAAAAACCTCTTGCGCTGGATCTTGCAAAAATTCTCGGAACAATAACATATGAGATTTTCACATCTGTTTCTTCAAGAGTAACAAGAGTAGTATCAGAATAAATCAGTTGATTATTTTAAATATCATCTCCTGCAACAGCTCCCCTTCGGTTGCTTCCCCGCCCTCGTTGCTCTTGCCCATATAGTCGTATTTTCTAAGTTGTGCAATTGCATTCATGCATTTAACAGGAGGATAGTTTTTTATTGCAGCGTCATATTCTTCTATGTAAAATGACGGAATTCCCAAATATGATGCTGCCTCACCCCTCCCGGCATCCCTCTTTTGAGTTTTGATAGCATGATATTTTAAAACCTTGGTAAAATGGCTGAAAATTGAAGGAAGAATTTTCACAAGCGGATACTGTTTAGGATTTGAGGAGAAGAAAAAAACAATTTTGTAGATTTTCTCTATATTCTTATATGACAGCGCTTTATTTAACTCAAATACATTATACTCCCTGCTTATTCCAACATTTTCTTCAATGTCGTCAACTGTGATTTTTTTATGCCCCTCGGAAAGATTGAGCATAAGTTTATCCAGCTCCGTCACAAGTTTCCTTAGTTCTGTCCCGCTGAAGTCTGCAAGCAGCATCGAAGCATGCGGATCAATTTCCAGATTTTTCTTTGCCACATACCTGTTAATCCAGTCTACAACATCGCTGTCGCCAAGGGGAAAAGATTCAAAGACAACTCCATCCTTGTTTGCAGATGCAATCTTATAGAGCGATTTCCTTTTATCCAGAGATTTGTTTGTGAGAATTAGTACAAGTATTGTTGTAGAAAGAGGATACTTAATATATTTTTCAATATCGTCCAGGTCTTTGATTGCCTGAGCCTCTCTTACAACCACAAGCTGCCTTGCTGCCATCATGGGATAACGCCTGGAGGCCTCTATCACCTGTTTAATTTCTACATCTGTTCCGTAAAGTAATAGCTGATTAAAGCCCCTCTCTTCCGGGGTAAGTGCATTATTCATTATCTCTTCCGAAATGGAATCCGAAAAATAGGGCTCTTCGCCCATGAGTATATAAAAGGATTTAAACTTACCGGTTTTAATTTCGGCAAGAATCTTTTCATAATTTGCAATAGCCTCTTTTACGTTTTGTTTTGCCATAATTCTATAAGCGCTAAAGTAGATAAAAAGGGTATAACCGGCAAATTTTATATCTTTGTTTTTCTTATTACCCTGTTATAGATGAGAGTTACAGTTTTTGATCCGGTAAGAAAAAAAAATGTTGCATTTACTCCGGAAGAGGGAGTGAGACAACAACTTATAGGAATGCTTAATAAAACTCTCGGAGCCCCTCTTCACCTTATGAGCTGTGAATACTCTCTTATTTCGGGCGGAAGAAAGTACAGGGGCGATTTGATTGTTTTCAGCCGGGAGGCAAAACCTCTTCTGCTGGCCGAATGTAAGGCTCCATCTGTTAAAATAACCCGTGACACTTTCGAGCAAATTTTAAAATACAACCTTGCGCTGGAAGTTAAACACATCCTTCTCACAAACGGACCTGTTACATATTTTGCAACACTTGATCCATTGACCAAGAATTACGAATATAAAAGCGAAATTCCACCTTACGATGAACTTTCTAAAGAATAAAATATTTTCTGTTATTTCCGAAGAGGCCGCAAAGTCAGGAGTGAGAGCCTTTGTTATAGGTGGGTTTGTTAGAGACTGCTTTCTGGAAAGGGAGAGCAAGGACGTTGATATTGTTGTCGAGGGAAGCGGAATTGATCTGGCAGAAAAAATTGCAAAAAGGCTCAAGGTTAAAGTGTCTGTTTTTAAGAGTTTTGGTACCGCCATGCTTAAATCCGGAGATACAGAAATTGAGTTTGTTGGCGCAAGAAAAGAGTCATATCGTTCGGATTCAAGAAAACCGATTGTAGAAGACGGTACAATAGAAGAAGACCAACTGCGAAGGGATTTTACAATCAATGCTCTTGCATTCAGCCTGCAAAAAGAAGATTTTGGGAATTTGTCCGATCCCTTTAATGGAGTTAAGGATCTTCAGAACGGTCTTATACGAACACCCCTTGAACCGGACACAACATACAGCGATGACCCTTTAAGAATGATCCGTGCTATTCGTTTTGCGTCTCAGCTTTCATTCACAATTGTTCCTGAATCTATATCCTCAATTAAGAGAAACCGGGAGCGTCTTAAAATTCTGTCCACAGAGAGGATTTCAGATGAGTTAAACAAAATACTCCTCACGCCTAAACCTTCTGTTGGATTTTATCTGCTGGACGAAACAGGTCTTCTCGATCTCATATTGCCTCAGCTTGGAAAATTGAAAGGTGCCGAGTATGTCGAGGGCAAGGGACATAAGGAAAACTTCTCACATACTCTTCAGGTTTTAGACAACCTTGCAATGAAAAGCGACAATCTCTGGCTTAGATGGAGTGCACTTTTACACGATATTGCCAAACCGGCAACAAAAAATTATGAACCGGGAACAGGATGGACATTTCACGGACACGAGTTTATTGGCGGGAAAATGGTCCCAAAAATTTTCCAGCAGTTAAAAATGCCTCTGAACGAAAAGATGAAATATGTCCAAAAGATGGTTCAACTCCATTTAAGACCAATAGCGCTTGTTCAGGAGGTTGTTACCGATTCAGCAGTACGCAGACTCCTTTTCGATGCCGGAGACGACATAGAGGACCTTATGATGCTTTGTGAAGCAGATATTACTTCCAAAAATGACAAGCTGGTAAAAAAACACCGGAAGAATTTTGCCCTGGTAAGAGAAAAGCTGGTTGAGGTTGAGGCGAAAGATACAGTAAGAAACTTCCAGAATCCCATAACAGGAGAATACATAATGGAAGTGTACGGTATTGGGCCTTGCCGGGAGATTGGAGAGATGAAAGAGTACATAAAAAACGCCATCCTGGATGGCGTTATAGGAAACAATTTTGAAGAAGCCCGGATTCTCATGGAGAACAAGGGCTCCGAAATGGGGCTTAATAAATTGCCGTCTGTGGATTAAAATTTGTCCATTTGGCCATCCAGTTGTCGGTCGAAAGGTCGCTTCTGAACGCTCCAATGAAATTCACTTTATCAAAGAAACTCCCTGAAACATTTGCATCTGTAAAGAGGTTGCTTTTGCCTGTAAGAGGACTTCCTGCCGAAGGCCCCCAGCTTGCTCCGGCAGAGAGGCTGTTTGGCTGTTTTAAAGAGAGGTTTGCAATGTTTGAATACAAAGTATTGGAATTGCTTACTTTCTTGAAAAATGACGATGAAAAAGACTCCGCGGCAGTTTTGTCAAATGTAGATGCATTCACCGACAATGAGTCCTTGAAAGAGCCGTCTTTATCGCTTCCGAGTATGCCCATTTGAGCAAAAACCACATTTTTAAGATTCAATTTCCCTTCTGTTGCTGCACTTTGCGTTTGCGATCCTTTATCGTTGCAAATTGTAATACCTACCGGGTATCCAAAGGCAACTGAGTTGTAGCAGTTAAGGTTTGATCCTCTTCTTACCTGCATTGCCGCCTGATGCTGGCCAAGCTTGGAACCGTTGTTGGGGTTATAGTTTCCTCCCGTAATATATGAAGTTGTGTTTTCAAATTGCGTGTCCTGTCCAACAGGTCCTACAAATGTTATATTTGAAAATACCGGTCTGGTGATAGGAAGCTGGTTTGGAGCATCACTGTTGTTGTCCGATTCGAAACCATTGGAAATAGATTTATCTGCAATTCTGGGATCTTTTACGGCAATGCCAAATTGAATGTTTCCGCGAAAACCGGCATCGGTATCAAAATCATCGTCCCAGCCATAGTACGAGACAATATATTTTGCATTAGCTGTACCGCCGAACCATTCAAATGAATCGTCGTTTGAATACGACACCTGAATATGATCCAGTTTGGTTCCCGATCCAACAGAGCCAAGTGTGAGACCGTTAATCTCCTGGTCTGTTTTAAACGGATATCCTGCAAATTCTATCCTTACATACGACAAAACTCCAGAATTGTCGGCATCGTCATTTCCGCCGTGTTTTGAACGCGGACCACCTTCAATTATCATTTCGGTCTTGTTATTGGAAGCTTTTCCGCATATAACTATTCCTCCCCAGTCACCCGGTTTTCTTGAGCCAGCTGGTTGGTTTGATGTAAAAATTATTGGCAGGTCTTCTGTACCCTGAGCTACAATTTTGCCTCCCCTTTCTACAATAATTGCAGCCTTGGTGTCTTTATCTCCTTTGATTACAGTCCCTGCCTCAATTGTGAGAGTTGCTCCATCGGTAACATATATCCATCCTTTTAGTACATACACACCCTTTTTGATTGTATGACTCTCTTTAACTTCAAACTCCTGAATGCCGCTGCCAATTTCATTCGTGTTATAAATAAGCTGCTCGGTTACTATGGGAGGCGTAACAGGTTCTTTTTGGCATGATGCTATGTTCATTAAAACAACAGCAGCCATAATTGCATAAACTACTTTTTTCATATTCTCTATTAATTATTATATATTTTATTGTTAAAATTTGAGCTGAAGTCCCAGATAGAAGTTTGCTCCCGGCTTAAAGCTTTTTGCAATTTGCTTTCTTTCGTGTATGGCTCCCTGGTTGTCTACATATTTCGGATACTGTTCAAATATCACTTCCTGGTTGAGTATATCTTTAAAACTTGCCTTTACCTCCAGCGTTTTTCCAATTTTTTTGGTAATCACGATATCGATCATATCTCTTGGGATTTCGTATGTATCGGGAACATCATTGTTTATACTTGCCCCTGAACCAGTATCTACCCTGCCTATCCCAATTATTCTCTTTCCAATCCTGTTGTAAAGTATTCCTGCGCTTAACCCAAGTTCTGGATTATCGTAATATAATGAACTGTTTACAATGTATGGCGACTGGCCTTGCATTGGCCTGTCTTTTTCGAGTGAACTCTGCTGGTCAAAATTTACATTACTTGAAATGTACGCAGCATTCAACCCAAATGTAAAGCCTTTTATTCCTGTAAAATCAAGTTTTTTCCTTATATCTATCTCAACACCGTAGTTATTGGCAGATAGGGCGTTTTCAAATGTATATGTATAGGATCCGCCTGCGTCGAGATATGTCCACTCAATAGGATTGATAAAGTATTTGTAAAACAGGGCGAATGTAACATACTCTTCGTTTGAAGGATAGTATTCGTAGCGAATGTCGACGTTGTGAATTTTTGCCTGTTTGAGGTCCGGATTACCCTTAACATCCGAAAAGAGATTAAAGTCATAAAAAACCGATGATGACACTTCACGAAACTCCTGCCTGTTTACCGTTGATCCGTATGCAAGCCTTATCAGGTTCTTCTTGTTTATATTGTAACTTGCATTAAGTGAGGGGAAAAGATCCAGTTCGTTGTAATCTCTGTCTTTTGTAGAGAATTCATAAATCTTCTCGTAGCTTGTGAGCCTCATTTTTGTGGCCTCGGCCCTGAGTCCTGCAAGAAAATTAAATCTGCCGACCGGCAATTTGTAGGAAATATAGGCCGAGCCAAGCATATTTGTTCCCTTGTAACTGTTTCTGTTGTCGGTATCTTCATAAATGTACAACTTGTCCGAACTGAAATTGCCCTCTGTGAGTATTTCGTCGACTACATCTTTGTAGACAAAATCTTCTGGAAGGCCGTATCGGTTAAAGCGATAAAAAAACTGCCGGTTGTTATATTCCCTTGTCCTGTACTCTCCATACAATCCGGCCTTGAATTCGCTTTTAATATCGCCAAAGACATTAAGGGGAAGTGTGTAATTCACTGCACCCGAGAATATGTTTTCGTCCAGTTTCACAAAATCTCTTGTGATTTCATTCTGGTCAATTGCCATTTGACCGTAATATAAATCTCCTACAACCAGATTTTCTTCCCTGTTTATTATCCGTCTGTCCGGTTGATTTAATCCGGCAAATGAATAACCTGCATTCCAGTCAAAATCGGAACCGGATATTTTGTGTGTGCCGGCAAATTGTCCCGAATAGGTGGTTCTGCTGGAATAGATATATTCCTCTTTTTCCTGAATATACTTTGAGCTTACATTTTGCCAGCCTTCGCGGGTTGTGTATCTGTTTTTTCCTGTCTGGTTGAAGATATTCCTGAACTCAATTTTGTCGTTACCCTTAATCCATGTAATGTTAAACATGGCTCCGAGCTTGTCGTCGATACTGTACTGGTTGTCGGTGTATTTGTAAATGAATTCCGATTCGTCCGACACTGTATTATAGACACCGAATCTTGCATTGAGCATATTGGAATAGGTCTGGAAACCGTGTGAATAATTAATGGCTCCAACCATTCCGAGTTTCGAATCATTCTTTAAGGTGTATACCCTGTTAATCATTAAGTTGATTCTTTGATCGGGTATTGGGCGAATTTTTTTTACACTCCAGTCGTTGCGAAATCCGTTTTTAGTAATCTCTGTCACCTGAGTCAGATTATAATTATCCATTCTCAAAGGAACTGATGAACGCAGAGAACGAACTCCGTTGTCGAATCCAAGAAAATCTGTTGGAGATGCAGTATTGTAGAAGTGATCGTTAAAATGAGTTTCGCTGTTTGCATTCATTCCATATGAAATGAAAAACTCATTTTTGTCGGGCATGCTTTTAGTCGTAATTTTTACAAAACCGCCTGAAAAATCGGCTGGTATTTCAGGAGAAGGAGATTTTACAATCATGATGCTTTCAAGCTGAGAGCTGGGAATCATATCGAATGAGAATGACCTGGTATCGGCCTCTGTACTGGGTACTGCAGTATTGTTGATCCACACATTGTTATATCTTCCGGCCAGTCCTCTTACAATTATGTACCTGTCATTAATCACGGAAACACCCGGTATTCTTTTTACAACTTCGGCAGCACTCCTGTCCTGAGAGCGGGAAATCTGGCGGCCCGAAACACCGCTCATGACTACGCTTGCCGTTTTTGTGGCCTGTACCATTGCAATTTCCGAATTCATTTTCTTTACAGACGAAACGACAATCTCGTTTAATGTTGTTGCCGACTCTTCAATTGCGATGTCAAATACATTTTGTCCAGTTTTAATTTCCAAATCTGGCACCGATATTGTCTTGTACGAAATACAGGCAATCTCAATTAAATGTACTCCAGAGGGAATCTGTTCAATGAAATAATTCCCGTCAAGATCTGTAGATGCACCTTTTTTAAGGTTCTTAAAATAGACTGTAGCCCCTATTACGGGCTCTCCCGAAGTTTTATCTACAACGGTACCCTTAAGTGCATTTTGAGCTGATAAGTTTTGAACTGTTCCAATAAACAAAACAGCAATAATTAAATGTTTCAGAAATTTTCTCACTTTTTTATGTTTTTTTATTTCTGTCAGCAAAAGTATTTCTGAACTGTTACACTGATAAGTCAAAATAATTAAGAATTTATTACGATAGGAATCTAAAATATGTTAATTTGCAACTATAAATTACTTTTGCACAATGGAAAAAAAGAGAATCCTTGTTGTGGACGATGAAGAAGATCTTTGTGAGATTCTTAGTTTTAACCTCAATAGTGCAGGTTATTTAACAGATGTTGCTTTTTCGGCCGAAGAGGCATTTGCAAAACTTAAAAACAACTATGATTTGCTCCTGCTCGATGTAATGCTCGGCGGAATCACCGGCTTTAAACTTGCAGAACTAATCCGGAACGAATACATGGACAATGTCCCGATTATATTCATTACGGCAAGGGACGGAGTCGAAGATAAACTAAAAGGATTCAATACCGGTGCCGATGACTATATTCCCAAACCATTTTCTGTAAAAGAAGTTGTAGCCCGGGTACAGGCTGTACTTAGCCGCACTGAATTTAGAAAACGAAGCGAATCAGAGAGAAGCGACAAAGAGAAAAAAGAGATCAAACTCAAAGAGCAGGAAGCCGGGGTAATGATTTTCCTGGACATGACAATAAATCCGGCAACAAAGCAATTGATTATTGGTGGACAAAATATAAAACTTACAAAAAAGGAGTTTGAAATACTTTATTTGCTTGCCAGAGAGCCTCTAAAAGTTTATTCAAGGTCACAAATTCTTGACCTCATTTGGAAAAATGAAGCATATGTTCTGGACAGAACAGTTGATGTACATATTGCAAGACTCAGGAAAAAGATTGGAGAGTACTCCGGTTTTATAGTGAATAGGTCCGGATACGGATATTGTTTTGAAGTAAATGAAAAGAATCAATAAAATCAGTTACAAATATCATATTCTGATATACTTTACTCTGCTGGTCACAGCGGTTACACTGGGATTCTCATATCTTTTCATGCAAAGAGAGAGAGATTTTAAAATTGAGCGTCTTACTTATACAATGATGCCCTATACCAATCTTGTCTACAATATCCTCATTAAGGACAGTGCATATCTAAACTCTGACTCCGTCGAAAAGCAAATCTCATTAATTCTTCCCCTTATTCCTCAAGAGATGAGAATAACTGTTCTCACTCCGGATGCCTGGGTAGTTTTTGACAGTCATTCACTCAAAAAAACAATCAAGGAAAATCATTTTGACAGGCCAGAACTTATAAGAGCAAAGAAGAATGGATTTGGTTCTGAACTAAGATATTCAAACACATTAAAGGCTGAATATCTGTATTATGCAAAACAATATCCGAAACTTTACATCAGAGCAGCGCTTGATTACAATACTTCTGTATTTCCTGTTATTGTAAACAACAACAGATACATTGTTGTTATCCTCATTTTGCTTCTGAGTGTATTAATCGTTTTGGTATTCATAATCCGGAAAATAAACCGCCCTGTAACTGCTCTCCGGGAGTTCATAAATATAGTGCATAAAGGCAAGGGCGACTTAAACAATATAAATTTCCCAAACGACGAACTGGGAGTAGTAGGCGAAGAGATTGTTAAAACTTTTTTGCAACTCGACCAGACAAAAAAATACAAACAGGAACTTACACACAATGTCGCTCACGAATTAAAAACTCCTGTTACGGGAATTCGGGGATATCTTGAGACTCTTATTCAGCAGGAGAACATCGACGAAGAACAAAGAAGGTTCTTCCTGGAAAGAGCATATGCACAAACTCTCCGTCTCTCTTCAATAATAAACGATATCTCAATTTTAAACAAGATTGAAGAATCTCCGGATAAGTTTGAAATAGAACCTGTTAACATATATAAATGTATTCGGGAAATTGAGTCCGACCTTTCATTCAAACTGGAAGAAAAAAAGATTTTGTTTGTTAACAAGATTGATGAAAACCTGATAATTAATGGCAGCAGTTTTCTCATTTATTCTCTGTTTAAAAACCTTATAGACAACTCCATTGAACACGGTGGAGAACAAATAGAAATTTGCATTGAGAGCACACGCAAAGACAATAACTTTGCCAATTTCCGTTATTTCGATACCGGAAAAGGAGTTCCTGAAGAACACCTGGAGAGGATTTTTGAGAGATTTTACAGAGTGGAAAAGAGCAGGAGCCGAAAGAGCGGAGGTTCCGGGCTTGGCCTGTCAATTGTGAAAAACGCTATTCACTTGCAAAAAGGTACTGTAAAAGTTACAAACCATCCGGGTGGAGGACTTCTTTTTGAGTTTTCGCTTGCGCTGGCAATTTAGTACTAGCGCACTGCTATCAAATGCATAAACTCTTCTCTTGTCTTCATGTCTTTAAGAAAAGCACCTGTAAATGCAGAAGTTGTTGTTACAGAATTTTGCTTTTGTACACCCCGTATCTGCATACACATGTGTGAAGCCTCAATAACTACGGCAACACCAAGCGGATTAAGCGTCTCCTGAATACAGTCCCGGATCTGAACTGTGAGCCTTTCCTGTACCTGAAGCCGTCTTGCAAAAGCATCAACGACTCTGGCCACCTTGCTTAATCCTGTAATATAGCCGTTTGGAATATATGCAACGTGGGCCTTGCCGTAAAAAGGGAGCATATGATGTTCACAAAGTGAATAGAGCTCAATATCCTTTACCAGAACAATTTGTTTGTATTCTTCTTTAAACTTTGCCGAATTTATCATTGCTGCAGGATCAATCTGATACCCCTGAGTGAGAAACTGGATTGACTTTGCTACTCTAACCGGAGTTTTTTCCAATCCTTCACGGCTAGTGTCTTCTTCAATCATTTCCAGGATATTCTTATAGTTTTCGGCAAGCTTCCTTGTTATCTCTTCGTCGTAGTGTTCTATCTTTGTATATGCCATAATAAATAACTAATTTCGTGCAAAATTACAAAAAAATAGAATATACTATGAGAATTCTCTTTACTGCAGCTGAGGAGGAAGAACTTATAACTGCCAGGCAGGCGTTTAACTCACTTTCAAAAAGTGAGCAGTACGGGCTTGATATTACATATATGCTTACGGGTATCGGTACAACTTCTACAAGTTATAAACTTACTAAAATGCTTAACAGCTCTTCTGTTGCATTTGATCTGGCTATTAACATCGGAATTGCAGGCAGCTTTTCTTCCGATTTTCCGATAGGCAGTGTTGCCAGAGTAGAGAAGGAAGTTTTTGGCGATGTGGGATTTGAAACATACGGCGGCTTTCAGACACTTTTTGACTATAAGATTTTAGACGCCGATACACATCCTTTTAAAAAAGGGGCACTTCATGCGCCGGACCTTTCGCCGGATGTAGAAAAGGCAATGAAAGAATATAAAAAGGCATCTTCAGTTACTGTACAAACTGTGAGCGGGCTTCCAGAGAAAACCACTCAGCTTAAGAAGGATTTTACCCCTCAGATTGAGAGTATGGAAGGAGCTGCTTTCTTCTATGTCTCTATCCTTGAAAAAATTCCATTCATTGAACTTCGTTCAGTTTCAAATGATGTTGGAGAACGAAGCCGGGCAAAATGGAATATTCCACTCGCACTGGATTCATTGAAAAACGCTAACAAGAAACTTTTGGAAGCTCTCGCAAAATGAAGCTGAAACTTGCATACTCGCCCTGTCCCAACGATACTTTTGCATTCCATGCAATGATTTATGGCCTTATAAATACCGAAGGACTCGACTTCTCCGTAGAACTTGCAGATGTAGACCAGCTTAACAAAGGAGCGGCAAATGGGTTATATGATATTTGTAAACTCAGCTATCACGCTTTTTTTTATATCTGCGATAATTATGCAATGCTACGAACCGGAAGTGCACTTGGCTACAATAACGGGCCCCTGTTTGTTGCTCCCCAGGGAAGTTGCCTGTTTAAACAAGATGGAACCCCAGACAGGGAATTGATTTCTAAGGCAAAAGTTGCAATTCCCGGCGTAATGACAACCGGAGCGCTCCTGTTAAAAATTGCATATCCGGAGATAACTGATAAAGTACCTGTTATTTTCTCCTCTATTGAGCGGGAAGTTATGGCAGGACATTTTGATGCCGGCGTTCTCATTCACGAAGGCAGGTTTACATATCGCGATAAAGGGCTAAGGCTTATCGAAGATCTTGGTACATTCTGGCAAACAACATCAGGAGTTCCCATTCCCCTGGGAGGTATCGCCATCTCAAGAAAATTTTCTCCGGAAGATCAAAACAAGGTTAACCGGGTTTTAAGAAGAAGTATCCGGTTTGCATTGGACCACCCGGACATTTCAAGAAAATATATTGCGGAAAACGCACAAGATATGAATGAAGACATTCAAAAAAAACACATAAAACTATTTGTCAATGAATTCAGTATTGACATTGGCGAAGAGGGAGAAAATGCAGTAAACGCATTATACAAAAGAGTAATGGAAATTGATTCTAAAATTTGTAAGAGGGATAATCTCTTTATTTTGTAGATTTACAAATTAAAATAAAATCCAATGAACAGCGATATTATTAAAATCAAAGGAATTAAAAAGTATTATAAAGTAGGGACGCAGGAGGTGAGAGCTTTGGATGGGGTTGACCTCACAATTCACGGTAATGAATACGTTGCAATTATGGGTCCTTCCGGCTCCGGGAAATCTACGATGATGAATATCCTGGGTTGTCTGGACAGCCCTTCCGGAGGGTCATATATACTCAATGGAATTGATGTTTCAAAAATGAACGACAATGACCTTGCAGAGGTTAGAAACAAAGAGATTGGATTTATTTTTCAATCGTTTAATCTTCTGCCGAGATATTCTGCACTTGAAAATGTTGCTTTACCCCTCATCTACTCAGGTGAATCAAAAAAAGAGAGAGATATCCGTGCTGAAGGAGCTCTTGAAAGCGTAGACCTTACAGACAGGATGCACCATAAGCCCAACGAACTTTCCGGAGGTCAAAGACAAAGAGTTGCAGTTGCAAGGGCGCTTGTAAACAAACCTTCTATTATACTTGCCGATGAACCTACAGGAAACCTTGACTCAAAAACATCTGTAGACATTATGAAACTTTTTCAGGATATTCACAACAAAGGGAATACGATAATCGTTGTTACACACGAGGAGGATATTGCAAAACATGCTCACAGGATTATCCGGCTCAGAGACGGACTTATTGAATCCGATGAAATAAATCCTAATCCGCTCAGGCACTCCTGATTCCTCGTTAAATTGTATTTTGATGAAAGAGAATAATATATACACCAAGACCGGAGACAAGGGAAAAACATCTCTTGTAGGAGGTTCCCGTGTGAGCAAAGACGATCCAAGAGTCAATGCATATGGCAATGTCGATGAGCTAATTTCTCACATTGCTCTTCTTCGGGCAGATGCCTACGGTTTACCCTATCATGTTAATTTAAGGCGGATTCAGGCAAACTTAATGCTTGTTGCCGCTCACCTTGCAGCAGATGAACATGGCTCTGTAAAACTTAAACCTTTCTATACCGAGGAAATTGAGTTTCTTGAGAAACAGATAGATGAAATGGTTGCTGCTCTTCCAGAGCAAACTGCTTTCATTCTTCCCGAAAGACCCCGTGTTGCTGCAGAGTGTCATATTGCAAGGACAGTATGCCGCAGAGCAGAAAGGTCCTGCATTGCATTAATGTCTGAGTCAAGAATTGAACCGGGAATCAGATACCTTAACCGTCTTTCCGATTACTTATTCGTATATGCCAGATATTTAGCGATGACCAATGGAATTTCGGATGATTTTTGGTATCAATAAAGTTGCAAATTAAAAATTAATAGTTACCTTCGCACACTATTTCTATAAATTATTGTAACTACTTAATATTTAATCTTTTAGATTTATGTACTGGACACTTGAATTGGCATCAAAACTTGAAGATGCACCATGGCCCGCTACCAAAGAGGAGTTAATTGATTATGCTACTCGCTCCGGAGCACCTCTGGAAGTGATAGAAAATCTTGAGGATCTTGAGGATGATGGAGAAGTTTATGATAGCATCGAAGATATCTGGCCAGATTACCCCAGCAAAGAGGACTTTTTCTTTAACGAGGAAGAGTACTAAAATATAGATTATGAAAATCATTATAGCAGGCGCAGGTGATGTGGGAACACATCTCGCGAAGATGCTTGGAAACGAGGATCACGAGCTTACTGTAATTGACAGCGACGAAAGCCGGTTAAATCACGTAGGAGAAGTTGCAGATATAATTCCTGTTTACGGTTCTCCAACCTCAATAGCAACTCTTGAGAAAGCAGAAGTAAGAAAGGCCGACCTTTTTATTGCTGTGAGCCCTGCCCAGGAGCAGGATGTTAATATTATCAGCGCTATGCTTGCCAAGAAAATGGGAGCAGGCAAAGTGACTGCCCGCATAAACAGCGACGAGTATCTCAAGAACGAAAATAAACTTCTTTTCACCGAGATGGGTATTGACCTTCTCTTCTACCCCGAAAAAATTGCATCTCACGAAATTATTGACCTGTTAAAGCAAACAGGAACATCTGAATTTATGGATTTTTCAGGTGGTAAGCTTCAGCTTATAGTATTCAGGCTGGACGATGGAGCTCCACTGATTGACAAAACACTTTCGGATTATTCAAAACCAGGTATAGAACTTATTTACAGGGCTGTTGCAATTTCCAGGGACGGCACAACAATTATTCCTCGCGGTTCGACAAAATTCAAAGAAAGAGACATTGTATTTGTTATCTCAAAAAGGTCTGGAGTTCAGGAGGTAATGACCTATTCAGGAAAAAACAACATCGATGTTAAAAGACTGATGATTGTTGGAGGAGGAAGGATTGGCGAAATGGTAGCCAAAAAGCTTGAAACAACTGTAGACTATATAAAACTCATCGAACGCCGCCGGGAGAGATGCGATGTACTAAACGAAAGACTCAGCAAAACACTTGTAATTAATGGCGATGCCAGAAATACAGACTTGCTCATCGAGGAAGACGTAAACGATTTTGATGCATTTGTTGCAGTTACAAGCAGTTCCGAAACAAACATTCTCTCATGCGTAATGGCAAAGAAAATGGGTGTTGCCAAAACAATTGCCGAAGTTGAAAATATAGATTACATCAAACTTGCCGAAGGCATGGGAGTGGATGCTGTAATAAACAAAAAACTTATTACTGCAAGCCGTATTTTCCGCTTCACTCTCTCAAACAAGGTTCAGTCTATCAAATGTCTCAACGGCTCAGATGCCGAAATACTTGAGTTTATTGTTAATCCAAACAGCAACATAACTAAGGACAAACTCCGCAACATCGGATTTCCTAAAGACGCAATAGTAGGTGGAGTAATCCGCGGAACGCAAAGTTTTATTGCGGTGGGAGACACCGAAATTATGCCATACGACCGAGTGGTTGTATTCTCTCTGCCATCGGCACTGGCCAAGGTGAACAAGTTTTTCGCCTGACATCAATTTATCTCCATATTTCTTTAAATTAAAACCATTACGGCTCCTTTTTATTATAATTTTTAATAAAAGGCTCTGTTGATATAACAATTTATTATCTTTGCCGTATTAATTTTATTAGGGCAATTATGAGCAATTACAGTTTCAAAACAAGCGGGAAGACCAGGTTGGAGCACGATCTTCTTGGAGACAAAAAAGTTCCTGTCGAAGCACTTTTTGGCGTTCAAACTCTCAGATGTATAGAAAATTTTGACATCAGCGGTCAGTTATTGTCAAATTATCCCCAATACATTAAAGCATTAGGTATTGTTAAGATGGGCGCAATTCTGGCAAATCATGAGCTTGGTCTTGTCGACGATAAAATAAAAGATGCTGTTGTTGAAGCCTGCAAAGAACTTATGGAGGGCAAGCATCTGGAACACTTCCCAATCGATATGATTCAAGGCGGAGCAGGTACTTCAGTAAACATGAATGCCAATGAGGTGATAGCAAACAGGGCACTTGAGATAATGGGGAAAGAAAAGGGTCAGTATGAGTTCTGCAGCCCCAACGACCATGTAAATATGGCTCAGTCTACCAATGACGCATATCCAAGCGCGATGCACATCGGGCTCTATATAACACACTTCGAGGTAAGAGAAGCTCTTGAGAAACTCATTGCATCTTTTGAAGATAAAGAGAAAGAGTTTTCAGGAATTATTAAAATGGGTAGAACCCAGCTTCAGGACGCTGTTCCAATGACATTAGGACAGAGTTTTGGTGCTTTTGCATCTGCAATGAAGCACGAATTGAGAAGACTGGACAAGGCCTCAAGAGAGTTGCTTTATATAAACATGGGAGCAACAGCAATTGGTACCGGTATTACTGCCGAACCTGGTTATGCCGAAGCATGTATCTACCATATAAGAAAAATTTCCGGCTGGGATTTAAAACTTGCCTACAATCTTATTGAAGCAACGCACGACACATCCTGTATGGTCGCATACTCATCTGCACTCAGGTCAATTTCAATCCGTCTGTCGAAAATATGCAACGACCTACGATTCCTTTCATCGGGGCCACGCACGGGAATTGCAGAAATTAACCTGCCACCCAAGCAACCGGGTTCATCTATTATGCCTGGTAAAGTAAATCCTGTAATTCCCGAAGTTGTAAACCAGATTTGCTTTAAAGTCATTGGAAACGATTTAACTATTACTCTTGCATCCGAAGCAGCACAGCTTGAACTAAACGTAATGGAACCGGTACTTGTTCATAGCCTCACAGAGTCCTGCAACTGGATTACAAGAGGTTTTAACACCCTCCGCGTTGAGTGTATCGACGGCATTTCTGCCAATCCTGAGCATTGCCGAAACATGGTAGAGCATTCAATTGGAATCGTGACTGCACTTAAGCCTTATATTGGCTACGCACTAAGTACCGAGATTGCAAAAGAGGCTTTGGAAACCGGTGGCAGTGTTTATAACCTTGTTCTCGAAAAAAACATTCTTACGAAAGAGCAACTCGACAAAATACTCGATCCGAAACACATGATCCGTCCTGTAAAACTTACTTTGTAGGTAGCCTGCAGCGAGTTGCAAAACTTTACCAAATTCTAATTTGCACATATACAGACACATACTCAGAAGACGCAGAGAAATTCTCTG
>DOSU01000021.1:0-27327 GCA_003513895.1 Rikenellaceae bacterium
GTACTTAATGAAATTCTTATATACGAGTCTCCATTAGAGCCAAAAACAGATCCGGGAGTTATAAATACATTTGCTATTTTCAATATGTAATCCGAAAGTTTTTCTCCATTTTCGAACTCGTCCGAAATTTTTGCCCATACGAACAAACCTGTCTGATCTCTTATATATTTGCATTTGAGCAAGTCGAGTATTTCAAATACGATTTCTCGTCTTTCTCCGTAGACTTCATTATTTTGGTTAAACCATTGTTCCGGATTTTTTAACGCCTCAACAGCAGCTTGCTGCAAAGGGAGAAACATTCCGGAATCCATGTTGCTTTTCACTTTTAGAATTGTATTTATATACTCTTCGTTTCCGGCGACCATCCCAATTCTCCAGCCGGCCATGCTGTGAGATTTGCTGAGAGAATTAAGTTCAAGGGCAATCTCTTTTGCTCCTTTTGCTTCAAGAATACTAAGTTGACTATCATTAAGAATAAAACTATATGGATTGTCGTTGCAAATAAGTATGTTATTTCTCAGGCCAAAATCCACAAGATTCTGGAAGAGTTCTTTTGTAGACCCGGCTCCTGTTGGCATATTCGGATAGTTAACCCACATCAGCTTTACATTGTCCAGATTTTCCTTTTCCAGTTCTTCAATATCCGGAAGCCAGTTATTTTCTTCTTTAAGTTTATAATATCTGATTTTTGCTCCCACTAAGTTTGAAACAGACTGGTAGGTAGGATATCCCGGATTTGGGACCAATACTTCATCGCCTTCATTAATAAATGCCATTGATATATGCATTATACCCTCCTTTGAACCCATCAAAGGCAATATTTCATTCTTTGGATTCAATTCCACATTAAAATATTTTTTGTACCAATCGGCCAGACCGTTTCTTAGTTCCGGAATGCCGTTATAGCTTTGATATCCGTGATTTTTAGGGTTTTTAGAAGACTCAATGAGTTTTTCGATGGTACTTGCAGAGGGCGGAGTATCGGGGCTACCGATACCAAGATTAATTACATTTATTCCCCTGCTTTTAATTTCCGCAATTTCCTTAAGCTTTCTGGAGAAATAATATTCCTGAACAGTTTCTGTTCTTTTAGCCGGATTAATTTTCATTGCTCAAATTCAATAAAAAAATCCCGACAGGTTAGTGCCGGGATTTAAATTTATAATTCATATATATAATTTCATTTATCCAAACACCAGACACCTTTTGCTAGAATAATAGTAATAGAAATAAGAAACAGAAGCATTTGTTTGCCAATATGCCTTAACAATTTGTGTGGTGTTTGTAATTGTGTTCATGTTGTTTCTTGTTCCGGGTACAAATATATTTAAATTTATTATTTCTGCGTTTTTTTATTTATCTCAATAAATTCCGCTAATGTCCTTACAGATTTAAATACCTCCTTGTTTGCCTTTGGATCTTCCATACGAATGCCATACTCTCTTTCCATAAGTATAACAAGTTCAAGGGCATCAATAGAGTCAAGGCCGAGTCCTTCTCCAAATAAAGGAGCATCTGTGTCAATTTGTTCGGGAGATATCTCTTCCAGATTTAACGCCTCGATAATTTGTTTTTTCAGTTGAAGAATCAGTTCGTCCATGGTATGAAGTTTTAATTGTTATTTGTTCATGTTGAATTTTTTATTCCAGAATAGAGCAAGGAGGAAACAACCGGCTCCAAACAAAAGCATTGCAAAACTCTCCGGCAAAATTGAAACAATACCTTCGTCCCTGAGAAAGATGCTGTAAAACCCGGACATTCCCCAATTTAGAGGAGATAATTTACTAACGAATTGCATTTCTGGAGACATAAGAAAAACAGGGATCCATACTCCCCCAATTGCAGCAAGCAAAACAACTGACACAGCTCCAAACACAGAAGCCTGTTGATGCGTTCTTGCAATATTTCCTATTGCAACCCCAAATCCAATTGCAGAAACTGCCGACGAAAATCCCATAAAGAAGAGAGCAAACAATGAGTGGCCGAGTTCAAGCGAAGGCAATCCGAAAAGTGGTAAAAGGAAAATTCCAATAAGTAGCATGAGTGTAAATTGCAAAAGAGCAACAAAAAGGAATGTTATTGATTTGCTGAGTAAATATTCGGTGTAACTGCATGGCATTGTAAGAAGCCGGGTAAAGCTGCCTGCTTCTCTCTCTTTGATTATGCTCCCGGAAAGGGAAATTACTATGAAATAAATTGCAAAAAGACTCCACGCAGGTACATTATGCTGCACCGAATTTGGAGTGATTTCACTTATTCCTCTTTTCGCAAATTTTGCGTCAATAGTAAACTGTTCACCTGAGAAGTTTGCTGCAGAAACAACAACAGGAGATATCTGATTCACCTCATTTGTTACCTCTTTAAGTATAAACTCGAATTGCACTTTTTGGGCCTTTTCCCTCAGCGTGCTCATCAATACTGTAAAGAAATAGCCTTTGGCAGTGGGATCTACAAGGATTGAGAGTTTGACCTCTTCCCGAAGAGGCGGTTTCTCTATTCCGTTGAATGCATTTACAACATAACGGTGGACATTCCCCTTAATCAGGTCGGTTGATCCTTCCGGAATATAGATTCCCAAAAGATATTTGCTTGTAGAGATAAGATATTCCATCTCTTCAAGAGTTGGAACTTTGCCTTCAATGTTTGTAGAAATTTTAAAAAGTCCGCTGTTTTCTACCTCTTTTGAAACCGCACGGCCAAGCTCTCCATTGTCTCGGTTTATCAACAAAATGGGAATATCTACTCCTTTAACTATATTAAGAGTGCTGTCCTGCAGGGATGCCATGAGAACAACCAGTATGGCAGGCATTATAAACATCAGGAGAATGCCTCCGGCATCTCTGATGAGAAGAATAAAGTCTTTGTATAAAAGATATTTAAGCCTATTCATAACTGTCCCTCATTTGTTTGCCGGTTAACTTAAAATAGAGAGCTTCGAGGTTTTTGCATCCAGGCTCGGAATCTGTTAATACATGGGGATTACCTTGTAATACTATTCTTCCGCCATCCATCATTGCAACAGTATCACATATACATTCTGCCTCTTCCAGATAATGAGATATAAAAAGTATTGTTGTTCCTTTTTTATTGATTTTTATCAGCTCTTCAAGAATGAGGTTTCTGGATTGCGCGTCGACGCCTACAGTCGGTTCATCCAGAATGAGAATTTGCGGGTTGTGAAGTAATCCGGCAATAAGGTTTATCCTTCTCTTCATCCCTCCGGAATATTCCGAAATTAATTTATTGGCACTGTTGGACAGTCCAAATTGTTCCATGAGCATTTCTATGCGCGACCTGAGTTCTCTCTTTTCAATACCATACATCCCTCCGATTACCGTAAGATTCTCTCTTCCTGTAAGGGATGAAAAAAGAGCAATATCCTGAGGTACAAGACCTATAAGAGTTTTTATTTTTTTAATATCCTCCTTAACAGAGTACCCTCCAACAAAAACATCTCCGCTATTGCATTTTTTTAAACCGCAAACAATATCGATAGTTGTGGTTTTGCCTGCTCCGTTTGGGGCAAGAATACCGAAAAGAGAACCATATGGAATAGATATGGAAAGCCCGTCAAGAGTAGGATTTATCCTTTTTTTGAATCTCTTTGTAAGATTAATTATCTCGATTGCCGGCCTATTTTGCATTCTTCATAAGCTTTTTCAGACCTGTGAACAAGTCCTGTTCCCTGTCTGCTATTAACATTAGCTTATCTGCAAGCTGGTCGTAAGTAATTGAATCGACATCTCTCTTTTTGAACAGCCTTGCTGCATTGTACGAAAAGTCGCGCCACATGTCCCCAATTACAGTCATCTGTTTAGAAAAATCTCTGAGTGCGGGTTCATTCATTAAAACAGCAGATTCCTGAAGAAATGCAGCATAAATGAATCGGAATCCGGCACCGCCTGTGCCTATCTCTTCATTCATTCGTATAACCTGAGCGAGATTGAGAGCTGCTTTTTTTACGCCAAGCCTCCTCTCCCACTTTCTCATCCTAACGGCCATATATCTTATACCTTTCACGCCGAACATAGGAATCGGGATACTAAGCATCCTGCTGCAATTTCTAAGGATAGACTTCCTGATAGCCTCTTTGTCTATGTTTTTTTTATCACTTACATCTGTAATATGATACATTCTGCCCTTTGGCGGATATGTGCCTTCGGCAAATCTAACAAGCTTCAATTCGTCATAAGTGAGCGTACATTTTTCTACAACAACCGGATCGGAAACTGTGTATACATTTTCTTCCTTTCCTATAACGCATATGTTGTGGGCATTGAAATGAAACCTGTACTCTTTTGGGAAATAGGGCAAATGATAGACACCTACAAGCATTCCAACAGGAGTGCCGGAGAGAAGAACATTATCAAGCGTTTTCATTGCCAGCTCCTTATCCCTGAACTTATACTTCTTCATTTTTATATTAAGAAGTTTAACAACCCTTGCAAAGATTTCTCCGGGCCAGGGACGGAACGAAGTTACCGGCATCCCGTGCATTTGTATAAAAGGCATATGTGCAAAAAACAACCCGGACCCCAGGCCAAAAATCATTGCTTCACTCAATTCAATGCCATAAAACCTGAGCAAATTGCTCACAACTCCATTTTCACAGTGACCAGATGGCTTGTGTATAAAATTTAACTGCATATTCAGTCTGTTGTCAAAAGTTGGCTTAATTCTATTTTGAGAGCGCGGGCAAGAAGCTCAAGTTCCTGGTTAGAAAGCTTGTTAAAGTGTTTTGCTTTGCACCATTTCTTTATCTGATGTTTTGTGAATCCCGAGTAGGCTGCAAGTATATCGGGAGTCATTACGAGTTTGTGGATGTGATAGGCCAGAGGGCTCTTTTTGCCTGCGATTACTTCGTTCTTAATCTCTTCGCACTCTTCGTTAATTGCTTGCCAGGCGTAACCGATTGCATCATTTTTTGGATCCCATCCAACACTTATCACCTGTTTGTAATCTCCGTTTTCGTCTACAGCATAACAGACATCCCGAACACCCGATTTTTCAAGTATTCCGCCATCCTGAGGAACTTCTTCTGTTTTCATGGTCAGCAAACAGTTAAGTAAACGAAAGCATATGAAAATCTTGCGCTTTCCGGAACCATAATAAAGATTTTTTCGCCTTTTTTAAGTTTACCGGAATGGAACAATTCGTCAAGCATAAGAAAAGCAGATGCAGCTGCAACATTTCCAACAGTTGGAAGGTTTAAAAACCATTTTTCCTCGGGAATGACAAAACCAACTCTTTCCAGTTCCTGGAAAATTTTTGACCGGAAATACATCGAAGAGAGGTGTGGAAGGAACCAGTCGATATCTTTAGTTTTTAAATTTCTCTTTGCTGCTGTTTCTATTAAAAATTTTCCGCCAAGTTTTATGATGTTTTCTCCAAGAAGCTTTGTGTCCTGCTTAATTGAAAATAGTGACTTATTGGTCCACTCCTCCTCTTTGAATCTTGTCCAGCCAAGTAAACTGCCGGAAGAATCATACTCGGCACCAGCATACATACATGCAGGGAAAGTGTTGGCATAGGATGTGAGCTCTATCCACTCTATCTTAAGAGAAATTGAGCCTTTATTAGGCTTGTCCCTTAATAAAACACATCCTGCACCGTCTGAAAGCATAAACCGCAGAAAATCCTTTTCAAAAGCAATAATAGGATCTTTTTTGAGCTTTTTGAGAGTTTCATATTCCTCTTTAAAATATGAAGATCTCATCCATGCAGAGAGTCTCTCAGACGCAAGCGCAATTGCATTTTGTTTTTCACCGGATGCCAGTGACAGATAACTGTATTTTAAAGCATGAATTCCACTGCAACAAGAACCGGCAAAAGAGACTACCTCGGTATTTTTGCTTCCTCCCATCTCCCCGTGTATCTGAACTGCATGTGAAGGCATTAGCATCTCCTGTGAAGTTGTGCCGGCAGACAAAAGTTCCAGGGTGTCTGCATCGATGCCGTCCCCGTAAAGCTTTTCAATAGCCTTTAAAGCCATGTCATAGGCTGTATGGGTAATGTTTTGCTCCTTATCAAGAGCATAGTATCTGGTCTTTATCTGGTTGTTTCTTAATATTAGTTGCTGAGCCTTCGAAGGGACCCCTCCAATCATTCCAAGAAAGGTCTCTATCTCTGAATTTGAAACTGGTTCGTTTGGCAGGAAGGAGGCTGTTTTGGTTATGTATACTGGGCGCATTGAGTTTAGTTTAGTTTTGTAAAAATAAAATATTTTTTCTGATTTTCGCGTATGTTCTTCTCCTGAACGGATATGTGAGACTAAAAAAAACCAACCCAAAAGGGGAAGCAACAAAAATTACTGTAAGCAGGTAATATTCAAACAATTTTAATCGGAAAGTTCTTTTTTTGTCCCCGAATTTACCCTTCTTTAAAACAAATTCAGCCCATTTCCCCCACAACTTATTACCGTTTGACTCAATAAAATACATTTGAGGATGAAACTCAACTCCGCCTTTTTCTACAATTTTTTTCTGTAGATGGGAGAGATCGTTTTCTTTAAAAGAAGCGAGAATGAGTTCTCCGTAAATGGCTGCATTATCTATGTCTTTTTGAGAAACACCGGCTTGCGGAAGAAACCTTGTCGCATTTTTTTTGCCGTCAATTAGCCATCTAAAAATTGTAAGTACGCTTACATAATTATTATGTCTGTCCTCCAGAGCGATATTTCCGCACCAGTTGCACCCTAATTTTGTCAGTCGCTTTTTAATGCTCAAATGGGCCGAAATCCACATGTTTCTGGAACCGACAACAGTAACTACATTTTTTCCTTTTAAATACTGCTCCGTGTCTTTATTGTCCATAAAAGAGGCAAATGGGATTGAGGGAGCCAGGTACCAGGGCTGATACCCAAGTACTACAAGATTGGCATCTGAAATGTCCGAAAAATCGATCTTATTGATTTTAACAGGAATCTCGGCCCGGGATTCGGGAAACACCTCGTAAAAAGACTCTTTGGTCCACGGAAACTCAAAGGTTTTTTCGGGAATGATTTCTTTGTATGTTATTTTACATCCTCCTTTTAAAAGAGGAGATAAAACTGAATTAATAATTTCAAGTAACTGGCCGGTTTGCGTATAGTAAAATACTGCTATGTGAAATGTACTCTTATTTTCTATATTCATAACAGAAACATTTTTCCGGAGAGGCTGTTGTTAAGTGCAAGATTCGAAAACTTATATGTGGTAAAATCGTTTGTTCTTTCATAAAGTACCATTTTATCGAGGGAGTAATCGGACTCATTCAAAAATAGTTCAATTTTGAGATATGGTCCCAGAACTTCTTTGTTCCTCGGGACAATTGAAAGAGTGTGCTTTCCCGCCTGAAGCCTGTAAGAAACCCGGTATGTTTTAGGTATTGTATTAATATCCCCTCCCATACAAGCCTCCATAACTCGGGCAAGGTCGGAAAGACCTTTTTGTTTATCAAGAGAGAATGTTGTTGTTTTGCCCGACGAGATAATATGAAGTTTATCGGGGCTCATAATTATAGACATGACTTTTGGAGATGCGTAGTCGAACCTAACATTTCCTTCCTTCAAATAAAAGAAAACGCCTTTGGAAACAATAGTTTCATCTACTGAAGTAATGTACTTGGACTGGACAAAATCGGCTGTTACAGTAGAAATTTCCTTAGATCTTTTAGCAAGGGCAGCATAGAAATTTTCATCTGCATATGGCTTTGCAAATAAGGTAAATAGTAAGATAACAATCAGCTTCATCTGAACAGTTTTATATGCAAATATAGTAAAAATCAGACAGATTTCCTCATGTCCACAAACTTGATTGTCTTGCGACTTGCAGGCGGGAGAATTGACATTGCAAGTAATTCTACCGGTTCAAAACTAATGTCGGGTGCAACTCGAATCTTTGCTCTAAAATGTTCCTTTATAATTTTTTCGAAGGAATCTGTAGGTGTCGCTGTTCCAATTTTTATAATGATTCCATCGGTTCCGAGTGAATTTGTATAAACCTGAACCTGATAGTTAATTATGCCATCTATATTATCCAGAATGTCATACATTGCCGAAGGGTAAAGAGTAGTTCCTTTGTATTTTATCATTTGTCCCTTCCTACCTACAATAGGACTCAATCTAATGCTGTTTCTCCCACATTTGCACTGTTCATGAAAAGCCATACACAAATCCCCGGTTTTAAACCGGAGAAGAGGCATTCCCTCTATTCCCAGTGTGGTTATAACAAGTTCGCCGATAGTGCCTTCCCTGACTTCTCTCTCGTCTTCGTCAAGTATTTCAATAATAATAAGATCGGGCTGATGATGTGCGCCACAGAAGTGTTCACACTCTGTAAACGAACTTTGCATTTCAGTTGATGCATATGTTGAATGGAGCGACATATCAGGCCATTTTTGCCGAATTTTTGAAGTGAGAATGTTTTCCGACAGGTTAACCTCTCTTAATGGTTCGCCTATGCAAATCGCCCGCTTTAAAGATGTATCCGAATAGTCAATATTGTTTTTTTCTGCAAATTCGGCAAGCTTGATAAGGAAAGATGGTACAACAATACATGTGGTTGGTTGAATGTTCTTTATTGAACTCCACTGAAGTTCAGGTATTCCATTGCCAACTCTAACAATTCCGGCTCCCAGAGCTCTTGCGCCTAAAAAATATGCAAGCCCGGCCATGAATCGTTTGTCGATAGTAGTCATTAACTGAATCACATCTCCACGGACACAGCCTGCAGTCGTAAAGGATACTTTATCGTTATATGCAAGCCTGTCAAGATCATTTTCCGTGAGCATAAATGTGACCGGTTCCCCCAGTGTGCCTGATGTTGTAACATAGTCAATAACTTTTTCGCGCGGAACACACAAAAAGTCGTTGTTGTGCAACTGAATATCGGTTTTACTTGTTGTTGGAAGTTTCTTAATATCCTCCAGGATTCTTATCAATCCGATGTCCACACCCTGCTCTTTAAAAATGCGTTTATAGTAGGGTGAATTCATGGAAATGTAATTCAGAGTTTCCAAAAATGACTCTTCCTGAAACTTCGCGATTTCAATTTTGCTTTTGAATTGAATATTCGGATCTCTTTTCATAACTATTTGAAATTTATTTTTTTTCCTTTTCAAGTGCAATAGTAAACATCTCTTTTGCCCTCAAGGACTCTCCTGCTGTTTTATAATAATCCCCGAGCAATTCATATGTTTGATAGTAATCCGGATTGGAACCGATGAACTTCTCAATTCTCTGAGGTTCAAGAGCAGATTTGTTTTTTATGACATCTCTGATTTCGGCAGATATCACTCTGTAAAGCATTATTGAAGGAACAATTGAGGAGATGGCAGCAGAATCGGCACCTATACTCAGATTATCTTTGTTTGAATTTGTTGAAAATTCATTTTTAGAGAAAACCTCGTTTAAATCGTATGCAACCATTTTTCCAAGTTGCCATGGAGCAATGCTCACCCACATAATCCTTTTCTCCGGCTGAAAAATTACTGCATGGTGTGCGATAAACTGATTTAATGATTTCTCGTTGCCCCATCCAATATTTTTGTTTCCAAGACCATAAGGATTTCTGAGTATTCCGGCACTTTTTTCGGGATCAAGCGGAATGTTTTGTGAAATTAATTCGGACAGTCTGTCGAACCGATATTGGGAATGACTTCCCTCAATTCTCTCTACTGCATCTTTGTTCGCGTGGTTGTCCCTGAAATTTGCGGATTGAAAATGGTTAGTAGAAATGATCATCTCCCCCGATGCCTCATATAAGTATGTTCCGTGAGGATCTTTTTCAATAATTGCAGCTTTCCCGTCGCCTGCAGAACCAATGAGAAGTGACTCTGAAACAAAAGCATCAAACTCCATAGCCAGATTATATGCCTCTTCGATATTTGAAGCATACTGAAGTATGTGCCTCGCAATAATGGATATTGGTGTTTTTGATGCCAGCGGCGGAGACGACTTGGCAGCATTTAGGGTAATCGTAAGTCCTTTTTCATTCATGCCCGAGAGTACTCCAACCATTCCTGCCCATCCAACAGAGGCAAACTTATATCCTTTATCGGGGTAGAAAAATGATACTATCTTGTTTTTGGCAAAATCGTCTCCAACATAGAAATCAAAATTTCTCCCAATTAAAAGAGAAGAGTCGGCACTTTTCCCCCCCCACACTGCAAAGGAAGAGCAACCCACAAGCATATATTCCTGCATCGCATGGCCAAGGTCATGTGCTGCATGATAATTAAGCTGCCTGTCGTATGCTTTGCCAATAAAATCAAATTCGCTGCTGCATGCAAAAGAGGATGTATATATTTCTTCTCTGTACTCTGGAGGAATATTTGAAGATATATTTCTGTTGTATATAATGGTTATGTATTTAAGGAAACTTAGATATTTTTCAGATGGGACAATTTTCTTTATCTGGTTTATAAAAGCCTTTTCCTGAAAATACATCAGATCTTTGCACAACTCGCCGAATGCAAGCCCCCGCATAGCAGGAGTACCCTTTAGATGTAATTCCCACAACTCTCCGTCTCCTTTGTGCAGAATAGATTCTCCATAGCTTGTATATCCTTCGTATGCCTTTAATTCCGGCAGATTTGACGGTAAAACCAACTCAGGGACGCTTCTGTCCGCAGTAAAGTATAGAAGAGTTCCTGTCCCAAAAATTAAAAACAACAGGACAATTAGAGAAATTGCAGTGAATTTTAATATTCTGTATATGATTCTCATGATCTCGACTTAACAATTTTTGTTGAAAGATATTCTGCACCAAGTATTTCGTAACAAGTGAGCAATGATGTTATTGTCACTCCCATTACTCCGTGTAAATTCAGGCTCTGACCTGTGAGGAATAGGTTTCCAATTTTGGTTTTTGGCTGTACTATAGTGGAGAGAGGATTGGCATAGTTTTTCATAATTCCGTATGCACTTCCTTCGGGAGCAGACAAATAGTCGCGGAATGTGAGCGGAGTTGCAGAATATTTGCTGCTTATTGCGCTTCTTATGCCCGGGAAACGGCTCTCTGCTATATCTATCATCTTCTCGGCCTCTCTCTCTTTAAACTCAATGTAATCCTCTCCCCTCTTACCTGTATCGGTTCCTTCCCATCTTTCCACTTCACCGAAGTACATAGGCCTCATTATCGATACAACCTCTGCATATTTTGTGTCATTTAAAGGTACCTGCATAGAGACCATAATGCCTCCCTGAGGAGGAATATTTAGTGAATCAGGAGAATCTGCGCCGTTAAAAATAAAGTGATTCGAGTTCATATATGGAAATGCCCCCTTTTTCATAATAAGATACAGGCAAAATAGTCCATAACTATTTTTTAATGAAGAGATTCTGTTTCTAAAAACAGGACGGATTGCGTTATTGTCGTCAATTAATCCCAGTGTAAGGGACGGATGCAGAGACGAAATTACATAAGTGGATTCAATAATTTCTCCACTTGCAAGTTCAACCCCTTTTACCAGGTTGTTTTCGGTTATTATCTTATTTACTCTTGATGAGCATCTTACTTCTCCTCCTGAGGCGAAAATTTTTCTTTCAAGAGCGGTAGTAAGCTGATCGGCTCCTCCCACAAACCTGTATGCACCTTCAAAGTACGAATTTGTTGTAATTGCATGAACATAAAAAGGAGTCATTTGCCTCTCCCCTCCGTAAATAATTGAATTTCCGGTTAGAACACGAAGAAGGTCCCTGTTTTGAAAAACTCTTTCAATCTCTTCGTATGCGCTCATAGAGAGATATTTCATTGCCTCTCCCGATATGCCGGAAGAATTTAGAACAGAGTTCAGAGTCTCTTTACCAATTACTTTGATTCTTTGAATATAGGACTTTATGTTTTTACTTTCTCCGGGAAAACTCATTGAAAGTGCCTCCGAAAACTGATCATGCCCCATTGCAATAGGATACTTTTTACCTTCCAGATGTACATTGTCAAATCCTTCCGAATCCAGTCTCATTAGCCTGATATCGTTTGAAATTCCTAAATACTTAAAAAGGTCATGGAGCAGTTCTCCTTTATCAAGGCTTCCTATATAATGGACGGAGCTGTCGATTGAATGGCCATTCCTTTTAAAAGGCTGAAAAAAACCGCCGCTTTTTGGACTTTGTTCGAGTACCAGAACGCTCAATCCCTCTTTGCAAAGTAAAGCCCCGCACTCGAGACCCCCAAGTCCCCCGCCTACAATAATCACATCAGTTTTTTTCATTCTGCTTTGGTCGTAATATGTAAATTGTATTTGATGTATAGGCATCATTCCTCACCGTTTCTATATCACATTCAAGTTCTGAAGCATAAGAAACCATTTCGCTCCGGCCCATAAAACAAGGAGCGTGAGTTGCTTTGTTAAAACCGAGAAGATTAATCGAAAACCACTCGGAAATTTTCGTAACACGGTGGTTGGTTTTGTCCTCGGCATCTCCATCCCTTACGATTAGAAAACCCCCGGGATTTGTACGGTCCACAGCTTTTTTAAGGAGAGATTTCTGCTCGGAAACACGAAGATAATGAAGGATATCGTTCATTACAAAGACATCACTTTGCGGAATATCACATTGAAGCACATCTCCGGAAATAAAAGAGATGTTCTCGCCTGTAGCGTAACAGTTTTGCGCAATTTCAATTTTATT
The DNA here is from genome assembly GCA_003513895.1 of Rikenellaceae bacterium. Classification (GTDB taxonomy): domain Bacteria; phylum Bacteroidota; class Bacteroidia; order Bacteroidales; family UBA932; genus Bact-08. The sequence continues at coordinate 12,614 of DOSU01000021.1, forward strand.
GGAGTCGTAATCTATTCCGGTAATTTTTCTTGCGGGAGAGAGAAGTCCAAGCATGAACGAGAGAGGTCCGTAGCCGCAACCAATATCTGTTATTGAAGCATCATATGGAATTAAGTTGTGAAAAACTGCATAATTCTTTTCCATTCTCATCTTTATTCTCATATACCACTCAAGTACAGGGCCTTTATAAATATAATTTGCCAAAACAGCATAGTAGAAAAAGTGATTTTGAGGGACATCGTGATTTTGCTTTAATAAAGAGTACTCATCTCTTAAGTAGCCGGCAATTAATTTGCTCCTCTCCCGGTATCCTGTTCCAAATCTTTCATCGTTTAGAGATATTCTTCTGAGAATTTTATATCCAATTACTCCGTGTTTTACATAAAATGGCTGCCTTTTTGAAACCAGGCTCCCGTTTCCATAAACGAGAATTGGAATAATATCCAGAGAAAGTTCTTCTGCAATTTTAAATGCCCCTTTATGGAAACGGTGGATTTTGAGATCTGCCGATCTTGTGCCTTCCGGAAAGATGAGTACAGAGTAACCAAGAGCGACTTTTTTTGAGAGCTCTTCAATATGGTTTTCAATACCATCTTTATGATATAGAAAGCCTGCATATCTCACAATTATGCCAAAGAAAGGGGAATTCCAAACCCATTTGTTTGTCATCATTACAATCTTTGGATAAAGAGAGAGCAACATTAATATGTCTATGAAAGACTGATGATTTGCAATGATTACTGCAGGTTTTTTGAAATTCTCGCCATATGGGTTTTCTCTGAATATTTTCACAGTTGGAGAGAGCCGAACCGGAATAAATGATATGGCGCTAATTAGTTTGCGAAGGAGAAATTTTTTCGGTTCATATTTAACAGGGAGCAATACTATGAGCATTATAAAAACCGATGCCACTATACATCCGGCAACAAAAGCGGTAAATGTTAGAAGCATGAGAAGGATTCCGGACAAGGTAAAAGGAGGAAGACCCTTTCTTACCTGAGATATAATGAGGCTTCGATATATTATGGGCTGGATTGTATAGGCAACAGCCCATACAGCTGCCATTCCAAGAACAGAAACAACTGCTATCGATCTGAGAGCAGGATGAACAGCAAAGATCATTGCCCCCATTCCTACGATTACGGTAAAAGTAGAAAAGAAGATAGCCACTTTATGCGCCGGAAGAATATCTCTCCTGCGAGAGTATTCTTCGGACAAGCCGTCCAGAACAAAAATACTGAAGTCGTCTCCAATACCAAATATAAATGATGCAAGTAGAATGTTTACGATATTAAAAGGGATACCGAGAATGGCCATTAAACCGAGAATAATTATCCAGCTCATAAACATCGGGATAAAAGCCAGCAGAGCAAGCTCCAGCCTTCCGTAAGAAATGAGTAAAGTTAAAAACACCAGAGTCGACGACAGTAACAGAATAAAATTAAAATCCTCCTTTATTCCGGTTGCCCAAAGAGAAGAAAAATGCGCCCTGTCTATTATTACAATATTTTTTTGATTCGATAACTCTTTATAAAGGGCCTCCTTGTTTTCTTCATTTACGAACAGATGAGTAATGAGCAACTGAGAAGAGTCGCTCATTTGGATCCAGTCTTTAAAAACAGAGGGCAAGCGTACCTCGCTGGAAGAAAAATCGATAGCAGAGTAATCTTTATTAAGCAATGTTTCAAATTTCCCAAATGCTCCCTGTGCAAAACCGTAATTTTCCGATACTTGGTTTATCTTTCTTATTAATTTCTCCTTTTTACCATTACTCCAGTAATCTCTCCACATTTGCAATCTCCTTATCTGGATTGATTTAGGAGGAATAAGAGACGAGAGTGAAGCATTTTTTACCACAAGACCCTGTTCCCTATACCGGACCAGCAGAGAGTCGCATTTAAAATAATTTTCTGATGCAATGTCCATGTTTTCACCGGACGACAGGAGCAAAACTCTCGATTCTCCGGAACCGAATTGCTCTGAAAACCGCTCTTGAGCAAGAATGTGTTCTTTTGGTTCATAGCTTAGTTTTAACATATCGCTCTCAAACCTCACTTTTCCGGAAAATACAACTCCTGCAATAAAGAAAACTACAACAAGCGAGACAAGCCATCTCTTCTTTTCAAAATTCTGAGAGCTGAATTTTTCGATAATACGGAGCAGTCCTGATGAATCTCCATGCTCTTTTATTTTAAGCATGTGAGGAAGGTAAACAAGCGAGAACAAAGTCGTTCCTACAAGAGTCAGGGCAGAAAACAGACCAAAATCCCTTAAAAGTTCCGATTTTGTAAAGAGAAGACCGGCAAAAGCACCGATTGTTGTAAAACTGCCCACAGTAAGAGGATATGTGAGCTCTTGCAATAGCTGTTCAATACTTTTTACATGTCTTAAATGCGAAATTATATGGATTGAATAGCTTAAAGCTATTCCCACTACTGTTGCCCCTGCTCCTATTGCAATTGCAGATACTCCATCGCTTTTGCCCGCCATGAAAGCGAGGGCAAAAAGAGCTCCAAACGCTGCAGGTACAATTAGTAAAACTATCGTTTTAAAGCTTTTGAATGCAAAACCAAGAACCAGAATAATCAGCAATAATGCAACGGTAAGAGTGATCATTGTGTCCGACTTGATTGTTCTGGCATTGTACACGCCAACACTCGGCCCTCCCATAAAATGAATTTTCAGGCCCGGCACATCGGCTTCATAACTCTCTTTCAGCTTTTCCAAAGCATCAATCAGTTCTTCATTTTTACCGCTCTCTCCACTTCCATATACAGGAGTGACAACATAAAGCAGTGCAGACAAGTCGGAAGAGAAAACATGGTTTTCAACTATGGAAAACTTCATTCCCATACTCAATGAGTCAAATCTTGCCAGCAAATGTGTCCCTAGTGATAGTGGATCCTGTTCAAAATATTGGCTCATTACTCCTCCCGCAGGCGAAAGCAGGATTGCAAGCTTCGATTTTATCGCTTCATCCGTATTTTTTTGAATTATTAAAGAGTCGAATCTCTTATAGTCGGCGGGTGTAAGAAAAATGGGAAGATTATCGTATATGTACGCTGCACTTTTAGTTATTTCATTTTCATCTACTTTTAGCCGTCTCTCTCTGATATGTGTCTTGCCAACTATCTCATTAAGCCTGTTATCAAATTCGTCTGCAACTGAAATTAGCTCGGAAGAGAAATCCTCGTCTCCATTTAACTCCTTTTCAAACAAAACTATAATCTTGTCTTTTACCGTTATTTGAGAAAAAAGTTCTGCAGCATTATCACTCTCCTCATTTGACGGGAAAAATCTCGTGGGATCTTCGGAAAATTTTATACCGGAAGCAAAAAAAACAAGAACAGAAGTTAAAGCAACAAGAGAGCCGTAAAGCAAAGATTTTTTTCCATGGAGGAAATTATAAATCAATATGAACATTTTTTCCGGGCTCATACTTTTTCTTTTCTAAAAACATAAAGTAAGATATAGGTTGTAATCAAACCGAGAACTCCAATTAATATTGCGAAAACAACGCTTCCTGCAAGATATTGAACAAGGCTGTCCGATATTGAATCAAAACTCATTTGCTCAGGGATAAATTTTACGGGCTCTCCAAGCATGAAAGCACCGGTGGCAAAACTGCCGTAAAGTATAAAAGGAATCATCGGAGGTATACTGATGTTTGAAGAGACCAGAACAACGACCTTGTTTAACTTAAGCAAATGAGCTGCACCAACGGCAGTAATCATCTGATATCCCCATAGCGGAGAGATTCCAAAAAAGAGACCCAAACCAACAGATTGTGCAATTTTTTTATTGCTGTCTTTTGAGTCGGTTATATGCCTTTTTATAAAATTACTTATGTTCTCTTTATTGAACCAGCGAAAAAAGCAAAGGGGCCACCACCAGAGCAGGGCAATTAAAACAAGGACTGTATTAAGAATAGAAATTCTGGTAAAGTCCTTAACCGGGCTGAAGTGTGATATACGAATCTCTTTTGGAGGGTAATAGACACCAACAGGAATGTTTTTTACAGGGATATTACGCCAGGCAGCCCTTACAAGAATTTCCAGCTCAAACTCATATCTGCCGGAGATAAGTCTTAATCCCTTCATCTTTTCGAGTGGGTACAACCGGAAACCGGATTGAGTATCTTCCATGGAAATGCCCGTCTCTAATTTGAACCAGAAATTTGAAAATTTGTTTGCAAAACTATTCTTTCCGGGCATGTTTTCATTATTAAAGTCACGCGAACCAACCCACAGAGTGCCGGGTTCTTCAACAGAAAAATCGAGAAATTTTGTAATATCGTCCGGAAAGTGTTGCCCGTCAGAATCTATTGTAATTACATATTTATATCCCAAACTGAATGCCTTTAAAAACCCGCTTTTTAGAGCAGCTCCCTTTCCCCTGTTTTTATCGTGTGTTATTATTTCAACACCAACAAAGCCTGCTATTAATTCAGATGTATTATCCCTTGAGCCGTCATCTACAATTATAATATTGCCGCATATTTTGCCTGCACCCTCCACAATATCTTTTAGAGTAGAACCATTGTTGTAAGTAGGTATTAGAACAACGTAATCTCGTGTATCATTTGCCATTGCCAGTCTCCTTAAACTCTCCTTTTAGCTTTAGAACAATCCTTTGAGAAGCACTTACTATTGCATTAACTCCGTCATTCTCTCCTTTATTGATTTCAATATCGACCTTTAATACATCTCCAATTTGAGGATCTACCATTCCGGTAAATTTGCAAAGCGATATACCGTAAAATATCACATTATAGCCACACATCCTACTAACACACTCCTTAACAATATCGATTGTACAAACTCCCGGCAAAACCGGATGTCCGGGAAAATGTCCCCTGAATATGTCGCTGCCAGTGTTGAGCTTAACTTCAAATGTTCCTGTTCCTATATCAGAAACAGATTGTTTTGTAATTCTATAGAGATTCCTGATCATAGTCGGATTTTTTCAATAAAAGCGAGAGTCTCAGATATGGATGTTTAATAAGTATTGTTTGTGGCCAGTTGTCTTTATAATTTTCAAATCTCATCAATGTTTTTGTAATGCCGTTTCCCTGTTCGAGTGCATCCAGCCTGTCGGGTGAAGTGTAAAGATATTTTGTGATATAGTTATGATTGGGTTTAAATAGAATTTCAAAATCTTTTTTCAGAAGGTAAATTACTTTTTCCCTGTTTAGCTGCTCTATGCAATAGTTAATTTTTATATTAATTCCGTCCAGTTCAAAATCCAGAAATGTCATTCCAAACGGAGATGTCATTACCACTCTTCTCGATTTTGCATCGGAAGTTTTTATAATCACTATGCCTGTTATTTCCGATTTTTTGTGTACCATCGTAAAATCAAATACTTGAGTAGATGGTATTGTGTCATATACATAAGGTATGTTTCCTGAGATAAATGGGGTATTTTGAAGCCATTTGCCCTCTTTCAATAATGGAGAGCACCCTGCCACAAAGAAAAACAAAAAGAGAAAGCTAACTGATTTTAAAATCCTCATCGTGCACATCTGTATTAATTCGTTGATTGGAAAAAATGTATTCTGTTGTACTTCCGGAACCCTCTTCAATTTTAAGTCTTCTGATTTCAGCATTTTGGCTGCTGAAATAAATGCGAATTTCAGTTATTATTGAGGCAAGTTGCCGGTTTAGAGGAACAACTGAAACTATAATCCCTTCGGAATCAGAAAAATACTCAATTTTATAATTTGATCCTGCCCTTGAAAGATTTCCAGTGAAAGAAGCAGAAATTAGTCCTCTTATCTCTTTCATAACAGGATTGTTATTCAAGTCAAAAACCATGTTTGAACCGTTTGAAAATGCCCTCAGCCACTGCCCGTTAATTATCATATGATATACCATTGGGCTTGAGTAAAAAAAAGCAATTTTGTCCTCTCTCTTATATTTAAATACACCCTTGGATATCATTTTATTTTTAAGCATATCCATCTTCTTTTCCTGGCGAAAATCGGCAACTAGCGTTGCTGTATTTTCGGCGCGGATTTTTAGCTTAAGGTCAAATGCAGAAATTTCTGAAGATGCAAGTTTTTTTATATCACTCTGACTCCATAAAGCAGCAGAAGTATATAACAGAAAGAAAAATACCAGAAGTAATTTTTTCATTTTTAATTAATTATAAAACTGTTGTTTTGTAGCTTCTCTTTTCAAGCACATCCAAAATAGAAGTAAGTGTAACCGATGCGGATGGAAGTCTGTCGTGTAAAAGGACAATTGCTCCATTATGAAGTTCTTTATCAATTTTTATAACAACTTTGTTACTATCTGATACAGTATCAAAACTTCTTATACTCCATCCAATATTTTTTAGATTTAACTTCTTTACTGCTCTGGCAATGTTAGGATTAGTTACTCCAAATGGTGGGCGGAACAACTCTATTGAGGTGCCGGAAATATCTGAAAGAATCTTGCGACAATTTTCAATATCTCTCTCAACCATGGATTTTGATGCAAATGAAAAACCAGCCGAATGATTCATTGAATGAATACCAATTTTATGTCCCTCATTAACCATTCTCTTAATTAATTCAGGGTTTTCAAAAGCCTTCTCTCCAATACAAAAAAACACTGCTTTCACCCTTCTCTCTTTGAGAATGTCCAGAACTGCCGGAGTGTATAAAGGATGAGGCCCATCATCAAATGTGAGCATTATTTTCTTTTCACCGGCATTCAGTTTTGTGATGGCAGGCATATAAAACCCCCATCCCATATTCAATGATGCCGAAAATAGGATAAGCGCCGGAAGCACAATAAAAATTACAACTATCAATAATATAACCATTAAGTTTTTTTTATTAATATCATGGTAGTTACATCATCCAGGTAACGATTCACAATTAGAATATAACTTTTTTCGTTGTTTTCAGAAAAAAGTGTCAGTCCCCGGTATAAAGCATAGGCCGATGATGTAGGGTACTCACCGCACTCCTCCTTAAAATTCAGAGTATTTGAATTTTGCCTCTCAAATTGTACGGATAAACGGCCAATGCCATTAACAATCATTTCTAAATCGCTGAATATTAGACTATTCTCATTTAAAAAAGATTTGCATTTTTCAGGGACATCGCTTTCGGGAATATCTTTTGACAATATTTCCATCGAAATAATTTTTCCTATGGTTTTGTCGCTTTCAGAAGCAGCCGCAATGAAAAAGTGTGCACCCTCTCCTGAGAAGTATTTTTTCCATATGCCCATTCTGCCAAGAAGGTGAGATTTCGAAGGTGTTAACTCATCAAATCCACCCACCAGAAGTCTTTTTCTTCCCTCACTCAATAGAAGTGAGACATCAATTAACGCACTTTCAAAAGAACTTCCGCCGTGGACGAAAGTGTTGTTGTAATGTTTGTCGGCGAGCAAAAGTGCAATCTGAGCGCCAACTGTGTTGGAAGTACTTTGAATAAATGCTGCAGGGTTTAAAAGTCTCTCGCCGTTTTCATATATAGAAACAAGAAATTTTTCAGTATCTGCAAGGCATCCCCAGCCGGTTCCGGTCACTATTCCGTCGATATTTCTGTCCGGGGAGTTTTCAATTGCCATTAATGAAGAAGTTACGCCCATTTTTATGAGTCTGCTCATCCTTCTCCTTAATCCTGCGTCCGGAATGTATTTTTTATAGTCCGTCTCCACCCCGTCTGTCAGCATTCCATTTTTACCGGAAGAGACAATTCCGGCCATTGATTCGATATAAATATTTGTCGGGATCATATCCTTTCTGAATTTATGGATTTAAAAACAAGCGAAGTGCAATTACCCCCGAATCCAAAAGAGTTTGTCATTACCCCTTTCATATTGATTTTTTTTTCGCATCTGGTCAAGGGTGTAAGATTTGCTTCCAGGATTGAAGTACTGAAATTAAGATTCGGCCATACATATCCGTAATAGAGACCAAGAATTGAGAAAAGCGATTCAATTCCCCCGGCAGCACCGAGTGTATGCCCTGTGTACCCTTTGGTCGAACTGAAATCTGGAATAACTTCTCCGAAAATTCTCTTCATTGCAATTCCCTCAGAAGCGTCATTATTTGGAGTTCCTGTTCCGTGAACATTAATATATCCTATATCTATTTTGTCGACACCGCTCATCTCTATTGCTCCTTTCATAGCAAGATATGCACCCTCTCCGTCCGAAGAAGAGGCTGTCTGGTGAAAAGCATCGTTGGCGTTTGCATAGCCGGCAACTGAACAGTAACTTTTTGTTGCTTTTACTTTCCCTGAGTGTAAAAAAAGATATCCGGCTCCTTCTCCTAAATTCAGGCCGCTCCTGCTTGCATCAAATGGCCTGCACACCTCCTTGTCCAATATTCCAAGAGATGAAAACCCATTTATGGTAAAACGGCACAAAGAGTCTGTTCCGCCCGCAATAACGGCATCCAGCAGACCTGCTTTTATCATTCTGGTTCCCATCATAATTGCGTTATTGGCCGATGAACATGCTGTATTAATGGTAGTAGTAAATCCACTAATTCCAAGCTCCTTTTCCATAAACTGTGTAGAGGCTCCGCAATCATGGCCAATAAGCTGCCTAAGCCTTCCTTTATTTTTGTCTTTTATAAACTCCTTGTAAAACAGCTCACTCACATCCATTCCACCTACTGAAGTGGCAGAAATCAAGCCTATTTTTAGTCCTGACGTATTTACTCCCGAGTCGGCAAGAGCCTCTTTTGCTGCCATTAGCCCTATTACAGTTGTTCTCGAATACTCTTTCTCCTTTCTTAGGCCAAGCAAATCACAAATTTCTCTTGTAGAGTGTTTGACCTCTCCTACGACAACTTCGTGAGCTGTTTCAAAAAGAGACAGATTTCCCAGACCGGACTGGGCAGATATCAGTTTGTCGAGCTGATTCTTCACATTCAGGCCAAGTGCCGAAACACATCCCATTCCTCCAACATAGACATCATTTGCCATACTATCCTCTTTTATAGAGTTTTAAATCTAAATCAAACGCACCATTTAAAAATTCGCACCAGCCTGCAATAACCAGCTTAAGAGATGATTTTTGCGCAAGCTTTAACAATTCCCGGACTATCTCCTTTCTGTCGGACATACCGGTAACAAAAAAACTGTTTTCTCCCTGAAATTTATTTCTTATAGACGACTCCCCAAGAACAATATTTGGAAGTGTGTATACAAACAGTGCCGGACTAGTCATAGAATCGCCGTTTTTATCAATAATTCTCTGATGTTTTGTGTCGGACTCCAAAGAGGAAGAACAGTTTGCCATGAAAAATCCCCTTTCAAACGGACTATAATTTTCCAACTCGTCAAATCCGGTAAGAAGTTTTGCTGTTGCAATTACTCCAAGTTTAGAGAGGTCGTCCATTTTAAAAAACTTTATATCCTTCATCTCCATCTCTCTGTATTTTTCCCTTATCAACACATCAAAATTATCTTCTCCTTTCATTTCAAACGATGAAACCTCAACCCACTCTTTTGCCCTTGTTTCACCGGAGTAATTCGAAACGGACTCCCTGCCAAAAACTATGGCAGCATTACAACCGCCAAAACCGGATGCACTTTTAATGCATCTGTTTAAATGACACTCTCTGTTGTGAGGAGAAACAACAATTTCCATAGGAACCCCGGATTCTTTAAATCCCCTTGTACCAATGAGCAAAGAATTATTTATCTGCCAGAACGATGCAATGCTCTCAATTACGCCGGAAGCTCCAAGTGTATGACCCCAGTAGGGTTTGAGACTCTGAACCGGAACATCCATAAGTGAAGCCCAGTGAATCGCTTTTGATTCCATCTCGTCGTTGTAAACTGTCGCTGTTCCGTGGGCATTTATAAAATCCACAGAAGAGGCAGATATATTCGCCTGTTCCATTGCCATAAGCATTGCTTTTCCAAGGCCATCGCCAGTGCGGGAAGGGGCAGAAAGGTGATTTGCATCGTTGGTTATCTCCCCGCCTTCAATTACGATTGGATCGCTTTGTTCAATCAAAGAGCGGTCGGATGTAAGTATTACAACCCCTGCAGCCTCTCCGAGGCTCAGTCCGTCCCTTTTAACATCATAGGGCGTACAAACTGTTTCGCTTATAGAGTGGAAAGCCTCAAATCCGCTGACAACAAATTTTGTCATCAAATCGGCACCGGCGACTATTACATTGTTGCATTCGCCGTATTCTATGAGTCTCGCTGCTGTAACAAGAGCACTTATTCCGGAAATACAAGCATTTGAAACAACAAGAGGTTTCTCTTCTAATCCAAGGTAACGGTTAATTCTTAAAGCAAACTCTCCCAGGAATGCCCTTGAGTCAATATTGTCACAGCTGCCCTCAAGCAAATCTATGTTTCCTTTCGTTGTAGCAATAATTAGTCTTGTCTTCCCGCGTTTAACCTTTTCCGGGGAGAGACGTGAACTCTTTATTGCATCTTCGATAGAATAGATAATCCTATTCTCCAGGAGAGTGAAATTTTCTCCGTTATCGGTAATAGAAGAAAAATCGGCCTCTTTTTCAATCTTAGCTCCATAGAATGGTCTGGAAAATACCGACGAATCATTTACTCTGTGAATCGCACTGTTACCAAGATATATTGCACGCATATTATCTTCGGTAGAAAAACCGAGCGGAGAGTAAATTGAATCCCCTGCAACAAATACAGTTTTCTTTCTTATTCTGTTATTTTCCATTTCTTTTGCCAGTTAAGAAAAAATTGGGGATTATTCCATTCGAGCAAGTTTTCGCTATTAAGGAAAACCTGAATTGAATACCCGGATGCTACAAGCATATTGTCGGATTCGCGAAAAATATTGTATTCGAATCGGATTTTGGCCGATGGCGTATAAATATATCTGGTTTCTATTATGGCAGTATCTCCGTAAACCAGAGGCTGAATGTAAGAACAGTGCAGTTCTACAACCGGAGCTGTATAACCGGAATTATAAATATCAAGATATCCAATTCCGCCGTAATGGTTTCCAAAAGCCTCTCTTCCGTCTTCAAAGTATTTGACATAGACTCCATGCCATACAATTTTCATTGAATCTACTTCCGAAAAGCGTATCTTCACACTGTGCCTGTGAACAAGAGATGCTGAATTCTCTGCGCTTTTTTTTCTCATGCTTTTTATCACCTTTACTTCTGTAAAAAAATCTTTAATTCTCCCGATGCCACTATGGTATCGTTGCAGTAAACTATTGATTCAACGAGAGATATGCCTCCATATTCTCCGAGAAATCTTGTTCCTGTATATAATTCATTGCCTGTGGAAGGTAACTTTTTTAATTCAAATTTCGACACCGCTCCAATAAAACCAACAGGTATACTCTCTCCTCTGCCCGCAAAACCGTATCCAACAATAACGGCAGCCGATTGAGCCATATGCTCGATTATTCCGGTTTCTGCAAATTGTCCGTTTTCAGTGAATAATGTTCCCTCTTGCGGAAAATATCCCGTATAAAAAACTCCAAGTTCTTCCCCGAAATATTTATGGACAAAAACAAAAGGTTCCCTCTGGGGAATTAGTTCAAGAATTTTATCCCCTTGAATTATGGCTTTCTTAAGTATTCCCATATCAAACCTTTTTTCTTTTTCAAAATTCTCATTCTGTCTATATCTTCGGCAAGAGGATCATCCGGAAAAACCCATGCTTTTCCTGTTTCGGCAGCCATTTTTTTACACTCTTTCAAATCAAACCCCTCTGCAAGATAGTATGTTGGGTCAAGAAGTGAATCCGATTCAGATATTTTCCCCTCTTCAATTGCCATTTTTTGTAATGGTGTACCGGGATAGATCCTCATTCCAATATATGGAAAAAATACCGTATATCTGAGTTTTTTTGAATTCTCCATTGTTTCAAGCAATGTCTTTTCAGTCTCTCCAATACCGCCTAAAATGAGAAAATGTGCATAGAAAATATTATACTTAAGACATCTTTCCGAGTTAAGTATTACATCATCAAAAGAGAATGTCTTTCCATATCTGTGCATCTGAGCAGTGCAAAGAGATTCTGTGCCAAATTCAACATGTTTTAATCCGGCTCTGCGGAATGTTGACATCAGGTCATCAGTTAGATTATGAGGAGAAAAATATGCTCCCCAGTTTATCTTAATACCGCTTTTTATTATCTTCTCGGCAAGCTCTGCATTGTAATCGTTGTGTATATTAAATACAGAATCGGTGAAGAATACGTAATTGATTCCCTTTTTCCTGTACAATCGTTCCAGTGTTTCTACAATAAGGTCTGTATCAAGTGTTCTTACCTTCCTTCCGTCAATTATGGGATAGGAGCAGTAAATGCAATGGTAACAGCATCCTCGTTTAGTCTGGATGTTGAGCATCCCGCTTTTTTCCCAGTAAAAATCGGACAGAGTTTCGTCAAATGTGAGATTTAGCGACTTGAGATACTCTTTGTGCGGTTTTTGAACCATTCCTTCGCTTGTGCCTGAAAGCAGACCCTCAATAGGAGATATATCTCCCTTAAATTCAAGCGCCTCCAGAAGCAAACGAAAACTCTCCTCCCCTTCACCCACTATTCCAAAATCCGGCTTTAGCGAGTCGAAAAGAACAGTCGGATAAATGGAGAAACCTGCTCCACCCATAATTACAGGAGCTTTTGAATTTCTTCTTACGGCATCCATAATTTGGGCATAGCCCGGAATAAAACTTGTTTTATCAAGAGAATTGGCTCCGTCTATGTTTCTGATTGATATTCCAATATAATCCGGTGCGCGCTCTCTTATTGAAGATTCAAGGGATTCAACAGTGTGCAGATTCATGTCTAACAGGGATACATCCAGCCATGGAAGATGTTCATTCAGGTATGTTCTTAGGTATGATATCCCAATCGGATAAACTGGATAAGGATCGGCAAGTCTGTTTGCTGAGATCAAAACAAGTTTTCTTCTATTTATCATATCCAGAATTTATAATAGTTATACCATTGTTCAGGAGCGATTTTTACAACATTTTCAAGACTTTTCACATACTCCTGAAGTATCTTGTTTTCAAGTCCTTTACCCTTAGAATCCGTCCCACAACCGGGACAGAGAGTAAAGTAAAAACAATATTTCTTAAATCCTGTTCTTACTGCATAGTAGAAAACTACCGGAGCTGCCAACCTTGCAGCAAGTACAAAAGGTCCTTTTGGAAATGGGGCATTTGCTCCCATGAATGTAGCTGTTTCACTTTTTGTTCCCTGAGTAAGTCTGTCTCCCTGAATGGCAACATATGCACCGTTTTCAAGAGCGTCTCTTATTTCAAAAATGTTTGAAAACATATCATCGGACAAAGGAATAACTTTGAATGTTTCTGTTTTTTTTTGTTTATCGAGTATCTTTTTAATTTTTCGGTACTCGGCATCCATCATTACAACCCTCATCTCTTTACCATACTTGTCGAAAAAAGGAGCTCCTGCCTCCCAGTTTCCAAAGTGGGCACCAATAATAATTGCTCCGCTTTTATTGTTAAGTATTTTCTGAACTTCCTCCGGCTCATTAAATTCAAAATGAAATTCATCTGATTTACCGGAAGCAACTGCCGTTTTGTCGATTAAAGATATGCCAAGATTGAAATAGTTCTTATATAAGAATATAAGTGAATCAAACCGGCCTTTACCTAAAATTTTTCTTGAAAAATACCAGACAGAAGATGTTGCTTTTGGAGCAAAAGGGACAAAATAGATAACAACGATGGACAGAAGCACATATGCTGCTGTTACGCCAAAAGTTTTAATTATAAAAACAAATGAGAGATAGCCAAGAGCTCCTCCCCTGGATTTACCACTCCAATCATTTCGGGAACTCTCCTTTTTCATTAATCCTAGAGTTGATAAAGTGATAAAAATCGTCAAAGGATTTAATACCTACAAAGTCTTTAGCCATTACTGTAAAACCAAAATTGTGTTCAATGAGAACAACCATGTCAACCAGGTCCAGACTATCGAGATCAAGTGTTTCCATCAATGGGGCATCCGGTTTGAGCATCTCAATATCCACTTCAAACTCTTCGGACAAAACACTGTTTATTTTTTCAATCAGGGCAGAATCAATCATATGTATGTCAATAGTTTGAGTTTATAAGTTTATAAGTTTTTAATAATAAGGGTTGAATTTGTACCTCCAAAACCAAATGAATTAGAGAGGAATGTATCAAATTTAAACGACACTAACTTGTTTGCTATGTTGAGTTTTGCAGATGCATCGTCGGGTGTGTCATAGTTTATTGTTGGTGCAATAAATGAATTTTTCATCATGAGAACCGAATAAATTATCTCGCTGGCGCCGGCCATCCACATTTCATGCCCGGTCATGCTCTTTGTTGAACCAACATATGGTTTTATTTCTCCGAAAACCTCATCAATGGCAAGTGCTTCATTATAGTCTCCTACAGGAGTTGAGGTTGCATGGGCATTGATATACTGGATGTCTCCGGGTTTAAGATTTGCCTGTTTAAGTGCCATTAGAAGAGATCTCTTTGGTCCGTCGATGTTTGGAACAGATATATGATCCCCGTTTGAAGAGAAGCCATATGAAAGAACCTCAGCAAGTATGGGTGCTCCTCTTTTAACGGCAGAATCGTAACTTTCAAGAATGAGAGTGGCAGCTCCACCGCTTGGAACAAGACCGTCCCTGGCAGCATCAAAAGGTCTAGATGCTTTTCCCGGATTATCGTTATTTACCGAAAAAGCATTAAGGCCGTCAAAGCTGCATACTGCATAAGGATTCACCTCTTGTGCACCT
>DOSU01000021.1:27398-34142 GCA_003513895.1 Rikenellaceae bacterium
ATTCACCTCTTGTGCACCTCCACAGATAATACAATCCTGAAGGCCGTTTTTGATCATAAAATATCCCATTCCAATAGAGTGGGAACCGCTTGCGCAAGCACCGGCTATAGTAAGGTTAATACCCTTTAGCCGGAAAATGACAGAAAGGTTCATGCTCACTGTTGAGTTCATGGACTGAAATACAGAGCCGGAACCAACGAGTGTTGTATTTTTTTTCTCCCTGATAAGGTCTATCCCTTCAATCACTGCCAAAGCACTGCTATCGTTACCGTACAGAATTCCTACTTCATTTTTGTCAAGAAAATCATCGTCTATACCGGAATTTCTAAGAGCTTCAACCGTTGCCACGTAAGAGAATGCAGCCTCCTGAGACATAGATATTCTTTTTCTTCGATCGAGCAGTTTTGTAAGGTCCGGTTTTGGCAGAATCCCTGTAAGCAATGAGCGAAAGCCCATATCCTCTCTTGATTTGTCCACTCCTATTCCCGATTTCCCCTCTCTAAGAGAAATGAGCACATCGTCAAGATTCTGACCTATGCACGAATAAATGCCCATTCCGGTTATAACTACTCTTGCCATATGATGCTAAGTATATAATCCTCCGTTAATTGAAATAACTTCTCCAGTAATATATGATGCTTCTTTTGAAGCCAGGAAGCCAACAAGTGAAGCAACCTCCTCGGCTTTGCCAAATCTTTCCATTGGCACTTGTTTTTTGAGAAGCGATTCGTCCAGGCCTGCAGTCATGTCGCTAACAATAAAGCCAGGAGCAACTGCATTTACGGTAACTCCCTTTTTGGCAACCTCCTGGGCAAGTGCTTTGGTGGCTGCAATTACCCCGCCTTTTGCCGCAGAATAATTCGTTTGACCGGGAAGACCCTTAATGCCGGAAAGTGAAACAATATTGATTATTCTCCCAAATCTTTTAACAAGCATGTTCTTAATGAGCGGACGGGTAACATAAAACATCCCGTTTAGGTTTGTGTCAATCACACTTTGCCACTCATCAGTTTCCATCCAAATCATAAGGTTGTCTTTCCTTATTCCGGCATTATTAACAAGAATCTCAATATACTCTTCCGGATTAGCCTTATGCCAAGAGCTAAGGGCTATTTCCACCTCCTCACGGTTCGAAACATTAAATTTTATTAATGTTGCCGTTCCTCCGTTCCTTAAAATAGCTTCTTCAGTATTTTTCGCACCCTCTTCATTGGAAAGATAGTTTATTAAAATATGGTAACCCATATCGGAGAGTTTAAGCGCAACTGCTCTCCCGATTCCCCTGCTAGCCCCTGTTACCAATGCAAATTTCATCTTAATTCTCTTTTAAAAAATTAATAATCGATTCAATATCCTTGTATTTTGGGGTATCCTCAACGAATTTTGGGAAGAATTTTCTTATTGAGTTGAATATATTTCTGCTTTCGTTGCAAAGTTCTCCTGAAATGTCAAGGTAATCCACTGCCTGGCAAATTGCCATAAAATGCACTGCCATAACCTGATATCCATTCTCAACAACCTTGGCGGCAATGAGTGCAGAGTTTGTACCCATGCTGACAATGTCCTGATTGTCGTTGTTGTTTGGAATTGAATGAACATACATCGGATTTGATAAAGTCTGTGATTCTGCAGTTGTAGATGTTGCCGTAAATTGTGCTGCCTGCAGACCGTAGTTTAAACCAAGCTTGCCAAGATTTACGAAAGGAGGCAGTATTCCATTGATTCTGTCGTGAAACAAATAATTTAACTGCCTTTCCATTAGCATTGTGAGCTTGGTTATTGCAATTTTTAATTTATCCATTTCGAAACTAACATAATCTCCGTGAAAATTTCCTCCGTGGTAGATATTTTCATTTACAGAGTCAACAATAGGATTGTCGCAAACGCTGTTGAATTCAGTAACAACAACACTTTTTGCATTTTCAATTGTGTCGTGTACGGGACCTAGAATTTGAGGTACGCACCTCAGCGAGTAGTAACCCTGAACCTTATGTTCAAATATCTTCTGGTTGTTTTCTACTTCATACAGATCCTCTGCTCTTTTTTTGAGTCTTTTTGAGCTTTTAAACGACTTTCTCATTGAATCTGCAATAAACCGCTGACCGGGATGTGGTCTTGATTCGTTCAGTGCCTTTGAAGCAAAATCATCGTATGAAGAGGCTATTTCGTTCATAAGAACAGATGCAGCAGTTGCCCATTTAAGAAGTTTTTCGGAATAGAATATATTCACCGATCCGATTCCGGACATGACACTTGTGCCATTTGCTATGGCAAGGCCCTCGCGGATGTAAATATCCAGAGGTTTGATTCCTTTTTCGGCCAGCAAAGAAGAGGTGTCCCTCATCTCTCCTTTATATGTTACCTCCCCCTCTCCAATGAGTGCAAGTCCAATATGTGCCATTTGCACAAGATCTCCGCTTGCCCCAACTCCTCCATGTTCCGGGATGAGAGGATAAATTTCCGAGTTCAAAAATGTTATGATTAAATCCGTTAGCTCTTTATTCACACCGGACATTCCCTTTAGAAAAGTGGAGAGTCGTGCAAGCATTGAAGCCCTCACAAAAACATCGCTGAGCGGGTTGCCTGCTCCGCAGGAGTGAGATCGAATAATGTTATACTGAAGTTCTTTGAGTTGATTGTCATCAACTCTGTACTGCGCCATTGGCCCAAAACCTGTATTAATTCCGTAAATTATCTTCTTTCCGGCGAATGCCTTAAGAAATTCATAACTTCTTACAACTCTTTCGTTGATATCCGGGGCAACAGACACAGCCTCATTATTCAGAACAACCCTAATTATATCTTCAAAAGATATTTTGTCGCCAATAGTTACCACAAATTTTTACAGTTTTATTAATTCAGCAAATTTAGAAAATATATTAAAATAGTAAAGCTAAAATTTGCTTTTAGCTCTTTTTCCCTTTAAAAAACTAATAAATTCTTCACTTTCCAACACTTCAATTTCATTGCACAATCCAAGAACAAACCTCCCTACTCCCTGATAATCAAAAACATTACCGCTAAAAATAAATTCGTTGTCGGATATTTGCTCTAAATATTGTTCACTAAGAGGAAATTCCTCAACCAGAAGTGTTGCTGCAACAATTGATAATTTTAGTTTAACCGGTTTTTCATTATGTCCGGAGAATCTAAAGAGATCTGTTTTACTTTTTTCGTGTAACTCTTTGAAACGCCATTCTGAATTTTCAATTATTACCTCTTCTATTCTGGGTATATTGAAATATTTGCATTTACCGCTTTCAATTTCATAACAGAAGATATTTACCATGTTCACTCCAAAAGAGATTGGTTCAACAACTCTGTCCGATGTTATACCGCTGTGAATAGAGTGGTAATTTTTAAGGACAACAACCCTCTCCTCGGCTATTGCATACAGTAAATTGCTTATAACCCTGTCCGTTCCCGGCCTCACAACAAGCGGGGCAACATCCTTAAAGTCATAAATCTTGTTGAGTTTTCTTTTTATTGCAAGAATAGCCTGGCTGCCTGAATCAAACACCTCCAAAGCCCTTTTGATAATATATGCCTCTTCCTCATTAAAATATGCAAGATCGGAGATCATCCTGAAATATTTTGAATCTTTTGCCAGTGAGATTCCATCTTCGTTTTTATTTAGCCTCAGACCTGCATTTTCAAATGTATCCAGATACCTGTAGACAGTTCTGGGAGATACTTCAAGTGAATCTGCAATTGATTCAATGGAATTCCTTCTCGAATTGTCTGTCAAAAGCTGCATGATTTTAAGCAGTCTTTCAAGTTTTGGCTGATCCATAGTTATGTTGAAAAGTTTAAGTGTTGCTAATTTAGTCATTTTTCGGTTACTTTGTGCAAAACAAACCTGATGACACGACTCAATGAGATGATGACCCTGTTCGGGGTAACAGAGAATGATCTCAAAAAGCTCATTAATATTGCTCTATCCAAAGGCGGGGACTATGCCGACATTTACTTTGAACACAGTACATCAAATGAACTTTCACTTAGAGACAAAGAGGTTAACGGAGCCGGAAGTCATATAGATTACGGAGTTGGAATAAGGGTTTTGGCAGGAGACAGAACAGGATATGCATATACAGAAATAACAACACTCAAGGAGATGGAGAAAGCGGCAAAGGTCGCTTCCGGTATTGCAACCGGAGAATTCAAAGCCCAAATTCCCATAATTGTTTCTCCACTGAAATTCACACCGAGATATTCTGTATTGCTTCCATGGGAAGAAAAAAATATTTCCGATAAAATACCTTATCTTCAAGAACTTAACTCAAGGATATTTGAAGCCGACAAGCGAGTGAGTAAGGTTATTGCTCGAATATCTGATTCATCTACCAGCATACTTTTTTTTAATTCACTGGGAATAATTGCATGTGACCACAGACCTATGGCAGCAATTACCGCAACATGCATTATGGAGAGCGAAGGCAAGGTCGAAAATGGAAGTGCTTCAAGAAGTTTTCGCTGCGGATTTGAATTCCTGACAAAAGAAATTGTTAAAGAGATTTCCGAAGAGGTTGTAAAAAAGACATCTGTTTCATTTGAAGCTGTTCAGCCATCCGGCGGAGAAATGCCGGTCGTGATGGGATCCGGAAGTTCCGGAATTCTTTTGCATGAAGCAATTGGTCACTCTTTTGAAGCAGATTTCAACAGGATGAACACCTCTATCTTTTCAGATAAACTCGGGAAGAAGATTTGTTCGGAAGAGATTTCGGTTATTGACGACGGTACTGTATTTGGAAACAGAGGTTCAATCAATTTTGACGACGAAGGAGTAGTTTCGCAAAAGACATTCATGGTTAAAGATGGGATTCTTAATTCTTACCTTCACGACAGAATAAGTTCAAACTATTACAAAACAGCTCCAACCGGCAACGGGAGACGTGAATCGTTCAGATTTATGCCACTCCCCCGAATGAGAGCAACATATATGGAGAGCGGCAAAAATAAGGAGTGCGATATCATCTCTTCTGTAAAAAAAGGCATTTATGTAGATAATTTTTCAAACGGACAGGTTCAGATAGGCGCCGGTGACTTTACCTTCTTCGTGAAATCGGGATTCCTAATTGAGAACGGGAAACTGACAAGTGCAATAAAGGATATAAATATAATAGGCAACGGACCTGAAGCTCTTGCAGATATTGTTGCTGTTGCCAACAATTCTCAAATTGACAACGGAACATGGGTCTGCGGAAAAGAACAATATTGCGCTGTTTCCTGTGGTATGCCATCTGTGTTGGTAAGCAAATTAACTGTAGGAGGAATCAACTGATATGAGAGACAAAATCAAAGAGACCGCTCAGTTTGCACTAGAACTGTCACTAAAATACGGTTGCCAGGAATCAAGAATTATTACCGACATTAATACCCAGAGTTCTTACACAGTTAGAGACAACAAGCTCGACAGGCTCAACCGTTCTACAGGCTCTTCGTTATTTGTACAGCTTTATGTAGACGAGAGATTTGGAAATTACTCGTCGAACAGAACCGAACCTAAAGAGCTGGAAAACTTTATTAAAAATGCAGTTTCAGCCACAAGGCTAATTGCTGCTGATCCATACCGCTCTCTTCCTCCCAAAGAGCTTTACTACGCTGGAGGAAGGCCTGACCTCAAACAGTGCGA
The DNA here is from genome assembly GCA_003513895.1 of Rikenellaceae bacterium. Taxonomy (GTDB): domain Bacteria; phylum Bacteroidota; class Bacteroidia; order Bacteroidales; family UBA932; genus Bact-08. The sequence continues at coordinate 33,034 of DOSU01000021.1, forward strand.
CGATTCGTTTGACAATATTTCCGAGCAGGTCAAGTCCGGAATTGCTTTTGACTGTGCATCTGAAATGTACGGGAAAGATAAGCGTATATTATCTGTAAACAGTGAATACGGCGATACTTCCGATTACACATATATGATAGATTCGCAGGGATTTGAAGGAGAATCCAAAGAGACAATATTTACAATAAGCGCAGAATGCTCGGTTAAAGACAAGGGAGACTCCCGGCCGGAATCATGGTGGTATGAAAGTTCTATTTTGTTTGAAGATTTAAAAACCAGGGGTTGCGGAGAAAAGGCAATGAAAAGAGCTCTTGCCAGGCTTGAGCCAAAAAAAATGAAATCGGGTAAATATTCGATGGTAATTGAGAACACAGTATCCAGCAGAATTATTTCTCCGGTACTAAGTGCGCTAAACGGATCGGCAATTCAGCAAAACAACTCCTTTTTAAAAGATAAACTTAATTCCAGAGTTTTCCCTGAAGATTTTTATCTTTCCGACAAACCGCATACTATAGGAGCAATAGGATCCAGATATTTCGACGGAGAGGGAATTGCCACAAAGGAGATGAATATTATCGAAGCAGGAGTAATAAATTGTTTTTTCATAAACAGTTACTACTCTAAAAAACTAAAAATGCCCATTACAATTGAGGGACCATCTCTATTAACTTGTACTGGAAAAGGAGATTCTGATAAATTTTCCGGCAAAAAAGACCTTGATTATATTCTTAAAAAAACCGGAAAAGGAATTTTCGTTACCGGATTCAATGGAGGAAACACAAATTCTTCTACCGGCGACTTTTCCTTTGGTGTTCAGGGATTCTACTTTGAAAACGGCGTAATTCAACACCCCATAAAAGAGATGAATGTAACCGGTAATATCATTCCTCTCATAAACAGCCTTATTTTTACCGGGAACGACCCGAGAAAATCAAGTCGCTGGCAAATACCCACACTCGCTTTCGAATCTGTAAACTTTAGCGGAAACTAATTAATATGAAAAAACCCGGCCTTTTTCTGTCTTTTATTCCAATTATCTTTCTTGTTGCAATGATTACCCTGGGAGTTCGGCTTTTTGGCCAGGACATTACTGCCGGGCCATCTCAGAT
>DOSU01000021.1:34286-38579 GCA_003513895.1 Rikenellaceae bacterium
TGGAAAAAACTGGAAGCAGGAATGATGGAACATCTCACAAAAACAGGATCTGCAATTTTCATTCTTCTGATGATAGGAGCTCTAACAGGGTCATGGATGATAAGTGGCGTTGTACCCACTATGATTTATTACGGGCTTAAACTCATTCACCCTTCTGTTTTTCTGGTAGTAACATTCCTTCTGGCAGCTGTTGTATCTGTTATGTCCGGAAGTTCATGGACAACAGTAGGAACCATTGGGGTGGCAATGCTTGCTGCGGGCCAGATTCTGGGATTTTCGGCACCATGGCTTGCAGGAGCCATAATTTCCGGAGCATACTTCGGAGATAAAATCTCTCCCCTTTCGGACACAACCAACCTTGCCTCCGGAGTTGCCGGTGTAGATTTGTATGTACACATAAGGTACATGCTCATAACAATAGTTCCTACTTTTTTAATTACCCTTGTTATATTTACTGTTGCAGGATTTCTTATCCCGGTATCTTCCTCTTTAAATGTAGACAATCAGCTTGCATCAATCTCTTCAACGTTTAATGTTTCGCCGTTTTTGTTATTAATTCCTGTTTTTACGATTGTTTTGATCGTAAAGCAAGTCTCTCCCTTTATTACACTGTTTTTGTCTGCAATTATCGGCGCTGTTGTCGCTTGTTTCGTACAGCCCGAATTGTGTGCACAAATAGCATCGGGAACAACCGGAGAGCTTTCGATGTACTTCGTTGCGGCTGTTAAAATGCTTTCCTCGAGCGTAAGTATAGACACCGGAGATGTTATGCTCAATACCCTTACTGCCACAAAAGGTATGGCCGGAATGCTCAATACAGTATGGCTCATACTCTGTGTTGTTTCTTTCGGAGGAGTCATGGAGGCCAGCGGAATGATACAGGTTATAACAGAAATGATGCTGAAATTCGTTAAAAACACCTTCACACTTGTTGCATCAACTGTTTCAACTACAATTTTCTGCAACATTACGCTTTCAGATCAATACATGTCAATTCTGCTACCGGGAAAGATGTTTGCCGAAACATATAAAAAGAAAGGTTATGCTCCCGAATTACTGAGCAGAACACTGGAAGATTCAGGCACCGTCACATCCGTTCTGGTTCCGTGGAATACATGCGGAGTTGTGCAGTCAAGCGTGCTTCATGTTGCCACTTTGTCATATCTTCCATATTGCTTTTTTAACCTAATTACCCCTTTTATGACACTTTTCGTTGCTGCAATCGGTTATAAAATACGAAGAATTTCTTAGCACAATATTTGCATACGCAGTTAACTTTACTTTATATTATTACTTTTAAAAAATTATTGAATAATGAAAATCGGCACTAACAAAGTTGTAGCACTATCATATACCCTGGTGGTAGATGGCGATGTAATGGAGACAGTTACCGCAGATAAACCAATGGAATTTATCTTTGGAACAGGCTATCTGCTTCCAAAATTCGAAGAAAACATCCTTGACAAAGTCGCAGGAGATTCTTTTGCATTTGATTTAACTGCAAAAGAGGGCTACGGAGAAGAAAATTCTGAGGCTATTATTGAACTTCCTAAAGATATGTTTATGGTTGACGGTAAAATTGAAGAGGGTCTGCTTGTAGTTGGAAATGTTCTTCCTATGCAGGATTCGGACGGCAACCGCCTTCAGGGAACAATAGATGAAATTAAAGAGGATGTTGTTGTTATGAACTTCAACCACCCACTTGCAGGTGCAAACCTAAACTTTAAAGGTACAGTAGTGTCAGTTCGTGAGGCAACTCAACAAGAACTTACTGCAGGGCTTTTCGGAGAAAAGGCTTCTTCATGCGGCAGCGATGGCTGCTCAAGTTGCAGCGGTTGCGCATAATTGTCTAACCACTTAAATCGGTTAAGGTTTTAAAATAACCGTTTTAAAATTTATAAATTTAATTCAAAATAAGTAGCTGTAAAATTTATATTGCAGCTACTTATTTTTTGTCCCTCTACCCTAATCGCCAGTAGCAAGTTGTGTTTTTCACTTGTCTGTCTATCCACTGCCACCTAATTGTCTCTGGCTCCTTCGTCGCAGGTTTACGCCTGCGGCGGAAGTTGCGGGTTAGATTCATATGATTTTCAACTTCATTCTCAAACGACTCATTATTAAGCATAAACACAAAATCAGGCTTTTCTGAATCAGATTTTTGATCAAATTTCAAGGCAGAAAGGATCGCCGACCGCATGGTTTTAACTGCCGCACAGCCGCACGATATTTATTTAAATTCCCGCGCCCGATTTATCTTAGGACGGGACAGGCGAAATCGCAACTGGCAGCTAAACAGATGAGGCAACATTAATGCCATCCATAGCCGAAGAGACGATTCCTCCTGCATAACCGGCACCCTCTCCGCAAGGGTAGAGATTCTTTAGTTTAACATGGCAGTTACTGCCGGGGATTCTTGGAATTCTTACAGGCGAAGAACTTCTTGATTCCACACCCAGCATAATTGCATCTGAGGTAACAAATCCCTGCATTTTTTTATTAAAAACCAACATAGCCTGCTTGAGGCGACTTGTAATGAATTTAGGCAAAATCTCATCCAGCGGCGCAGGAACAGTTCCGGGAACATAAGAAGATGCAGGCAGATTAGAGGATACTTTTCCCTTAAGAAAATCGGTGATTCTTTGGGCAGGAGCGACCAGATTTCCTCCTCCGAATTCAAATGACGCTCTTTCGACTGCGCTCTGGAATTCCATTTGTGCAAGTACTCCGAACTTGTCAAATTCAGGGATATCGGAAGGTTCAACAGAAACCACTATTCCGGAATTTGCCCATTTTGAATTTCTCTGAGAATTTGACATTCCGTTTAAAACCAATTCTCCGGGAACTGTGGAGGCGGGTACCAGAATTCCTCCCGGACACATACAAAAAGAAAATACACCTCTTCTCTCAATTTGTGATACTAAACTATATTCGGCAGTGGGCATGAATGGTTGGTATTTCCCGTGATATTGAATTTTATTTATCAGGGATTGAGGATGTTCAACCCTTACTCCCATTGCAAATCCTTTTGATTCAATTTCCCATCCCCTTGATGCAAATAATCTGTAAATGTCTCTTGCCGAATGTCCGGTTGCCAGAATAACTGATTTTGCAGTAAACTCCTTACCTGAGGAGCATCTGACACCCCTAACGGTATCTCCTTCCAGAATCAGATCTTCAACTCTGGTTTCGAAGTGATATTCTCCTCCGTGTTCAATTATGTGTTTTCTTATGTTTTCAATGATTGCCGGAAGTTTATCTGAACCAATGTGTGGGTGTGCATCAATAAGAATATCCTTGTCGGCACCAAAAAAGACAAGCTGGCTTAAAACCTCAAAAATGTCACCTCTTTTACTTGATCGGGTATACAATTTCCCGTCGGAAAAGGTACCCGCCCCTCCCTCTCCAAAACAGTAATTTGAATCGGGATTTACTATTTGTTCAAGATTCAGTTTTGAAAGATCGTATTTTCTTTTGTGAACATCCTTTCCTCTCTCCAGAATAACCGGTTTAAAACCTCTTTCAAGAAGCTTTAATGAAGCAAAAAGACCCGCAGGGCCTGCTCCCACCACAATCACAGGATCGCTCTTCTCTACATTTCTATAGTTGATCTTTACATACTTCTCCGAGGGAGTTTCAGTTGTAAGATAACCCTCAACCCTGAATCGGTACAAAATGTCTTTTCCTCTGGCATCGAGGGATCGTCTTATTATGCTAACTCCCCCAACAGATTTGGGAGTAACGCCCATTGACCTTGCAGCAGTATTTATGAGATCATTTTGCGATATCTCAACATTAATGGGAGAAGTTATTTCAAATTCACGCATAATCCAGATTTCTTGAAATTGGTGTGACATCCAGATTACAGGTATAACCGGATTTAAACTTATAATACCCAACGATGGCAATCATGGCAGCATTGTCGGTTGTAAAGCGGAATTCGGGAAGATAAGTATTCCACCCCCGGACTATTCCTTCGGATGTTATACGTTCCCTTAGCCCTGTGTTTGCAGATACCCCTCCTGCAATTGTTATCTCTTTTATGCCTGTTTGCTTTGTTGCAAGTATCAGTTTCTCCAATAAAATATCTATTAGAGTCTTTTGAAATGAGGCACAAAGGCTGTTTAAATTGTTCTTAATGAAATCGGGATTTTCTTTAACATTGTCTCTAAGAAAATACAGCAGGGAAGTTTTAACTCCGCTGAAACTGTAGTTTAAACCCCCTACTCTTGGTTTTGAAAACTTAAATTCACTTTCATTACCCTCTTTCGCAAGCTTGTCTACGACCGGGCCTCC
>DOSU01000117.1 GCA_003513895.1 Rikenellaceae bacterium
GTGCCTGCGAAGCAGGCACTTTGGCCGGTAGGACAATGATGTCTCAATCTTTAAATACCCACTGATAAAATCTTCTCCCAATCAGTGGGTATTTTATGGCGAAATTGGAAATTTGAGCCATATATTGAGAGAGCTTCGCCACAATCACTGGATGTGAAGTTGTGGCGAACATAAGAGCTTGCTCGTCAACTTTTCAATATCTTCTCAGCTATTGAAATATTTTTCCTGCGCTTCCTCTTGTTTCCGCCTGTAATACGCAGTAGCTTAATTACAATGCTTGGAAATAGGTCCGAACTTCGTTATAACACCTCACTAAGTTCAGTTTGTTCCGATGCGATCCGCAAGGGTCGCTTCGTTGTATTGATGTATCCGACTAAAATTTTCCTAAACTGATTGAAAATTGCGTTCGAATCCCGTAAGGGTGGTTATTGGCTTATGGATAATTACTCAAAAAAAGTCTATAAATGTTAGTAGAGAGCAATCTTTACTTAACAACTATTTGTGTTTTGTTTTATCCACGAGCACAAATTGTTGCCTTTTACCCTGGTTGTTTGGCGGTGTTTTATCACCTCGACTGAGTGTGTACTCAGTCGTACCACCCGAAGGTCGGTACTGTCCAGAAACCGGAGTAATTTTGCCTGTATGGGCAATTACTTTTTTCTGCATTCCCTTTTTCCTCCTTTCTCGCCGGGTTACGGCGTGCGGTTGCACCGCTCCCTTGAGAAATTCAGCAGTACCAATAAAGACGCTCTCTACTGCGAATAATCTATCACCAATAAATGAAGTTATCAACTACAACATTAGACTGCTAATTACCCATTACGATCGACCTGTCTTTGAGAATGAACCTTGTCTTAATAAGGGAGAGTGTCTCCAATCTTTCTTCCGACGTTCCTCCCCTAAGAATATGGATCAGATAATTTTTTGCCCTACTGCCTTCTTTGTTCCAGTGATACAATCCTCTTCAATCCAATTTCCATCTAAATCCATGTATCTTTTAACAATCTCTTTATCGCCATTCTTTTGCACATAAGCCAGTGGCTGAACTCCTTCCTTGTTGATCATAAAAATCTGGACTAACCCACCAATTGTGTCTATGCCAGCCTTGCCAATAAATTGATCACATAAATCTTGTAAAATTACCGCCTTGTTGAATGCTCCGGGTATAAAAAATAATTTTGAAAAATATTTATCTAAATCTTTTTCTATATCTTGCCCGCTCCCCTCTGCACAATAATCCCATCCTTTTGTTGAAGCTACTACTCCACCTGGGAACTTTTGTTTGATAAGAAGTGGTGTGGGTCCAGGAATTGATACAGTTTTCTCCGTACTGCTGATTTTGATATCTTTTAACTTCTTAGGCATCCAGATGTTTTCATCGTATTTTTTCTTTATCGCTACAAACTTGTTGCGAGGTATTTTATATGATCCATCCACCAAACCAGCATAAATAAATAGCATATCAGGTAACTTATTGAATTTTCTAGAAAGAGTTATATATTCTTGTGAAGCACGTTCAGTAATCATTTTTAAGAAAACATCTGTTTTTCTTACTTGAATATTTGTGGCATATTTTGTGATCGATTCTATTATGTGGTGTGTAAACTCAACATCTCCTGAGGTGTATGCGAAACATGAATATTTGGAGAGTTTATATATCTTTTTTAAAGTATCTTTAGGTTTGAGGTTCTTATCCAAGAACGATACGCGGCTGTCACTTAATATGATCACCTCGTCCGAAAATCCAATTCCTGCAATCATTGTCATTAGGTATTATAGAATATATCAAACTACATCATTGTGCCTGGGTCACTATTCCTTTTTAATAGTGTCTTATTTGTCTTATTTAGCCTCAGAAATGAGACAGTTATAGCGACGTGCGGGTGCTAGTCCCAGATGGCTCACAACAATAATGTTATGTGAGGAGATTTACGATAGATACTGCACTGGAAAGATCCACTAGTGGATCGTGAGTTATTTTCTTATCAAAAAGGAAATCTGTTTTATTTTCTTTATTAAGCTCTCCGATGTATTTGGCAAAACTTTCAGTATAAGTAACGATTGGGTCTAGAGTAGTGTTTGTAAATATGGCAATTTGAAAATCACTTCTGACCTGACCCATGAGATATTCTCCGAAGACGGCCTGGGAAAATTCATTTGAAATGTCTTTTGTTAAAGCAAATTCAATTTGATGAGCCTCAAATTCAGCGGAGTAAATGCTTTCAACTCGATGGTGTTGTTTTTCCCAAGATATAACATGGGCCAGTTCATGAATGAGCATAGACACCTTTTGATTGAAATTGGTTTGAGGAATGTAAATTGAATAGTGATCAGCCTCGTCGGAGTAGCGGAAATAGGCACCCTTGTCAGAATTTTCGATAGAAATTTTATTCCTGACCTCATTAATTTCTGGATATTTTTTAGCAACGAGATCAAAAACATTGTCCGGGTATTCAATTTTGAGTTCAGGGAGTTTAGACAGAAAATGAGGGGAGTTGGAAGAGCTATCAAGGTGTGGTGAAAATTTTGTGGCAAAGGTATCTTTGTTGGCCAAGTACTTTTGCCAGTGTGGTTCAGGAATGTGATTTATTTTCTTGATTTGCATGTCAAGATAATCTTTGTAACCCTGGTCTACGGCGAGAGAATTTCTAGAAAGGATTAATTCTCTGTAAAGGGCAACTAGTTCTTTTATATCTCCCCTTTTTTGAGCATCAAAATATTTTCCAAATATCTCCTTTATTTTTTCTAGTATTTCCATTTTTCTTAAATGTGCTACCACAGCACATTATTAATATTATCCTTTATTGTCCGGGATGTTGCTAGGGTCTTGGCCACAGTTGCCGCCGGCTTGATATTGACCACCGCCAGCTTCTTCAACGCCTAGATTGGCCTCAATACATTCTTGAGGTGTATCGTGTGGGCGTCCTTGCAAATCGATATATATAACCTCATCTTTGGGCGGATCAGGATTAATCATGAACTTTCTCCTTTTCTCAATGTACTGTGGTAGCAGATGTATTATATCCTGTAATATTTGAAATGCAATATATTTGACAGATTGGAATTTAGGAGTCACAGGAGAGCTCCAGTGCCGCAATTGCTTTTGAGTCAGATTATGATAATATAGGACATTCAGTTCTTTAAAAAGGAGGGCTAAG
>DOSU01000095.1:0-2166 GCA_003513895.1 Rikenellaceae bacterium
TGTGTGTATTGCCCGGAAACCAAAATGCAGCGATTGTGGAATCGCTGCATTCTGCAAATATTTTGAAAAGGGGAATTAAGACACCATATTCTTTACAGTCCCCACTTCAATAAATGAAGCTCCTGCCTGCACTCCAAAACTACCAGCCAGTACTCCAATCATATCATCTTTATTTACCCGCTTATCGTTTAAAAGCGTTTGTGCAGCCTCCTTTACAAAGTCGTCCTTAGACGGTGTTGGCGACATAAAGTAGCTGTAAACACCAAAAGACAGGGCCAGTTCTCTCATTACATAAGGCTTATAACATTTTGCATAAACAGGAACATTTGGCCTGAATGCAGAAACATATCTTCCTGTTCTTCCTGTCATAGTATCGACAACAATTGCTTTAATCGGAAGATGGCAGGTCGAATATACCATTGTTCTTGCAAGAACCTCAGCAGTAGGCCAGGTTACATCTTTGATTTTGAGTTCTACATAAGGCCTTATGTTTTGTTCAATTTCGAGTGCAATATCACTCATTGTGCGCACGCTTTCCACAGGATATTTGCCGTTGGCAGTCTCTCCGCTTAGCATTATTGCATCGGTGCTCTGGAAAATTGCATTAGCGACATCGCTCACTTCGGCCCTCGTTGGACGGGGACTGTCTATCATGGTGTGAAGCATTTGAGTCGCTATGATTACGGGTTTTTTTCTGGTATGGCACTTTTTGATAATGTTGCGCTGGATAACCGGTATCTTTTCCGCTTCGATTTCAACTCCCAGATCGCCTCTGGCAACCATAACTCCGTAGCAGTTTTCAAGGATTTCGTCTATATTGTCCACTCCCTCGCGATTCTCAATTTTTGCAATAACTTTTAAGTGGCTGTCATGCTCTTTGAGGATATTGTTTATCTCTTTAAGGTCGGCAGAGTTTCGAACAAATGAGTGGGCAACGAAATCAAGGTCATTCTCGATTGCCCATATAATGAAGTCTTTGTCTTTTGCCGTAACTGAAGCAAGTTTAATAGGTACATTAGGAACGTTAAGACTTTTTTTGCCTTTTATCACACCGTCATTTTCTACGTTACAGCAGAGTTTTCCTTTGCTTTTCTCTACTACGCTGAGTTTTATTTCGCCGTCGTCTATAAGAATGTTGGACCCAACAGGAACATCCTTTGTGAAATTCTCATAATTTGTGTAGAGCAGGTGATTGCCTGAAATGCCCTTGGCGTTGTCGGCAAAATAAACTGTATCTCCTTTTTTGACTAAAAACCCTTCCGGTGGAAACATCTCGGTGAGCCTTATTTCAGGCCCTTTAGTATCAATTAAAATTGCAATTTTATCTGATACCTTCCTTACGTTTTTTACTATTTCAAGTGAAGATTCAAGAGTAGTATGGGCAGAATTAATTCTCACCACGTTCATTCCCTCTTTATACAACGATTCGAGAAATTCAGGACTGCAATTCCTGTCCGATATCGTGCATACAATTTTAGTTTTCTTTTCGATCATTTTTCTCTTAAATTTGCTGCAAAAGTAATTCAAATTATTTGAAAAGGGTTAACCGAAATAATTTTGTAGCAGATTTTTGCTCCTACCTGCGCCTGGAAAGGTCTCTTGCTGCGAATACAATTTCTTCCTATAGTTCCGATATTGAAAAATTCATCGATTATTTGGAAAGAGAAGATAGCGGAGCAAATTCCGGTGTTGAATATGTCACTTCCGAAATAATATCCAAATATCTCTCAAAAAACCTTGAATCGGGAATCTCAAAAAGATCCCAGGCAAGATTAATCAGCTCATTAAAGGCGTTTTATAAATACCTTGAAATGGAATCGCTGGTGTCAAAAAATCCAACGGAACTCACCGATGCGCCAAAAATTAAACCTTACCTGCCGGTTGTAATGTCGGTTGCCGAGGTCGAAAACATTATAAATTCGGTCGATTTGTCAATCGAAGAGGGACACAGAAATAAAGCAATATTTGAGGTTCTGTACTCTTGCGGGCTTAGAGTTACGGAACTGGTGAATCTGAAAATTTCAGATCTTTTTACGAAAGAATTATTTATCCGGGTTATTGGAAAAGGAAGCAAACAAAGACTTGTCCCTATAGGAGAACCTGCAGTAGAAGCACTTTCTCTCTATTTTGAAAAGAGAAAGCATATTAAGGTTAAAAAAGGGTGCG
>DOSU01000095.1:2231-2355 GCA_003513895.1 Rikenellaceae bacterium
CATATTAAGATTAAAAAAGGGTGCGAAGATATTGTTTTTTTGAATCGGAGAGGAGGGAAGCTTAGCAGGGAGATGATATTCATACTGGTCCGCAAACAGGCTGCCGCAGCAGGAGTAACCAAGG
>DOSU01000095.1:2457-3013 GCA_003513895.1 Rikenellaceae bacterium
ACATTCCGTCACTCATTTGCCACTCACCTGGTAGAGAACGGTGCCGATCTCAGGGTAGTTCAGGAGATGCTGGGACATGAAAGTATACTCACGACAGAGATATACACCCATGTGAACAGCGAAAAATGGAGGGAAAGTATTTTAAAGGCCCATCCCAGAAAGTAGGAGATATAATATTATTCCCACTCGATAGTTGCAGGCGGTTTAGACGAAATATCGTAAACAACCCTGTTGACTCCCTTTACCTTATTGATTATGTCGTTGGAAACTTTTGCCAGAAAAGGGTAAGGAAGATGAACCCAGTCTGCGGTCATTCCGTCGGTAGAAGCTACAGCGCGAAGTGCAATTGTAAATTCATAAGTCCTTTCGTCGCCCATTACGCCAACGCTTTTAATTGGCAATAATATTGTTGCAGCCTGCCATATCGTATCGTAAAGCCCGGATTCTTTAAGTGACTTAATAAAAATATTATCGGCCTCTTTTAAAATAGCGAGTTTCTCTTCGTTAACCTCTCCAAGTACACGAATTCCAAGACCCGGCCCGGGGAAAGGATGGT
>DOSU01000095.1:3077-8700 GCA_003513895.1 Rikenellaceae bacterium
ACCCGGCCCGGGGAAAGGATGGCGGGAAATAAGTTCGGTTTTTATTCCCATTGCTTTTCCAACTCTCCTCACTTCATCTTTGAACAGGGAACGCAAAGGTTCAACTATCTTAAGTTTCATGTAGGCAGGCAGCCCGCCTACGTTATGGTGCGACTTAATAGTTGCCGACGGGCCGTTTACCGAAACCGATTCAATTACATCGGGATAAATAGTACCCTGAGCCAGCCAGCTGACATCTGTTATTTTATGAGATTCTGTATCGAAAACATCAATAAAAGTTTTCCCTATTGCTTTCCTTTTTAGTTCGGGATCGGAAATGCCTGCAAGCGCCTCCATGAATTGTTTACCGGCCTCAACTCCGGTTACATTCAGCCCCATGTCTTTATAAGAATCCAGAACACTTTCGAATTCATCCTTTCTTAAAAGCCCGTTGTCCACAAAAATACAATAGAGGTTTTTCCCAATCGCCCTGTTGAGCAGAACTGCTGCAACTGTAGAATCAACTCCTCCTGAAAGACCAAGAATTACTTTATCGTCTTTGATTTTGTCTTTAAGCTCTTTAACAGTAGTTTCGATAAATGAATCCGGAGTCCAGTCTCCGGAGCATTTACATACTTCCATTGCGAAATTTCTGAGAATAGCGCTTCCCATTTCGGTGTGATATACTTCCGGATGGAACTGAACGGCATATGTCTTTTCGCCTGCAATTCTATAAGCAGCATTTGATATATCTTCGGTCGATGCTGTTACGGAACCTCCCTCAGGCAGCTTAGTAATAGTATCGCCATGAGACATCCACACCTGAGTATTGGAAGATATTCCCCTGAAGAGAGGGCAGGAAGAGTCATCAATTTTTAACATTGCTCTTCCATATTCTCTTGAAACCGAAGCATTCACATCTCCTCCATAATGTTTTGCAAGATATTGCGCTCCATAGCAGATTGCCAGAATTGGATACTTTCCTTTTATCCCGGACAAATCAATCACCGGAGCATTTACATCTCGAACTGAAAACGGACTTCCGGAGAGAATTATGCCCTTTACAAACTTATCCGGTACAGGAATTTTATTGAATGGTACAATTTCGCAATATACATTTAACTCTCTGATACGACGGCCAATAAGCTGAGTAAACTGTGATCCGAAATCGACAATAAGTATTTTTTCTGACATCAAGCGGGAATTAATTATGATAATAATCCGCAAAAATAATATTTTTTGTCTACTTTTGCGGCCTAATATATGCAAAAAATACGAAACATTGCCATTATCGCACACGTCGATCACGGCAAAACCACTTTGGTGGACAGAATGATTCTTCAGGCTAAGCTATCCAGAGATGCCGAGAAGATGGGTGAACTCATTATGGATAGCAACGATTTGGAAAGAGAGCGGGGGATTACAATACTTGCGAAAAATGTATCTGTTCCATACAAAGACTACAAAATTAACATCATTGATACCCCTGGCCACGCCGATTTCGGAGGTGAGGTAGAGAGAGTGTTGAACATGGCCGACGGTGTACTGCTTCTTGTAGACGCATTCGAAGGCACTATGCCGCAAACAAGATTTGTACTGCAAAAAGCAATTGATCTGGGTAAAAAACCCATCGTGGTAATAAACAAGGTAGATAAACCAAACTGCCGGCCCGACGATGTTAACGAACAGGTTTTTGACCTTATGTTCAGCCTTAACGCAACCGAAGAGCAACTTGATTTTAAAACAATATACGGAAGTGCAAAGCTGGGATGGATGTCTAAGGACTGGCGCAATCCAACTACCGACATTACGGACCTGCTTGATACAATCATAGAGGCAATTCCCGAACCGGAGGCACTTGAAGGTACGCCACAAATGCTCATCTCTTCACTGGAATATTCTCCGTATGTAGGGAGAATAGCAGTTGGAAGGTTAAGAAGAGGCGTTCTAAAACCAGGTATGTTCCTCACTCTTTGCAAAAGAGACGGAGTGACATTTGAAAAGGTAAGAGCCAAAGAAGTAATGCTCTTTAGCGGAGTAGAAAAGGTTAAAGTAGACGAGGTAAAGAGCGGTGATATCTGTGCGGTTGTTGGTATAGAGGGGTTTGAAATCGGAGATACACTTGCAGATGCCGAAAACCCGGAAGCTCTTCCACCAATTGCAATTGACGAGCCAACAATGAGCATGTTGTTTACCATTAACGACTCTCCGTTTTTTGGAAGAGAGGGCAAACTTGTAACTTCAAGGCATCTTAAAGAGAGACTTGAAAAAGAACTTGAAAAGAATCTTGCATTAAAGGTTAAAAACGGACTTACTGCCGATTCGTTTATCGTATACGGCCGGGGCGTTCTTCACCTCTCCATATTAATTGAAACAATGCGCCGCGAAGGCTTTGAACTTCAGGTGGGCCAGCCGAAAGTAATTGACAAAACAATCAACGGCCAAAGATGCGAACCTGTTGAACATCTTACAATAGACCTGCCGGAAGAGATGGTTGGCAAAGCTATAGAGATGGTTACCAGAAGAAAAGGATCACTTCTCCACATGGAACACAGGAATGAGCGAATTCATCTGGATTTCGACATACCGTCAAGAGGCTTGATTGGTCTGAGAACAAACATGATAACAGCAACTCAGGGAGAGGCTGTAATATCTCACCGTTTTAAAGCATACGAACCATTCAAGGGCGAAATTGAAAAGAGGATAAACGGTTCTCTCATTGCAATTGAAACTGGACTTGCAATTGCCTACTCAATGGATAAGCTTCAGGACAGAGGCCGGTTCTTTATTCACAACAACGAAGAAATATACGGCGGTCAGGTTGTCGGAGAAAATTCAAGGGCAGACGATCTTGGAATTAACATCTGCAAAACCAAAAAGATGTCCAATGTAAGAGCTTCGGGAACAGACGACAAAGCAATGCTCATACCTCCGGTTATATTCTCTCTGGAAGAGGCACTTGAATACATTCAGGAAGACGAACTTGTAGAAGTTACTCCAAAATCTATCAGGCTCAGAAAGATATACCTCGACGAAAACGAGAGGAAAAGGAGAAAGGCTTAGTTTGGGGTTTGAATTTTAAAAAAATAGATTAACTTTGCAGGCTCATTTTGTTTATGGGAAAAATTGCACATAACGATTATACGATCTCGATTAAAGGGCTCTCAATAGGGAAGCATAACTATGATTTTTCGATTGACAGTGCTTTTTTTGCCGATTTTGGGGAATCTCCTATAAGTGTTGCTTCACTTGAGTTGAAGACAGAACTTATTAAAGAGGCTACCTGGATAAAAGTTACAAGTGAAATTAAAGGAGAGGTTGTTGTAGAGTGCGACAGATGCCTGGAAGATTTGAAAATACCTGTTAAAACAACTGCAAGCATTATCGTGAAGTTCGTAAGAAGCGAAGACGAGGAGGAGAACGACGAAATCATGATACTTGAACCATCGGAAACAGAGTTGGACCTGAAGCAGTTCTTTTACGACTACACTTGCCTTAGCCTTCCTCTGCAGAGGGTTCACCCAAAAGGAGAATGCAATGAGGATATGATTAAAAAACTCAATTCTCTTCGGGCGAGCGAAAAGAAAATGAAAGCTGATACAAGCTCACCATTTGAAAAGCTGAAAAATTTATTGAATTAATACTGTAAAATTTATAATAATGGCACATCCGAAACACCGAATTTCAAAACAACGCAAAGGAAAACGCAGGACTCACTATAAAGCAGAATTGCCAACTCTGGGAACCTGCTCAAATTGCGGCTCTGCAGTACTATACCACAGAGTATGCCCTGAATGCGGCTTCTACAGAGGCCGTCTTGTTATCGACAAAGCAACCGCCTAGTGTCGATTGGGTGATTAAGTAAAAATTACCGAGATCAGTCACACCAATGGCTTCGATCCCGGTAATTTTACAATTATACACTTTAGTAGTAAAATTTAAGGAAGCACTTGATTATGGACAATAAAAGAGCTGTAATTACGGGAATTGAAGCTTTTCTTCCCGACTACATACTCACCAATGAAGAAATTTCCACAATGGTCGATACAACCGATGAGTGGATAATGACTCGCATTGGCGTAAAAGAGAGAAGAATTCTTAAAGAAGATGGCCTTGGTACATCCCACATGGGAGCCGAAGCAGTCAAAAAACTTCTTGCAAAGACAAAAACAAAAGAGGACGACATTGACATGCTCATTTGTGCAACAGTCACTCCTGATATGCTTTTCCCCGCTACTGCAAATATTATTTGCGATAAGGTAGGTATAAAAAACGCATGGGGATATGACATAAATGCAGGTTGCTCAGGATTCCTTTTTTCATTCGCAACGGCAACCTCTTTTATCCGTTCAAGAACTGCTAAGAAAATTATTCTGGTAACCGGCGAAAGGATGTCATCAATAACAGATTATCAGGACAGAACAACTTGTCCGTTGTTTGGAGATGCAGCCGTTGCAATGCTCATAGAGCCTTGTGCCGATGAAACTCTTGGACTTCAGGATCAGATTCTTCATGTCGACGGTATCGGAAGGCACTATCTGTATCAGAGAGCAGGCGGTTCACTCTTCCCTCCAACGGAAGAGACAATTATTAAAAGAGAACACTATATTCACCAGGACGGGCAAACTGTATTCAAATATGCCGTAAGCCGCATGGCAGATGTATCTGTAGAAATTATGGAAAAGCACAGTCTTAAGGCCGAAGACATTGCATACCTCATTCCTCATCAGGCAAACATGAGAATTATTGAGGCTACAGGAAAAAGAATGGGGCTGGACAACGAAAAGATTCTGATAAACATAGAAAAATTTGGAAATACAGCCGGAACTTCCATACCTTTGGTGCTCTGGGAATACGAAAAGAAATTCAAAAAAGGCGATACCCTGATCTTCTCGGCATTCGGTGCCGGATTTACCTGGGGAGCAATTTATTACAAGTGGGCTTATAACAGTAAGTAAATATAAGAGTTAAGGATATATAAAAGTTAAGTACTTATCCCGGCCCTATAGTTCAAGGGATAGAACGGAAGTTTCCTAAACTTCAGATTCGCGTTCGAGTCGCGGTGGGGCTACAACAGGGCAGGATTTTATCCTGCTCTGTTTTTTTTCAATATATAGTAGGTTGCCTCTGTTTCGTTTTACCCGTTCCGGCCGCATTCGCCATTTCTGCATGGAAAAGCTCACTATCATCAACGCAGTTTTTCTTAACGCTTTTTTCTTTGGGTTTTTCGGTGCCTGCGGAACGCCTCCCTTCGGTCGTTGAACGGTCCTCGGCCTTTTTCCGAAAAACCCTTCAGAAAATAAGCTAAAAAACAGATGTTGCTTCAAGTGAGCTTTTCCATTGCAAATATTTCGAGCGACAAGTCATAAAAAACAGTTGCTCTCTTTATGCAGCTTGTAATATATTATTATCCAGGTAGTTACTCAAAACAACCAGATTGTATTTCTGATTGTTTTGAGCAAGTACCTGACAATATGTTACTTAAAGAAACTAGATTGTCAATTGTCCCGTCCTGAAATAGGTTGACTCACCGTCGCCTCCGAAACGGACTCTTCGTCGATTGCCAAAAGGGGGCAAGAAAGGTGCTCCTTCGTCGCAGGTTTACGCCTTCGGCGGCAAAATAAGGTGCTCCTTCGTCGCAGGT
>DOSU01000095.1:8792-14537 GCA_003513895.1 Rikenellaceae bacterium
GGTCTACGCCTTCGGCGGAAGTTACCTGTCAGTTGCGCGAAATTTCAATTTCAACCTTACTCGTAACTCTCACACTATTAGGTAATAATAAGAAATTGCGCGGGTACTACCCGCGTAATTTTGTCTTTTAAGATGATTATCAAGCATTTACGAATCAGGTTTTTGGCCAGTTTGTCGGCCGAAGGTTTGCAGGCCACATGGGTTTAAACCGCGGCGAAGCCGCACCATCTATTTTTGCGCGGTTTATAATCGAATCTAAAAGCCATAAAGCGCTGCAAATAAGACACATACTCAGAAGACGCAGAGATATTCTCTGCGTTTTCTGAGTATGTGCTTATTATCGAGGCGTTTAACAAAATGGGCGGCATCCTATACAAAGTCAACTTATTTCAGAACGGGCCAAAGTAAAGCGGGTGTTAATTAAATAGTAAACGCAGATACTATTTTGATAAATTGTTTTACCTTTGGGTGAAACTTAACTGAACGCTATGAAAAAACACTTAATCGCATTGGTGCTTGTTCTTCTTTTTGCATCTCCATCGATACTTTCTGCCCAGAGTGGCAAAATTGCCCAGGATGGCAAACTCAATTTTAAGATTGGGGGATTTGTCGAGTTTAAAAGTTATTTCGACGACTACAGGTCAAGAACTTCGCGTTATGATCTTGTACACTATTATCCTTTGTCGCTAAAATTGAATACTGCAGGAGAGGACATCAACTCCACAAACTCACTTAACTTTTCAATTGCAACCAGCAGGCTCACTTTAACTGTATCGGGCATAAAGCTGTTAAATGCCGATGTGACTTCATACTTTGAGGCGGACTTTACAGGCTCAGCTGAAACATATATCGGGATGCTCAATTTAAGACACGCATATCTTAATTTGAAGTGGAAAAAAAGTTCGCTACTTTTTGGGCAGAGTGATCACCTGAATTATGTGAGTGAGGTAAATGGACAAACAGTAGCTTTTGGTGTAGGTTTTCCTTTTAACCCTCTTAACAGGAACATGCAAATAAAATATACTGCTGCAATTGCCAAAAATGTAAACTTTGTTGTTGCTGCTCAAATGTATAGCAGCCATATGTCACTGGGCCCTGCAAAAGCACAGGCACAGGCGGGAATTCCGGATATTCATGCGCAAATTCGTTTTGGAGACCCTTCAAAAATATTTGGAGGTATTACAGCCGGATACAAGGTTTTTAAACCGCGCACAGTTGATGCCGGAAATAATTTAATATCAACCAAAATCGGGGCCTTCGACATAAATGCTTTCTTCAGAGCAACATTGGGGAAAGGATATACATTCCGATTATACGGGATTTATGGCGAAAACCTCTCTATGTATGGAATGATTGGCGGTTATGGTAAAGTGTCTGATTTTCTTTCGGGCAGTTCAAATCCGAACAGTGATTACAGATATGAAAATGTAACCTCTCTCTCTTCCTGGTTTGATTTTGATATGCCTGCATTCAACAATTTCAAGTTTGGAATTTTTTGCGGATATCAGAGAAGTTTCGGGACTAAAGAATTTATTGATGTAACGATGGCAGGTGGCGATTATGCCTATGGATTTTACAAAGACCCTAAACTTATGTGGTTTTCAAGATTATCTCCAAGAGTTGTTTTCAGCGCCTCTAAAAAACTTATCTTTGCTTTGGAATACAGCCTTTCCCTGGCGAAATGGGCAAAAACCATTGACACTAACCTTAAAGGAACCGATTTCTTTCCTGTAAATCATAACAACAGGATTGAGTTTATGGCGAAATATGTATTCTAACCGAAAATGAAAATAGGGAGAACCGATTTGCTTTGGAACTATGGTGCCAGCTTTATGCGAGTGGCGTCTGCATTGGTTGTCCTGCCCCTTATTCTTAAAATGCTTCCTCGGGAAGAGATGGGTCTCTGGAGTGTGATGATTAGTCTTAACTCCATGATATATCTCCTCGATTTTGGATTTTTTCCCACTTTTTCAAGATCAATAACATACATTTTCTCAGGAGCGACTACTCTTCAGGCCGAGGGATTTAAACCACTTGAAAAAGATTTGCCAGTTCATTACCCTTTGTTAAAGGGGATGATTAAATCTATGAGAAATTTTTATGCGGGAGTGGCTGTTGCTCTTGTAATTTTACTTTTTACTGCCGGAATATGGTACATCGAAAGCATTCTTCAAAATTTTACCGGAGATATATTTAAGGCAAGACTTGCCTGGTATTGCTATGGTCTGTTGCTTTCTTATCAGTTTTATACATACTTCTATGATGCAATGCTTGTTGGGCGGGGAATGGTTAAGCGTTCGAAACAAATTATAGTATTTTCTCAAAGCCTCCATATTGTTACAGCATCAATACTTCTCATCTCCGGCATGGGAATAATGTCTATGGTAATAGGCCAGACAATTGCCACAATAATCAACCGGTTTCTTGCCTACAGAACATTTTATGATGTAACCACAAAAGAGGAACTCAAAAAAGCCGATGCCGAGAATTGGCGTGAAATTCTTAAAAAAATATGGACAACTGCATATAAATCCGGCCTTTCCGGTCTTAGCTGGATTTTCACAAACAGGATACTGGCATTGCTCGGAGCTTTGTTTATCCCGCTTTCCGTAATGGGAGACTACGGCCTTAGCAAACAAATTGCAGATGTAATTTATACACTTTCGGTTGTCTGGTTTGTGACTTTCTACCCAAAACTAACTCAGAATAGAATACAGGAACGAATTGACGAAGTAAAAAGAGTGTATATCAAAGCCCTCTACATTGCTGTTGCCGTATTCGCAGTATGTACTTCCGGAGTTCTCTTGCTGGGAGAGTGGGGGCTTGATCTTATAAACAGCAAAACCCATTTCATAGAATGGCCTTTGTTGCTGGTATTGTTTGTAGCTACCCTCTTCGATGCGTTCACCTACATCTCCACTTCTGTGTTGCTTTCCAGAAATGAAGTACCTCATTACAAAGCTCAGGTTATTACCGCTATAATAACAGTCATAATTTTACTAGCTGCCCTACAGTTATCTTCATACAGAGTTGCTGCACTGGTTCTGGTTCCTTTTGCCTGCCAGCTTTTATATAACCACTGGAGATGGACGGGAATGGTATGGCTTGAACTTGGGGTAATCAAAAAAAGTGGTGAGAAGCATGCCGCATAAGCAGTGCCTCTCACCAAATTTATTCTACGCTCCCGGCAAGTCACAGCATGCCTCAGATCTTTTACTCCGCCAGCCTGCTGCCTGCATCAAGCCCCTCGCTAAATGACTCCCAGTTTAATGCAACCGTGAAGACTAAAATTACAACAACTGCAAGCACTGTCCATAAAATGATTCTTTTTCTCTTTTCTTGTGTTTTCATTTTGTTATCCAATGTGTTATGCAATTTCAAAAATAGCCCATATTCTGTTATTCGGGCAAATTATCTATCTTTGAACAGAAGAATTATCGAATTCTATAAATAATCTGATAATTATATTGTTATATGAATAAAGCTAAATTTGTTGGCGTATTTGGAAGAAGAAATTCCGGCAAGAGTTCTCTCATTAATACTCTTTCGGGAGAGCAGGTTGCAATTGTCTCTGAAACTCCGGGCACAACTACCGACCCGGTAAAAAAGAGAATGGAAATTTTTGGCGTTGGCCCGTGTGTTTTTATTGACACTGCAGGAATTGACGATTCCGGAGATCTGGGAACACAGCGTGTTGCCAAAACCAGGCAGATTATCGATACGATTGATCTTGCCATACTGCTCTACACAAATAATGAGTTGGGGCACTTTGAACTTGAACTTCTTAACAGCTTCAAAAAAAATAACATACCAGTAATTATTGTTCACAATCAGTCCGATATAATTCCAATGGACAAAGAACTTGCCCTGGAGATTACAGCAAAACATCAAATTGACATAATTGAATTTTCCTGCGGAATGCTTGATGAGGCCGCTCAAAAGGAAGCCGTTGAACAGCTTACTTCGCTTATTGTAAAAGGTCTTACACAATCGCCGTTTGCAGAGAGAGGGCTTTTTGAAGGTCTTGTGGAAACGGACGATATCGTTGTATTGGTTACTCCAATTGACAGCGAGGCGCCTGAAGGAAGAATCATTCTTCCACAGGTAAATGCAATCCGGGATGTTCTGGACAGGGGAGGAGTATCTGTAGTCCTTCAGCCGGCCGCTATTGAGAACTATTTCAAAAACAACAATAAGAAAATAAAGATTGTTGTAACCGACAGTCAGGCATTTGAATTTGTAAATCAAGCTGTTCCGAAAGACATTCCTCTAACAGGATTCAGTGTTTTACTTGCAAGAAGCAAGGCCGATTTTGAAAATTATCTAAAAGGAACTCCTAAGATCGACGAGCTTAAAGACGGCGACCGGATATTAATACTGGAGTCCTGTTCTCATCACAGTTCCTGCGACGATATTGGCAGAGTAAAGATTCCAAAACTTCTACTCAAAAGAACAGGCAAAAAAATTGAGTGGGATGTAGTGGCCGGATTGGATAAAATTCCATTGCCGATAGAAAGTTATGCTTTAGTTGTTCAGTGCGGCGGATGCATGATTACTCAAAGGCAGCTTATGATGAGATTAAATCCCGCAGTTAAGAAATCTGTTCCTGTAACTAATTATGGAATGACTCTTGCGTGGTGCATGGGAATATACGAAAGGGCGATAGCCCCTTTTACAAAATAGAGTTTATAATAAATCAACTTACATTATACATCAAGATTTTTGAATGAAGTTAAGAGGCATAAGCACAAAAGAGGAGATAATTGCAATACTTGAAGAGCAAAATCCTGCAAACATTGAAAAAATAATTGAAGAAGCATATAAGGTAAAAGTCGAGACCATAGGAAGCAAAGTGTTCCTGCGCGGGCTCATCGAACTATCCAACAAATGCAATAAAAATTGTCTCTACTGCGGTATTAGGCACGACAATAGCAATGTTCACAGGTACGAGCTTTCGGACGAACAGGTATTGGATGCTGCTATGTTTGCGCGCGATGCAGGATATGGTTCGCTGGTTTTGCAGGCCGGAGAGAGAGTTTGCAGTCAATTTACTGCTAAGGTAACACGACTTGTCAAGAAGATAAAAGAACTCTCAAACGGCGAAATTGGAATTACCCTCTCACTTGGTGAACAAACAAGGGAAGTTTTTCAGGAGTGGTTTGACGCAGGTGCACACAGATACCTGCTTAGAATAGAAAGTTCCAACCCTGCCCTCTATTCAAAAATCCACCCCAATAACAAACATCACTCCTGGGAGAGGAGAGTTCAGGCAATAAATGACTTAAAAGAAATTGGTTTCCAAACAGGAACAGGTGTTATGATAGGTCTTCCCTACCAAACGGTTTCTGACCTTGCAGACGATCTTCTGTTTATTAAAAACATTGGAGTTCACATGGTGGGAATGGGCCCTTACCTCAAGCATTCAGAGACACCTCTGGGGAATCTGGGGGTGAACAGCACATCTTTGGACCTTACACTTAAAATGGTGGCGGCATTAAGGCTGCTTCTCCCCAAAATAAATATTGCAGCAACTACAGCAATGCAGGTTATTGACCCTTTCGGAAGGGAGAAAGCTGTAAAAGCAGGGGCAAATATCATTATGCCAAACATGACTATTACAGAAGTGAGGGAGAATTATCAGATTTATGAAAACAAGCCCGGAATCAAAGACGATGCCGAGCTCTCCAAATCCAAACTGGAGGAAAATCTAAAAAAGATGGGTATAGAAATTGGATGGGGAGAGCT
>DOSU01000095.1:14617-18764 GCA_003513895.1 Rikenellaceae bacterium
AGGGATGGGGAGAGTGGGGCGACTCAAAGGCTTTTGTGAAGAAAACAGAGTAGGCAACTTCCTACTGCAATTTTTTATAAATGTATTTGTTATCAGTTGCCCATTCGAGTACAATTTCGGCTTCTCTTGTTTTTACTGCAGAGCCCAGTCGAAATATCGTATATGACATTGGAGGCATTGTCCCTTCTTCCATTGACATTATCACTTTTGCAAGCTTTGATGTATCAATTTCGCCGCCTTTTGCAATTGAGTCGTAGAGTGAATAGATTTCAAACGAATCCAGTGCAGCCTTCATATCTCTTTTTAGTTTGCCTCCCAAAAGCGGACAGTTTGAATAAAATGGCATTTTGGGGTTCGCATTGTGGCAAAGAATACAACCTGAATTATCCATTATTGCGAGTACCTGATCCCTTTTTGAAAGGCTGTCAGAGGGTTCCTGATTGATTGCCCTATAGGTTAGAATAAACGCAAGAGCCAGAATTGTGGCTCCAAGGATAATTTTGGTTGTTGTATTCATCTTATAACTTCTTAGTGTACGCTTTTCGCAATATTATATCCAAATTTTTCCTAAGGGCAACAGATGTTATTGTAGCTCCGGAATAACTATCGGCAGTTGCTTTAACATTCAATGCATCTTTGACCGATAACCCGCACCAGCTCTTGAAAAAATTCTGTCTTTCAAGTTTGTTTACATATGCCAGTGTTTCACTATTGCTAAGTATTGATACTTTTTGCACAACACGGTTTTTGTCAAGCACAACGATAACAGGTGTAGGCCCGTTGTATCCATTAATGTCGGACGAATAAGGTTTGCTGGACAAGCAATATCCTAAAACATTTTTGTTGGCATCTACTATCTTAAACCAAATCTCATTTGCCTGAACTATCTCTTCTGCAGTTGGATATACGCTTTTAACTACCTGAAAACCTGATATCTCCTTATATACAACCGGTGCTTTCGACGACTGTGAGAATACAATGGTTAACGATACTAAGTTAACTAATATTAATGCAAATACTCTTTTCATTTTAAAATTTTACTTATAAACTAATTGAACCGGAAAAAGTTAATTCGCCGGTTCAATTAATATTAACACTTATTTGATGTTTATTTATAATCTTTAATAGCAGCCTGAGCAGCAGCAAGCCTTGCGATAGGAACGCGGAATGGTGAACATGAAACATAGTTCATTCCTGCCT
Organism: Rikenellaceae bacterium; assembly: GCA_003513895.1. Taxonomy (GTDB): domain Bacteria; phylum Bacteroidota; class Bacteroidia; order Bacteroidales; family UBA932; genus Bact-08. Next base: position 15,818 of record DOSU01000095.1, read on the forward strand.
TATGGCAGAATTCAACCGATTCAGGATCGCCACCGTGCTCTCCGCAAATACCGATTTTCAGTTTCTGGTTGGTATTGCGTCCGCCTTTGATTCCAATTTCAATAAGCTTGCCAACAGATGCCTGGTCAAGAGTCTGGAATGGGTCTGCAGGAAGTATCTTCTTAGAAAGATAATCTCCCATAAAAGATCCAATGTCGTCGCGTGAGAAACCAAATGTCATTTGCGTAAGGTCGTTTGTTCCAAAAGAGAAGAACTGGGCTGTATTTGCCATCTCTTCGGCCATAAGGGCAGCTCTTGGAATTTCTATCATAGTTCCGTAGAGATATGATAACTTAACACCAAACTCTTTTTCCACTCCGGCATGAACCTTGTCGCAAATTGCTTTCTGATCGTCGAGCTCTTTAACAGTTACAGTAACCGGAACCATTATTTCCGGCTGTGGATCATGACCCTCTTTTATAAGCTCGGCAGTTGCCTCAAAAATTGCCTTGAACTGAGTCTCGGAAATTTCAGGATAGCTAATGCCAAGACGAACTCCGCGGTGTCCCATCATTGGGTTTACTTCGTGAAGAAGTTCTCCGCGTTTTTTAATGTCCTCAACCGAAATGTTAAGCTCTTTTGCAAGTTCGGCTTGTTTATCGGCTGCTTGAGGCACAAATTCGTGCAAAGGCGGATCGAGAAGGCGGAACGTAACAGGCCTTCCGTTCATTACAAGCATAGTACTTTTAACAGCAGCCTTGATATACGGTTCCAGCTCGTTAAGAGCCAGCTTGCGTTCTTCTATTGTTTTAGAAAGAATCATTTTTCTAAGCTTAGAAAGAGGAGCTTCTGAATGCTGGCCATAAAACATGTGCTCAATACGGAAAAGACCAATTCCTTCGGCGCCAAAATTAATTGCATTCTGTGCGTCTTCAGGTGTATCTGCATTTGTTCTTACTCCAAGGACCCTGTATTTGTCTACAATTTTCATGTACTCTACAAAGCGTGGATTTTCAGTTGCGCTCATAGTTTCAATAGGAGAGTCATAAACAAATCCTTTTGAACCGTTAAGGCTGAAAACAGTGCCTTCGTTATATACTTTACCATTAATGGTTAGCGTCTTTTTGGCAAGATTGATGTGAACTGCATCGCATCCAACAATACAGCATTTTCCCCATCCGCGGGCAACAAGTGCTGCGTGTGAAGTCATTCCACCGCGTGCAGTGAGCAAACCGTCGGCAGCTCTCATTCCTTCAACATCTTCCGGATTTGTCTCTTCGCGGACAAGAATTGCTTTCTTGCCTGCAGCATTCCATTCAACTGCAGCTTCGGCAGTAAATACAATCTGGCCGACAGATCCGCCGGGACCTGCAGGAAGACCTCTTGCAACAAGAGAAGCCTTCATTTCCGATTTAGGGTCGAGAATCGGGTGAAGAAGTTCGTCCAGCTGAGCAGGCATAACTCTCATCACTGCTGTCTTTTCGTCAATGAGGTTGCTTTCGAGCATATCCATTGCCATGTTAAGAGCAGCAAGACCTGTTCTCTTACCTGTACGGCACTGAAGCATCCATAGTTTGCCGTCCTGAATTGTGAACTCAATATCCTGCATATCGCGGAAGTGTTTTTCCAGATTTTTTTGGATACTGTCAAGCGCTTTATAAACTATTGGCATACCTGTTTCAAGAGAAACAAGGTGTTTGTTCTGGTCGTTTTTGGTCGATTCGTTCAAAGGGTTTGGCGTGCGAATACCGGCAACAACATCTTCTCCCTGAGCATTAACAAGCCACTCTCCATAGAATTTGTTTTCGCCTGTTGCAGGGTTTCTTGAGAAAGCTACTCCTGTTGCCGAATTGTCTCCCATGTTCCCGAATACCATTGCCTGTACAGTTACTGCAGTACCCCACTCATCGGGAATACTTTCAATTCTGCGGTATGAGATTGCTCTTTTGCCATTCCATGATTTGAAAACGGCTCCAACTCCTCCCCAAAGCTGCTCGTATGCATTGTCCGGAAATGCTTTGCCAAGAACTTCGGCAACGCGGCCCTTGAAAGCATCGCATAAATCTTTCAGGTCCTCTTCAGTAAGATCGGTATCGCTTTTGTATCCCTTTTTAACCTTAACCTCATGGAGCATTTTGTCCAGCTGAACACGAATTCCTTTTCCCTCTTCGGGTTCAAGTCCTTCTGCTTTTTCCATAACAACATCGGAGTACATCATGATAAGGCGGCGATATGCATCGTATACAAATCTTGGATTGCCGGTTTTCTTTATCAAACCGGGGATTGTATCTGAGCACAAGCCAACGTTAAGGATTGTCTCCATCATACCGGGCATAGAGCTTCTTGCACCTGAACGGCATGAAACCAGAAGCGGATTTTCTTTATCTCCGAACTTCATGTTCATAACAGCCTCTGCCTTTGCCAAAGCCTCATCAACTTCTTTCTTGAGAGGGGCAGGGTATTGAAGGTTGTTTTTGTAAAATTCGACACAAGTATCTGTTGTAATTGTGAAGCCGGCCGGAACCGGAATATCCAGTTTACACATTTCGGCAAGGTTTGCACCTTTTCCGCCTAACAAATTCTTCATTGAGCCATCACCTTCGGCAACTTTTCCTCCGAAGAAATATACTCTCTTTACATTTGACATATTTATAATTTATTATAGGTTAGCTTACTAAATTGGGGTGCAAATATAAGAAAAATTTTCTACAAAAGTTTGCCCGCAAGTTCCGATAGTTCACTTCTCTCTCCCTTAGTGAGATTGATGTGTTCAAACAGTTCCTGCCCGTAGAGTTTTTCTCCGAGGTGCGTAAGTCCGTTTGAATGAATATCAAGGTATGGTGAATCTATCTGGTAAATATCTCCCGTAAAAACAAGTTTAGACCCTTCGGCAGCGCGGGTAATAATTGTCTTTACTTCATGAGGAGTAAGGTTCTGGGCCTCGTCAATTATAAAAAACACATTGGAG
>DOSU01000095.1:18850-20794 GCA_003513895.1 Rikenellaceae bacterium
CACACATTGGAGAGGCTGCGGCCGCGGATGTAGGCAAGAGGAGAGATGAGCAGTTTTTCGCTCCGGAGCATCTCTTCTATCTTTACCGCTTCCCTGCTTGTAGACTTAAATGACTTTTTGATAACCGAAAGATTGTCGAACAAAGGGAGCATATAAGGAGCCAGTTTGTCCTTCACATCTCCCGGCAAAAAGCCCATCTCCTGGTTTTGCAGTGGGATAACAGGACGAGCCAGCATTATCTGATCATACATCTCTTCCTGCTCTATTGCAGCAGCAAGAGCCAGAAGAGTTTTCCCCGTGCCTGCTGTTCCGGTAAGGGAAACCAGCTTCACATCGGGATTCAATAAAGCATCCAGTGCAAAAACCTGTTCGTCGTTTCTTGGATCGATGCCGTATGCCTTTTGCTTTTTTATTCCAACAAAAGAATCGGTGTTCTGGCAATACCTTGCCAGTACATTATTGCCGGCATTCCTCAAAATTTTGAACAGCTGGTTTGCCTGTGGATTCTTAAATTTTATCTCTTTTGCTGCAACTCCAATTTCATCGTAAAACAGTTTGTCAATTTTATCCTGAGTGATATCCTTAATTTCCTGAACCTCCTTGTGGATATTTTCTACCCTCTCTTCGGCAATTTTGTCTGTGAGGTAGTCCTGAGCCATTATTTTCAAGGCTTTTGCCTTCATTCTCAGGTTTATGTCTTTTGAAACCAGAGCAACAACCCTGCCCGGATTATTCTCTTTTATCCATTGTGTTGTGGCCAATATCCTGTGGTCCTGCGTATCTTCAAAAAAAGACTCAAGCATTTGCTGGCTAAAAGGGTGGCCAAGTTCAATTTTAATCAATCCCTTGTCTTTGCCAATTCTAACCCCCTGGTCGAAAAGCTGGTCATCTGTTATCTTATCCATTTCGCGAACAAACTCCCTTGCATTGAAATTTGTTGCATCATTGCCCTTTTTGAATTTATCCAGCTCTTCAACAACGGCAATCGGGATAACAATGTCATTTTCCTGAAAGTTGTGAATTGAATGAAAGTCGTGCAGGATTACATTAGTATCCAATACAAAAATCTTTGGCTGTTTTTTTGTTTTCATAACATTAACTGTTTTTTTCTATCCATTCTCTGGCATTTACGAAAATCTCAATCCAGGGAGAAACCTGGTCCTGGCTCCTTTCCTGAGGGTAGTGTGCCCAATTGTGAGGATATGTGCACCTCTCCGGATGCGGCATCATTGCCAGATGCCTGCCGTCGCTGCTGCATACTCCGGCTACTGCTTCCGGAGAACCATTAGGATTGCCGGGGTAAGAGCCGTAATTAAATTTTAGTGCTGTTTTGAAACCTGAAGTGCCAGCCGGGAACATGAATTTTCCCTCTCCATGCGAAACCCAGATTCCAAGTTTGTATCCGGTGAGAGATTTAAGCATTATTGAAGGTGAATCTGTAATCTCAACCCCAACAAATGCGCTCTCATATTTGTGGCTTCCGTTGTGGTCCATTTTTGGCGACAACCCGCGGTTCTCAGGAGTTATTAGCCCCAGTTCTGCCATAAGCTGGCAACCGTTGCAAACTCCAAGACTCAAAGTATCCTTTCTTGCGTAGAACTTCTCAATCGCACTCTTTGCCTTTTCGTTGTAAAGGAATGCGCCTGCCCATCCTTTTGCCGAGCCTAAGGTATCGGCATTTGAGAATCCGCCAACAAAAGCAATCACTTTCACCTCTTCAAGAGTCTCTCTTCCGGAGATAAGGTCGGTCATGTGAACATCCTTTACGGAGAAACCTGCAAGATGAAGCGCCCATGCCATTTCTCTATCGCCGTTTGAACCCTTTTCGCGGATTATTGCTGCCAAAGGAGCGGCGGTGTTGTTCTGCGGAATGCTGTATGCAGATAGTTTGCCCCTGAAATGTTCGGGGAAGTCAAATACAAGAGGCTGCACCTTGTAATTGCT
>DOSU01000050.1:0-334 GCA_003513895.1 Rikenellaceae bacterium
ATAGCATAACTTACAGATTCATTAACGGTTACTAAAAGTGAAGAGGTCATAGGCCTCTTCACTTTTTTGTGTTCACTTTTTTGTGCTAAATGCTCTCTGTTCAGAATCCGTTGAGATCCATGAAAATGGTTGGCAAAAGCAACAGGAAACCAACTAATATGAGCAGCAAAACAAATGGCAAAACCCATTTGAACCATTTTGCATAGGGGATCCGTGCTATAGACAGAACTGCAATCAGAACTCCGGATGTGGGAGTGAGCATATTTGTAAATCCGTCTCCAAACTGGAAAGCCATTACTGTAGATTGGCGAGAAACTCCTATAAGGTCGGAAAA
>DOSU01000050.1:487-3104 GCA_003513895.1 Rikenellaceae bacterium
AAGGTTTATAAATGTCTGAATCATATACATCGCACCAAGGGAACCTACCCTTCCGGCTTCATTCATCGCAAGAGACATTTCATGGAGCAATGTATTTATAACTTTTCCCTCCTCAAGAACAACAATTATACCTGCGGCAAGCCCTACAACAAGGGCGGCAGAAAGAATATCTTTTGCGCCTTCGACCAGTTTTCCCACTATTTCATTTGCAGTATAGTTTGCTGCAATCCCGCTTAGAATACCCAATGCAAGGAAAAGTGCAGAAATTTCACCTATATACCAGCCATAGCCCATTACTCCGGCAACCAGGAATATTATTGTAAAAAACAGAAGGTTCAACACAAAGAAATGAATTGATTTGCGCAATGAGAGGAATCCGAAAATTGCGAAAAGCAATGTGAGGAAAGGAATAAAGAATGGAATATCCGTCACTGAATTTCCAATTTTAATGGATGTGTGCGGATTATAGACAGAGAATATTATCAGTGTACCAAGTGCAATGAAGTAGCTCCACCAGCCCGATTTTGGGGTATGGTATTCAATAATGTTTTCCTCGCTTTCGGCTTTTTCCCTCCAATATGCATCCTCTTCATACATAGGCGATTTTGAAGGATTTCTCTTTACCTTCCTTGCATACCAGAGAATGTAGGAGATTGTAATGATGTTTAGAATAATCCAGCATACAAACCTGTATTCGATTCCCGAAAACATAGGGAGACCTGCAATATCCTGTGCAATACCTATAGTAAACGGATTAAGGATTGCTCCTGCGAATCCAACATGTGCAGCAACATAAACCAATGAAACTCCAACAATTGAATCATATCCCATTGAAATGGCCAATGGTATGAGAAGCACTGTAAACGCAATAGTCTCTTCACTCATTCCGAAAATCGCTCCAAAAAGACTGAACATGAGCATAATGAGAACAATTACAATATTGTTTACACCAATAAAATTCAGCCAGCGGACCTTTTCAAGCTTTTTGATTACACGCAAGAAAGATAAAATTCCGGCATCAATAGCCTTACATGAATTTACAACCCAAAATGCAGCCCCTATTACAAGAATGAAAACAATAATTCCCGCCTGGCGGGTGAAACCTTTATAAAAAGCAGTGAGAACCTGCCAGCTTTGAGGCTGGTTGTCTATATATCTGAATTCAAGTGCCTGTTTGGTTATTCCATTCTGGTCGGTATGTTCAACTTTTACATACTCACCTCCCGGAACAAAAAAAGTTACGAGTGCACTTATTACAATCAACGCGAAAATTATTACAAAAGTGTGCGGAATCTTAAATTTCTTCTTCTCCATATGGCAAAAGTATAAAATTGTATCTTTTTAATACTATTTTTGTATCAAACCATTAACAAATGAAAACTTCCATCTTCAAATTCCTGGCATTCAGCTTTATGATTGCCATTTTCTCTATTGCAAATGCTCAGGAAAAAAGTGTGATCAATAAAATCATTGAGTTTGGCAAATCGGACAATAAAACAATGCAGCATCTTGATGTTCTAACCAACAGGATCGGCGGCAGAGTTCTCGGTTCAGATGCCTATGAGAATGCTACATACTGGGCTGCCGGTCTTTTCAAAAAGTGGGGACTTGAGGTTGAAATTCAGGAAGCAGGTGAACTCCCTGTGGGCTTTAACAGAGGCCCATGGTTTGGCAGAATGCTAAGCGAAGACGGAATGTCTTTGCATTTTGCAACTCCCTCGTATACATCAGGAACCAAGGGTGTTCAGAGGGGTCATGTTGTTGCCGAACCAAAAACAAAGGCAGAATTTGAAAGGATGAAAGGTAAGCTTAAGGGTGCATGGGTTATAATCACAGGCGAAAACGAAGGATGGCCCATCGACTACTCCGAGTATGCCGATACTCTCCGCTCTCAGATTATTCAGGAAAATCTTAAAACATCAAAATATAACGACTCCATTGGAAGGATTAACCGCGAGAATGCGAATAAACCAGAGAACAAGAACAAACCGCAAATTGCAAAGAAAGAGCTCAAAGATGCTCCTGCTCTTTTTTACAAGGAGATGAGAGATGCCGGAATTCTTGGTATTATTCAGTCATCCTCTGTTCCAATCCGCGCACTGTACGACCGGAAAAACATCGAATATATGACATGGGACGAACTCCCAACCTGTCCCGACATCAAACTCGACGAAAACCAGTATAAAATCATTGCCCAAAAAGTTAAAGAGAGGCAGTATTTCCAGCTTGAGTTTGACATAAGAAACCACTTTAAACCCGGCCCCGTTAAATATCACAACGTAATTGGAATTATTCGCGGCACAGAGTTTCCAGATGAATATGTTATGTCCGGCGGGCACCTCGATGCATTTGATGTTGCAACCGGCGGAGTTGACTGCGGAACAGGTGTAGCTCCTAACCTCGAAGCAGCAAGGATGATTATGGCTGCAGGCGGAAAACCAAGAAGGTCAATAGCATTTTGTCTATGGGCAGGTGAAGAGTTTGGCCTGTGGGGATCAAAATTCTGGGTAGAGAGCCACAAAGATATGCTCGACAAAATTTCCAACTATTTCAACCGCGACGGAGGGCCTACTGTAGCAAACAGTCTCTCAGTTCCTCCTGCAATGTTTGAAGATTT
>DOSU01000050.1:3203-3553 GCA_003513895.1 Rikenellaceae bacterium
AAAAAGGCAACCGAACAACTCAACACAATCAATCCCGATTTTCCTTTTACTCTAACAGCACGGCAGGAAGCGAGGCCAAAACCAACTACAGCAGGCGGATCCGACCATGCACATTTTGCAATTAACGGAGTTCCAACAATCAGTTTTGGAACGGCAGATCCAAAAGGATATGACTTTAATTACGGAGAGATCTGGCACACCGAGCGTGATACATACAACATGTCCATACCCGAATACATGGAACACACATCAACCATTATGGCAGTCGTTCTTTACAACCTCGCCAACCAGGATAAAATGCTTTCCAGAAAGGGACTGTATAAGTAATTTTCCATCCAAATGGCCACATT
>DOSU01000035.1:0-4883 GCA_003513895.1 Rikenellaceae bacterium
TTGCCACACATCGTACCTGTCGTACAGGTATACCTCCCTGTCTCCTTCCGACCATCCTCCGTGTCCATATGAAGGGACCATTTCCGGTGTGTCGTGAAGCTCATCTGCAAACGAAACTGCTACATCTTTGGCAATGTTCCTGATAAGTCCCGACGCTGCTTCGTATGAATACCACTTACGGTCTGAGTTATTGAACCAGATTAAATAGTTTCCGTCAAACGATGGGCTGACACTGCTTATAAATACATCCCTGAGAATAATCTTGCTGCTTCCGTCCTTTACAGAGACTATGTAAAGGTCTCTGTGCGGATTGGCAGACCACTGAGATTCCATTTCATATCTTTTATCAGACGCACAGTAACCCCAATTGGCCGACCATTCATTTGGCACATTAACTATTTCATAATCCTCAATAGCGAGTTGAACAATGGCAGGCTCTCCATTAAGCTCTATAGTACTCACATAGGATTTTTTAAACTCCCTTTGCGCGTTCAACAACTGGTATGGTTGAATGTAAGGCTCTGCATAGTGCCATATATCAAGTTTAGCAACTTCTGAATCGACAATTGTAGTGTCTTTTTCGGGCATAACAGGCGAAATACCGAAGAACAATCTGTTTGCCGCTTTATCAAACTGCAGAGACCTGTTTTCGCTTATTTTCCAGTTTTTGGGAAGCCCTTTGGAGTTTTTGTCAAGAACAACCTTTGCTTTGTCAAAACCTTCCTGAAAGAAAAGAATGGACACATCCTTGTTCCCTGCCTTTGCTGTGTCCAGCTTTGCATAAAAAGCAAGGCTCTTGCTGTCTTTGCTTACAAGTGGAAGTTTAACAGTTTGCTTAAGGTCAATTTCGTATATACTCTTGAGCGATTTCGTTTTTGGGATATAGATGTAGAGGCCGGCCTTGAACAGAGAGTCCTTTGAATTAGGTTTTGTCACAATGAAAAGAGAGTCTCCCCCTTTGCTGTAGTCATACTCAGATACATATTTTAATGTATCAATTGTGCCTGTGGCAAATTGATAAACCATCAAGTCCGAACCCTCGTCCTTATCCTTTTTAGGAGCTTTCTTTGATTTAGATGTGTCTGCAGGAGGAGTTGTCTGGAACGCAAGAGAGATTTTACCCTCTTTGCCAATCTTAAACCCTTTAAGGAATGGATACTTCTTCAGTTCCTTTGTATAAAGATTGTAAATTCCTAAAGAATCCTTGGGCATCTTGTCGGCCTTAACCTTTTTGAGGCGAGCTGTTTTACTCTCTTCAAACTTAGGCTTGATGGTAAAGGCTGCGAATTTGCCATCTTTTGTTAGTTTATAGGACGTTCCTCTGGGAATTGTGTCCTGCTCATTTGTGACAAGATTGTGGGCAACAATACAGCCATCTCCCTCTTGAGCATTAATATAAAACAATGTGTACCTGGCATCCTCTGTCATACCAAACCCACCTACGTTTTTCCAGTTGTCGTAGACACTGTGGTCCAGAGACTTCTTTTGACCATAAGTACAAACAGATGCAACTAAAAGGATAATTGAAAGCAAAGAGAGTTTCTTCATCGATTTTTGTAAATTATTGATGTTATGTATTTAATCTAATTAGACAAATAAACGAGACAGAGGTTTAATGTTTGATAAAATAATTTATTGCGTCTTTTATTGCTTTATCTGTAGTATGATAGTTTATGTTAAGTTCCGAAACAGACTTTCTGTTGGAGTAAAAATTATTGACACAAAGAATCTTCGTATTGACGGAACTTAAGTTGGTTTTCACTCGAAAGAACCTTAATACATCGCCAAAATACCCAAAAGGGATTAAAACAAATCCTGGAATTCTAATCATTATCGGATTTCGTTTTGTTTGCGAATTCAGTTTTTCAAAAAAATCCCGATAGTTTAAATTCTCATTTGCCAATATGTATTTTTCACCATTTACTCCTCTTTCAATACTGCTTATTATTCCGTCCGCCACATCAACAACATGGACAAAATTCTTGCCTCCCGGAGGATAAAAAAGAACCCTCTTTTTCCAGAACATCAGTATTATTTTACCGGAACTTGGCTTTGAATCGTACCCGCCAAGCATAAAGGAAGGATTGACAATAATAACTTCTGTCTTTTGATTGTTTTGCAAAAGATAGTTCTCGGCTTGCAATTTACTCATTGCATAGAAGGAAGAATCAAAAGGTACCCTTATTTCATCCTTCTCCGTCCCCGGATTAATCCGGGAGCCATGTCCAATAGTGTTTACCGAACTTACAAAAATGAATTTTTTAATATTGCATTGAACAGCCAGATTAAATAAATGGACAGTTGCATCATAATTAGTTTCGATATAATCCGAATATTTTAGCAAACTCTGGCTTGTCACTGCCGCAACGTGTACAATACAATCGCAATCCATTAAAACCGGAGCCAGATTGTCGGCTAAATTTCCTTCTGTCAATTCTAAATTTTCATGTGCCGGCCCCTGATATTTGGTTTTATCCCTCAACAGGCCCTTTACCCGATAGCCTTTAAATAACAATTCATTTATCAGATTTGTACCCAATAGGCCATTTGCCCCTGTTACAAAAACCTTTTTCATATCTCCACTTCGCGTTTAATAGCTCGTGTCATTAAGGGCAGCCTTATCCAGATAGGGAGTAAATGCAGCATTACCCAGCTAAATGAATTGACCATGATTACTGTGTCCCGGTTAAACAACTGTGTGATACACCGCTTTGCCACGTTTTCCGGCTTTAACAGTGTCAGCCTGCCAAGAAAACCTTGCTTTTCAATCCTGCTTGAAATTTCTTCATTGGTTTTCATTGCTCCGGGATTTACAACACTAACAAACACATTTGTATCTTTAAGTTCTTCGTAAAGCCCACGCGAAAAAGAGTGAACAAAAGACTTTGATGCCGGGTAAACTGTTTTGTATCCGATTGGCGAAAAAGCAGCCATACTTGATACATTTAAAATATAGGATTTCGGCTGATTCATTAGATTTGGCAGAAGCTGATGTGAAAGTATAGATGTTGCAACCACATTTAGCTGCATTATATCATTTATATAATTCACATCTGCATCAATGAATTTCTTACTCCCTCCCATACCTGCATTATTTATGAGGATATTAACGGAAAAGTGCCGGTTAATCCATTCCGATAATTTCAAAACATTTTCATTGACAGATAAATCCGTTTCATAATAATGCGATTTTACATTGAATTTCTCACTTATTTCTGCCGACCATTCTGCAAGGTTTTGATTGGGCAGACTCACTAAGATTACATTAATATTTCTGCTGGCCAGCTCTATTGAAAAAGCTTTTCCTAACCCCTGACTGGCTCCTGTAATTACTCCAAACTGTTCTTTTGATTTTTTGTTTTCCAATACACACATTTTGATTTTCTTTTGCCTCAATTTAATTTTTAACTGAGCAAAAATACAGGAACGGCAGGGTCAAAATGTTCAGAATTATAAGGTCGAACTCCTTTTTTTAAATTCAGACGGAGTTTGATTCGCTATTTTCTTAAACGTCGTATTAAAAGAAGTCTTTGAATTGAAGCCCGACTCAAATGCTATACCCAGGATAGAAAGATTATCCTTATTGTGGTTCATCAATAATTCCTTGGCCTCTTCCACTCTGTATTTATTGATGAAATGAAAGAAATTTTCATTAAAACTTGTATTAATGGCGTACGACAACTGATGAGGAGTAACCGACAATAAATCGGCCAGTTTTATAAGATTCAGGTCGCTGTCTAAATATGGTTTTTGCACATTCATTATTTCATTTATCCGCTGCTTCATAACCTCCAGCTCTTCGTCCGGAATAATCTTCTTTTTTGGTTCTGTCACAATTTCAGATTCGTTTATGGAAATTATATCGCGTCTCTGCTTTTCATCAATAGGATAAATTTCCTTTTGCTTAAGCGAGTAATACCCCATAAAAAATATTACAATCAGGATGAATAAATTAAGAGGCAAATTGGGTATGGCAGCAAAATAAAATATATTATACAGGCTTATAATTAAGCTCATAAGCATGGCCATGATAGTTATATACTCCAGCCAGTCGAGGTTAATTCCCTTGATATCCGACGAAAACAACAAAATATTCTTCTGGTGCTTCCGGATAGTAAGGAATGAAATAAATGTATATAAAAAGGATTGAATAATGACTAGACTTAAAAGCAAAATCTGTATTAAATCCCGATTTTCATAGTCCCCAAAAAACTTTATTGAAATAATAATAAAATAGATAGCGGGAAGTATTGCGTGTTTGATATGACTGAACCGGAGTTTGAATAGAGGGTTAGTAAAAAGGATTACGTAGAAGTAGAAATTCAATGGAGCCAAAAACTGAATACAACGTAAGACATAAACAGCATAAACGTCAGCTTCTCCCATATTTGTAAGCTGTACTATCTCTTCCATCCAAAACGTAGACCATAACAGAAAAGATACTCCAAGCCAAAAATTTGCTCTTTTATTGACTTTTAAAGGATTCGCAAATTTCAAAAAAGACATTGTTACGAGCGAACCAAAAATCAGAATTACTATCAGTGCGTTTAGGGAGCTATATTCCATCTGCTTAACTAATCATTTTTAGATGTATCACTATATCACCTCATCCTCGCTTTTCCAGGCGGGGTTTACAAATGTATGAAGAAAATGAGAATCTGCCTGCNNACTATCAGTGCGTTTAGGGAGCTTCCATTCATCTTTTGAAACTCAAAATTATATATTTACCGAAGATGGCTTTATCGGAATCGTGAAATAAAAAACAGATCCTTTTCCCGGCTCCGACATTAACCATATTTTACCTCCAAGCAACTCTGTGATGGATTTTGAAATAGCAAGACCAAGCCCTGTGCCACCATATTTTTCGCTTATAGATTTTTCTG
>DOSU01000035.1:4974-7028 GCA_003513895.1 Rikenellaceae bacterium
GAGTAAACCTTCCAAATATTCTTTGATGGAATTCCGGTTTTATCCCAATTCCGCTATCTTTCACGAAAAACTCAAAATAACTCTCTTTTGGACTATAGCCAAACTCAATATAACCTTCCGGAGTAAACCGGAATGCATTAGTCAGCAGGTTTGTCAAAATTTGAGTGACTTTTGTCCTGTCGGTATATATTTCCGACTGTGCATCGTCAAGGGGTGTCTTTGTCTGTAATTTGAGCCCCGAACTTGAGGCCCTGGAGCTGAAAATAGTATGCAACTCTTTTATTACTTCGTTAATACATACTTTCTCGTTTTTTACCCTCTCCTGCATTGTATCAAGAAAAGATATTGTAAGTATGTCCGATATTATAGACAAAAGCTGGGTACTGCTTTTCTGGATTATTGAAATATAACTATTTCGCTCACTTTCTGTAATATCCGGTTCTGAAAGGAAATCGGCAAACCCGCATATCGCATTTAATGGAGTCCTTATCTCGTGTGACAAATTGTGAAGAAATGACGTTTTTAACCGGTCTCCTTCTTCTGCCTTCTCCTTTGCGGCAACTATCTCCATCTCAAACTTCATCCTCTCTGTAAAATCACGAAGAACTGCAACAATTCTTTTTTCTCCATACCACATTACAGTATTTAAAGACACTTGTGCATATGACTCAAGTTTTGTCTTGTATTTCACTAATATCCAGTCGAAAACAGGATAGTCTCCTTCCATAACAGTTTTACAGATTTCTGGAATAACTTCAAGGTTATTCCGTTTGGAAGAGATGTCATACAGAGTAATTTTTTCCAAATCGGCGTCATCAATATTATAAAGCTCCTTCGCCCTCTTGTTCACCTGATAAATCTTTCCATTTTCATCGTGGATAATAATTGCATCATTAATACTGTTAAACAAGCTTAACAGATTTGAATACGACCGCTCAATTTCTGCAATCTTTTCCTGAAGTTGAGGGTAATAGCTCTTCTTATAAGAGTTGTCGCCAAGCCCTATAATCTGATTCCGCTTATCTCTCCAGTCTTCTGCAATAGAACTAAAGTGCTTCTTTATAAATAAACTCAAGATCCCCGGAAACCGGCGATTTTGGGTTGGTAGCATTGCACGGGTCCATAATTGCCTTTTTTGACAAAGCAGGAATAATATCTGTAGTCACCGATTTGTCTTTTAAAGTATCTTTTATTCCAAGAGTATTTCTGTAATAAATCAGATATTGATTTAAATGTGTTTTAACCTGATTATTTGATAGATTATGTGTTTCAATCCCTAATATTTCTGCTATTCTACGATATCTGTCGGGAGCAGAATTAAAGTTAAAATCCACAACGTGAGGCAACAAAATTGCATTGCACTCTCCGTGAGGCAAATCCAGATATCCCCCAAGACTATGTGACAAAGAGTGTACACACCCGAGGCTTGCATTTGAAAATGCGAGTCCGGCATACAAACTTCCCAGCATTGTTTTTCCACGAGCCTGAATATTATTCGGCTCCTCAATATTTATCATGAGATTTTCATGTACAAGCTTTATCGCCTCCGAAGCATATAAATCGGTAAAGGGGGAGTTCGCATTAGATACAAAAGCTTCAAAAGCGTGCGATAATGCATCCATTCCAGTACACGCAGTAAGGTAACTGTCCATTGACTGCAAAACAAAAGGATCTATGAGCGCCACATCGGGAACCAGCGCCTTGCTGATAATCGCCATTTTATACCTCTGTTTAAAGTAATTTATAATAGCAAACTGAGATACATCGGCCGATGTCCCGCCTGTTGTTGGAATACAAATAATTGGCGGTGATGGGTTTGAAATTTTGTCAATACCTTCAAACAGAGTTATTCGTTTATTGTTAGTTGCAACTATTCCAATTCCTTTGGCGCAGTCCATTACGCTTCCGCCACCAATGGCAAGTATAAGATTACACTGTTTCTCTTTATAAACCCTCGCACCGGACATTACCTGAAAATCCCGGGGATTTTGCGAGATGTCGTCAAAAACAATATAGTCAATCTCCTCTTCCTGCAAAGAGTGTTCAAGTTCTTT
>DOSU01000046.1:0-2507 GCA_003513895.1 Rikenellaceae bacterium
CTAGTTTGGCGGGGTGATTTATATTTTCTACCAGTTCATTACTTTGCCAATATCTTTGGTCTCACCAGATCTTCTTGGTATTACCTCATTACCTATGTTCATCGAGTCAATGTATGCCTTTGGTACAGTTTCTACACTGTTAAAATTATCATACCAGGAATAGAAAGTGCTTTCATTTGGGATCCAATGCAGCAATCCATCTTTGCCAGAATAATAAACTTTTTTTGACTCTGCACTTTTAATTAAAGCTCCATCAGCTGGGTTATAGCGCAATATACAGGCACCATTAAGTTTTGAATCAGTACCGTCGTCACAACTACCAACAGCAAATAGTCTATCGGCATTGTCATAATATACACTCTGGTTAGAAAGCTCATATTCATTTGGAATAAACGCGTTCATCATAGTCCATGAGTACCCTCCGTTTGATGTGAAGAAAATTCTTTCACTAGTTTGTAAATCAAATACAACTTGTCCATAACCATAAGAATATGCAACTGCTATTCCATTTTGTTCATCCAGAAAATCCATCGAGTCAGCAAATCTAAGTGTATTATCTGGCTTTGGCATAATTCCCCAACTAAATCCGCCATCAATACTCTTATAAAGCTCCCCAGTTGTCGACAACATATAAACCACTTTGTCAGAAGCGAAATTAATCTCAGTGCTGGCGTTTATTCCAAGAAAACTCAATTCCTTTCTTGTAAAAGTTTTCCCAGCATTATCTGAGACTAAAGTGCTGTCACTGTTACACACCAAAAGGATAATACTTTTACCACTATCCGAAGCTGCCATGTCACATAAATATTCATTTGAGTCTAACTCTGTTGCATTGTAAACGACATAACCAGTTTCAAAAGCATCATTGGTCTTGTATAAATGGTCTCCATCAATAAACAAGTATTCTTCGTTATTAATCTGAGCGGACTTCATTAACCAACTATATTTGGTAGAAATAACATATTCAAGATAATTAGAATAAAATGACAATCCACCATTATCTGATTTATTCGCATATCTTCCAGAGGAAATCATCATGACAGTATTTTCTGCCAATGCGTACAAGTTATAAATAGCCCATTGAGAGGTAAGACCAATCCAAGTATTTCCAACGCCATCATCAGATGCACCTATCCAGCTCTTTCCATTATCCAAACTCTTATACATTGTTCCATCATCACCAAGCGCATAACCAACATTTCCGTAAAAATCAATTACTTTTGGTTCTTTGAGAGGATAATAATCATTAAGATCTTCATCAATCACATCCAAAAGAAAAGGCACCCAGCCTTGAGCAAATGAAGCAGTTGGACTTAACAAAACAGCTAATGCGATTAGAGCAAAAATAAATTTTTGTAATTTCATATTTGTATTATAAGCCAATAATTTAGCAAAAAATGGGCAAATTGTCAATGATCCTAGGAAAAAAACAAGGCCTGTAAACGCAAAACTTAGATTAACAAGACTTAGTCTCTAGAGACTAAGTCTAATGAAACTAAGTCTGGTATTTTACCCTCATCGTCCCTTTTGACCTATTTGATTTTCTTTCAACTTCCTTTCACCTACGATAGAATATGAATATGTGAATAATCTATCTATTTCTCTTGAATCTGAACACAAACCACGGCATCTTCGGTCAAATGCTAAGGAATATCTTTTTCTTTTGTTGATTATAATGCTCGGATGCGCTTTTTTTCGATTATGGATTGCGCGTGACAGTGTTTCTTCAATCAAGCCTAATAATTCTGTTATTAGTGTCCAATTCTTAAAAACTCCCGCAAATATTGAACTTTTACATAGCAATCTTGGTTTTTCTCTTCTGATCCCTAACTCAGGAATCACTTGGGATGATGTGATTTTGATGAGTAACAGGGAATTTGCCGTACACATTGGTGCAATTGGCCAAATAAATGGAATAACTATTGATACTGACATTTCTGATGCGCAGAAATTATCAATTGAGCAGTTTGGTCTATTTATTAAAAATATTGATGGTAAAACACTGATTTCTCAACAAGAAACAGCATTTCCTCTTTCATCAACGCATATTTTTACCCTAATACCTTTATGGCCTTTTTTTGATGGACATATTGAGTCGCCAGAGAAAAGTGGCTGGCTGGAGGTAGATAAGGACGGGCTTATTTTTCATGGCTTTGGGGTAAAACCAACTATTAATTCATCTCAAATGCTTTTTCCTGACAATTCAGTAGCTGTGGCCCGGGTGCTTTCAACTCAGGAATCCCTAAATACTAATACTCTTTTAAGCAATCTGCTAACTTCACCAATTAAGTCCATCCTAGAAATTACAGGATTAGATTCGCCATGGGCCATTAGTCTATACTCCTATGAGTCTGAGGATCTTGATTATTCAATCCTAGTAAAAAACAAGCTCGCAACCGAGGACCTGGCACTTTTAGCAAAACAACTTATTCAATCAGGGAATTTGTCTACCGTAGCGTTGACATTGGATGACTCGACCCATGTTTCTGAGCTAGTATCAACCTATG
>DOSU01000046.1:2564-3332 GCA_003513895.1 Rikenellaceae bacterium
GTATCAGAGATCAAGGCAGAATACAGTAATCCTGAAATTTCTATCTCAACCGAGCAAGGATCAACATTTTTGCATGCGTATACAGACAAAAATGAGATTCATTTAACTCAAACTCCAACACATCTATACATAACCAGCATTAATTCATCGCTAATTTCAGCACAAAAGAGCATTGAGCCAATCTGCAATAAGAACGCACACACTTTTGTAGACCTAACAGCGGTTAAAAATAATTTAAACATGGACTTTAGTAATTTCTTTATCAATCAATTCAGATCTTTGGGAATATCTAACAACAATATATATTTTTGCTGGTAATACACAGCCTGTGGATAAACCTGTGATAATCCAGAACTTATCCACAGGTTGTTGAACACATAACCACCTATTATTATTCACATATACAAAATACCCAATAGATAGTGGGTATTTTCTTGTTGACATTAGTTGTTCATCATCATACAATATTAGTAGATCGTTCTTTCAACAACACCTGATTTATTATGACATCAGGGGAAGTTTCCCGAACCCACTTTCGGGGAACAGCCCTACTGCGCTGCGGTGTTAGTTCGCTTGCAATTATTTGGGGACAAGCGGATAGAACGCGGCGATACCGTCAAACCGGTCCAGCCAATACATGGCAGGGCAGTTGTCCTTTAAGGTCAATGGTTGACGCCGATGGACGCTGAGTCTTGTACAAATACGATTTGTGCAAAGCCCAGCGCCCAGCACGGTGTCCCAACACCTTACTCGGGCGCGAATTTGCTC
>DOSU01000046.1:3423-5219 GCA_003513895.1 Rikenellaceae bacterium
TATACACACAGTCTGTTGAGCCTCGCGCCCTTTTCAGTTTTCAAAAAAATCTGTATGCTAACAATATTAATGACTATTCACAGGTAGCAAATCTTATGAACAAACAATTGTTAACTGAAATTAAAGAACAGCTCGAAAAAGAACGAGACCAACTCATGAAGGATTTGGGTAAATTTGCGAACAAAGACGAAAAGGCTGTAAATATAGATTTTAATACAACCTTTCCAGAATACGGTGATGATGAAGATGAAAATGCTGGAGAAATTGCCACATATAGCAATAACCTTGCTCTTGAGGATAAACTTGAAAAAGAGCTTCGTGATGTTCTGTCGTCTTTAAAAAAGATCGAGAAAAACGAATACGGCATGTGTAAGTACTGCCATCAAGAGATTTCAGAAGAAAGACTACGGGCACGACCAACATCAACCTCATGCGTTGCTTGCAAAAAGACTCTAACTCAGGAAATTTAATGCTTTCAAAACAAAAAGCAATTGTTATAGCAGTGGTTTTCACTGCAATTGACATTGCTATAAAATATTTCGCAGTCGCACAACCTTCTTTTTGGAAAGAAGGTTGTTTGAATTCTATTGTCTGTCTAAAATTACATCAAAATCAGGGGATCGCCTTTGGTATCCCTATACCAATGTGGGTAACAATTATAATTTCAGCATTGATTATTGCAATTCTTGCAGTCTTATTTGTAGATCACTGGAAACAATCATCAAAACTTTTACCAGCTATTATTTTTATAATGTTTGGTGCTTTGAATAACTTTTTTGATCGTGTAATCAACAATTCAACAACAGATTACCTAATATTTTTCAACCTATCTGCAATTAATCTGGCAGATATCCTCATTGTCTCTGGCGTTATCTTAATTTTGTGGTACAGTAGAAAAGAAGGATAGAAAAGTGCTCTAAACACTCCCATCATCTTTGATGTATGGGATCTTCTTGTATCTACTCGTCAGCTCATATTGGACTTGATTCAATCCGCGTAAGTGTTGAAGCTGATATTTCTGCAGGTTTACCAAAATTTACTATTGTTGGCTTGCCTGACACAGCAATTTCTGAATCACGAGAGCGAATTCGCTCGGCAATAAAAAATTCAGGGTTTTCTTTTCCGCGAACCAGAGTCACTGTTAACCTCGCACCAGCTGATATTAAAAAACAGGGGCCTGTTTATGATTTACCTATTGCTCTGAGCATATTAATGGCATCAGGTGTTATTTCCAATACCACCCAACTGCAACAAACAGCTTTTTTGGGTGAACTTTCACTTGAAGGAGAGGTGCGGCCAGTCCATGGCTCACTGCTCGCTGCCACCATGTGCCAAGAATATGGTTTGAAATACTTGGTTGTTGCCAAAAATAATTGTGCGGAAGCATCGATTGTTAAATCTGTGGCCATAATTCCTGGGACCTGTCTGATTGAAATTGTATCGTGGATAAAGGCAAATTCAGACCCAGAAATATATTGTCCCAATCGTAAAAAACAAACAAAACAAAATTTTTTAATTGATTTTTCTGACATTAAAGGACAAGAACATGTTAAACGAGCATTAACAATTGCTGCGTCTGGAAATCACAATGTGCTTATGGTTGGACCTCCGGGATCTGGAAAAACAATGCTTGCCAAAGCATTCCCTTCCATTTTGCCTTCTTTAACATTTGAAGAATCATTGGAAACTACAAAAATATATTCACTTGCTGGTCTACTTTCAAAAACATCCCTGATTAAAACTCGTCCGTTCCGTCATCCTCATCACACCAGTTCAAGCACTGCGCTTATTGGCGG
>DOSU01000046.1:5323-5860 GCA_003513895.1 Rikenellaceae bacterium
GGTGAAGTCTCGCTTGCTCATAATGGAGTATTATTTATGGATGAGTTTGCCGAGTTCTCGCGTAAAACAATTGAAAACCTGCGTCAACCAATTGAAGATAAGTATGTGACAATTGCGCGGGCATTGGGAACAATTACATTCCCGTCAGACTTTATGCTACTTGCTTCTATGAATCCATGTCCATGCGGATACTTAAATGACAAACAACGAACTTGTGAATGTGCTCCGGGGCAGGTTCAAGCATACAAACGAAAAATATCAGGTCCAATCTTGGATCGGATCGACATCACTCTTGATGTTCCGCGGGTTGATTTTGACAAACTAACTTCTGATATAAAATCAGAATCCTCTGCTGAAATAAAAAAACGCGTGGAACTCTCACGCGAACTTCAGGCTAATAGATACAAATCACACAACATTAGAACCAATGACCAACTGCGCACAAATCTTTTATCACGCTACTGCGCGCTGGATGACAAAAGCATTGAACTATTAAAAAAAGCAATAAATCATTACCAACTTTCTGCCCGCGCCTAC
>DOSU01000103.1:0-3321 GCA_003513895.1 Rikenellaceae bacterium
TTATTGCCATACCCGCGTACCACACCGGATCAGTTAACAATAAAACAGGGTTCATGACATCAGGAAGATCAATAGAAAAATTCTCCTCGTAAGGTTGTTTTATTGTGACCGCTTCAGTATGAATGCCATAACTATCAAGTGCGGTTTGTAAGGTAATGTAAAGTGGTGGAATATAATAGACTTTAGTAACTCCCATAGAATGCAAATATGCAGAGAAAGTAGAGAGAAGAGATGTAGTTCCACAGCCACATATTACTGACTGGGGCGAAAAAGTATCAAGTCGTTTATGATATGAATGAATAGATTGTATCAGATCCTTATGTGAATCAAAATATGTGTATCGACGATGATCAAATGTTGTGGCTCTTTCTCTGACAGATTGAAGAAGATCTGAAACAAATGGGTTTTCACACTGCCATCCAGAGAGAAAATTACCATCGTCGCCATCATTATGGTCGAAAGCTAAAGTTTCAAATTTAGTGTTAAGACATTCAATTGCAATGCGTTGATTAGCTAATACTGTAGCTGTATCTATTTCGATAGTTCTTTCAGATGTTAAGAAATGATGGTCAGAATTCATTAAGTTTTCTAGTTTTGGTCGTGATATTTAAGCGTATAAATGATAAATATTCTAAAATTATTATGGCAGCAAGTTTCATTTTCCTACCAATGCTATGAGAGAAATGATAAAAAGGAGCGTTATGTATGGAATATATATTCTTGGGTTATTTGGTATTTGAGCAATTTGGTCTTTAATAGTATTTCTCTTATCAAGAGATTTTCCAATTTTGGGTCCATCATAAGAAGTGCCACTCCTTAGAATTTCTTCTACTTCTGTTGACCTTACCATTGCCCTATATTCTGCAACTCGATGGAGAAGCTCAGTCCAGTAGAACATCAAGATAAGAAAGATTGACAAAAGAGTGAATTGCCATTGAGAAAGTATAAAGTCATTTGAATAAAATGCTATGATTAAGCCAGTAACGAGACCAAAAAGCCAGTTCCTAATAGTAAGCCGAATACTTTCTTGTCTTGCAATTATATTTTGCAAAAATTCGTATTCTTTTAATGCGACCGTAGTTCTATCTTCCATTTTTTACTTTTTGTTCAATTTGAGACATATTTTTATAATTTGAATGTTTTTTTCATCCTTAATAAGATGAAAGTAAATGGTTGTTATTTATATATGCTACTATGTGGGCTTGCTGTTGTGCCACTGGTGTTACTTTTCGTATTGGTCTTTTGTTTCCACAAGGTCTAGGATAAACATTATTAAAGAGAAAAATTAGCTCAAAAAATAAAGATAAATGAAATTATATATTAGTAGAATTTTTTGTCATATAGTAATATTTTTCCAACATTTCTATTGTCTCTGAAATCTGAACAGTAGGCCTTGTTTTTTGTATTTTTTCAAGTTTATCAATTGCAGATTTTGCGTTTTCGATTGGAAGGCCTTTATCTATTGATAATTTTACTGTTTCGAGACTATCTTCTTCATTGATTATCAATTTGGCTACCCCTAACTGTAAAATTAGATGAGCATTGTTTGGTGTTTTTAGAAGTTCCTCTTCAATTAATTGTTGTGCTTTCATTGCATTGTCCTTAGCAAATTCATGCTTGTTGAGTATTGTTTGCGTGATTGACAAGTTTAGATATGAGAACAAGTCTGAATGTCTTACATAAGATCGATTTGCCTCAATGAACATCTTTTGAGCATTCTCAAAATCATTTTTTCTCAATAAAATTGAAGCATATTCATAAATTGCACGTGGATATTTTAATTCGAGCGCAACTGGTTTTATTATTTGTTCAGCAATGTCAAGTTGATTTTTTCTTCGATATGCATGAGCCAAGTAGTACTTTGCTTCTTTGTCATCTGGAGTTCTTTTTAACAGATTTTCGATATTTTGAATTGCTTCTTCAAATCGTCCTGTATTTATTAAGAGCCAATTAAAATTTTTAAGCCATGGATGGTTAGGCGAAATCTCTTTCGCTTCATTGTAATGATGGAATGCTTTATCATATTCTCCTCGCTGAAAGCTATATTCACCCTCGATTAATGGGAAAATCAACTTTAAGTGCAGATCTTTTTCTTTTTCAAATTCAATTTTCAAATTTTCAATTGCTTGATTTTGTTTTTTTAGGGCAATTTTTGCCTCAGAAAGAGTGTTTTTTATTTCTTCTTTTGTTTTTCTTATTTCATTTATCTGAATTCCTGTATAAATACTTGCAATTACTAAAATTACAGCAAATATTGTAAAAATTATACCTGTCCATGAAATTAGCAAGTCTGCAATTTGAGATAGGTTCTTAGAATTTTCGATACTAATTTGAAGATCTTGAATGTCTTTTCGAGCTAAACTATCAACGACCTGTCCCATCAAGCAGTTTCCACAAGCATTTAAGAGAAGGGAAACGATTAAAACTATGAATGGTTTATTTATTATTTTATTCATTGATTTATTGTTTTATTATTAGTGCTAATAATTTCCACTTGAGATAATATTAGTATACTGCATCCTAATAGGGAAAACTAGTGGCAAGAACAATATTGATACAGTTAATGAGATTTGCTTCCGATCAAACTTAAAAATTGTGATAGGACAACCCCAGAATCCAAAGCACTATCCAGAAAATGGATCGGGATTCCGAGAATAGTCGAGTAGTTAATCGCAACGGAGCACTGCAGATTCTGATATAACTCAGACTCATTAAAGTTCAGGGATGGGAGCCCTTCAGGATAGGCGCTTGTTCTGGCTTCAATCACTCTTGGATCACAATGCAGAAATATAATCCTGGAAAAAGTGGCTCGTTGCAATTGGCCAGGGCCGAAAGGTTCAATCCTGAATCCATAGTTTTCTTTAGAAACAGCATGCGAGTCAATTACCACATGCTGAGTATCACGGTGCACTACGATGAACTGCTGGAGTGCTTCGTCAGTTCCTGAAATATCTTCTGGGTCAATAAATATTTCGGGGTGACTTCTTGTATCAGCATAAGTAAGTCCAGGGTGCTTGACGGTGGATCGTTGAAAAAGCACATCTCCATATTCAAAAACGGCAAAATTATCAAGTTTAGCAAGTTCCCTTGAGAGCGTGCTCTTCCCTGAAGCAGCAGCTCCAGTAATAAGTATCACCTCATACATTGTATTATTTAATTAATTAAAACTCGTTACCTGCCAACTCAATTTATCTGAAAATCAAATCCATATTGAAGAATTCTACTTGTCACTATCCTATTATCCGATCATAATTGTTAGGAAGTAGAACCCTTCATTGTTCGAGCTCCGCCAGCTAGCTTTCCCACACAAACAATTCTTAT
>DOSU01000103.1:3419-20133 GCA_003513895.1 Rikenellaceae bacterium
AAAGATAATAATTTTTAGGATAGCTTAAGTATCCATCTAATTATTTGAGTTTTTTGGACGAACCATATGTTGACCACCCTTTATATAACAAAATGTGCAAACGGTAGTTTTTTCTTTTTGTTGTAGTTATAAATTTAAATTGCTCCTTTTAGTAATCGTGATTTATATTATAATACTCAAAAACTAGACCTCTTGCGGGCGAAAATATTAATAAGAAATAGAATAATTTTTTGATAGTTATTTACAAATTCAAATATGCACTTGAATGCAAATGATTGAACATAAGAATAAAATTATTATCCTAATTAAATACATACCGCAAAATAGTAAATGTATTACGGTTATATTCTTTTTATGTACGATAAATGGATTTAATAATACGTTTATGGTAAATAATATTCATAAAACATATTTTGCATTTAAAAAATACTTACCTTTGTGAAAAGAAATAAAAGGATGACTTTCATTTATACTGAAATATTACGGATTATTGAAGGCGGACTGGCTAAAGACACAAAAAAGGTATTCAACTATTCCAAATTACTTGCTGATAAGATTGGAAAGGATGGTGACGATAGAATGTCAAAAATGATTCTTAAAGCAATTGAAAGCAGATCTGCGACAACGATAACAATGGATGAATTGTTAACGACTCCTGTTGATCAAGAAAGTAGATTGAGTATTGTTGATGTTGCCATTCCCTCGAAAGAAGGTATTCCTGTCGTGCTTCCAAAATTAATTGACAATAGAATTGCTGATTTTATTAATGTAGTTAAACATCAAAGCCAATTAATACAAAAAGGAGTTGAAATGTCAAACTCTTTACTTTTATATGGCAATCCGGGATGTGGCAAAACGACTGTTGCTAAATACATTTCAGAGCAAACGGGACTTCCTTTAGTTATAGCTAGATTTGATGCAATAGTTTCCTCATTATTGGGAAATACAGCCAAAAATATAAGAAAAATCTTTGATTTTGCAGACAATAAACCATGTATTCTTTTTTTAGATGAATTTGATGCTATAGCAAAAGCAAGGGATGATCAATACGAGTTGGGAGAATTAAAAAGAGTGATTAATAGCCTTTTGCAAAATATCGATTCATTTGCGAAACAAAACATTCTTATTGCAGCAACAAATCATTCCGAATTATTGGATAAAGCAATATGGAGAAGATTTAATACTGTAATTGAAATAGGATTGCCAAAGGAAGAGGAGATTGTGAAGTTGATAAAAACTTTTACAAGTAATTTTGATACGGAATTCAATACTGATGATAAAAAAATTGATAGGCTATCCAAATTATTTGCGGAAAAATCGCCATCGGATATTAAAACGATAATAAATAATGCAAAGGCACAAACTGTTATTAATGGCAGAGAGGTATTGCAATATGAAGATGTCTTGGTTGAATTATTTGAGTTTAATCATCGTGGTAATCTCACTATTGAAAAATTAGTTGAATATCTTAACGATAATGGTGTTCCCCAAGCTTCAATAGCAGACAGAATGAATGTCTCCCTTAGGCAAATACGGAATTATTTAAATAAACAATCATAATTATGGCAGGAAAATATCTCCCAATTAAATTCTTTCAAAAAAGACAGAAAGACGAACAGAATACAGAGGGTGGTGGTAATGGAAAACTTCCGAAATGGGTAAACGTTGAAAACATCAGTGAAAAGTCAATGTATATTCGCCAAGTTCTTGGTAATGTTTCACTTTCTCTACAGGAGAAAGTGAAACGGAATAATTATATTCCATCTGTAGTAAAACTGAAAATTAATTCGGATGCTCTAGCCAAAACATACCGTAAAGAGATTGATAATTTATTTAATGTTGGCAAACTAAATACAATTGGTTTCAGTGGCGAAGATGAAGTTCTTATTAAAATAGATAATCAAGATGATTTACAAAAAATTACAGCGAAGATTGCTAATGCCGACAACAAATTTCCTAGTCAATCAATAATAGTGGGTATTTCTGCGATAACGCAGGTTGACGAGTTTAAGCCTCAAATAAATTTAAAAACAGTTGTCGATACTGTTTTAAAAGTGAAACTTTTCAATTATGGGGATAGTTCCTTGAATAGTGTACTTATAAAAGAATTTGAGAAATTTTGTAAAGAACACCAATTGAACTATAAAGGAGTTACTTATTCTGGTGAACTCAATATTTATAGAATAAATGATATTACTGAAGAAGCTTTAAATGAATTCAAAGATTTTGATGGAATACAGTTAGTTACAGAAATGCCAATCTACGATATCACAATGGACGCTATATTTGTTGAAGACACAATCCCAATAAAACAACCAAAGGAAGGAATCGAATATCCAACAGTGGGTGTATTAGATTCAGGGATTTCAGATATACCTTACTTGAAACCATGGTTACATGAAGACAAAATTACATATTACCCGGATGAAGATGTAGATAAAAGTCATGGAACTTTTGTAGCAGGGGTATTACTTTATGGAGATGAGCTAGAAGGTGAAAATTATACAGGCTTTGAGGGGTGCAAACTTTTTGAAGCAATAGTAATACCGGATTTAAAAAAGCAGAGAATCCTAGAGGATGAACTCATTGCTCAAATATGGGATGCAATAAGTCGAAACAGCAATATCAAAGTTTGGAATATGTCTTTAGGAACAAATATTGAAATTGATCAATATGAGTTCTCTGATTTTGCAAAAGCGTTGGATGAAATTCAAGAACAAAACAATGTGCTAATTTGCAAATCTGCAGGGAATTGTACAAATTTCAAAGTAAATGCGCCTGTAGGCAGAATTACAAAATCTGCTGATACAGTGAGAGGACTTGTTGTCGGTTCTATAGCACAGGATAAAAATGCAACAGATTTGGCCGACAAACACAATCCTTCTCCTTTCTCGAGGATTGGAAGAGGACCTTCACAAATAATTAAACCAGATGTAGTTCATATAGGTGGCAATGTAGGACTTAATGCTTCAAATT
Source organism: Rikenellaceae bacterium (assembly GCA_003513895.1). Taxonomy (GTDB): domain Bacteria; phylum Bacteroidota; class Bacteroidia; order Bacteroidales; family UBA932; genus Bact-08. The sequence goes on from DOSU01000103.1 coordinate 6,396, forward strand.
CGGTCGTCATGAACCCCGTTAAATCTTTTTCTCCTACTGGAGGCATTGTGGCAAATGTGGGTACAAGCTTCTCAACACCAAGAATTTCAGCAATTGCATCAGGACTTGATTCTATGTTGAATGAATCATTCAATCCTACCTTATTAAAAGCACTAATAATACACTCAGCCAAATATCCAGAAGAAATGAAGATGCCAATTGCTGATAAAATAAAATTTGCAGGCTTTGGGCTTCCATCAAACATCAAAGATATACTCTTTAACGAGACTAACGAGATTACTCTAATTCTTCAAGATACCCTGGAAAGAGGAAATTTTATTGACATTTTAGACTTCCCTTTTCCACAAAGTATGGTTGATGACGAAGGCTACTTTTATGGAGAAATGACTGTAACTCTAGTTACATCTCCTATTTTGGAGGTATCACAGGGCGCAGAGTACTGCCAATCCAACATTGATGTCATGTTAGGTTCTTATGACGAAAAGGTTGAAAGAGATATGTCTAATCCTCTAGTAAAAAATCCTATTGGTGCAGATGGAAGACAAAATGTTCTGGCAATGGCTAATTATAGCAAAAAAGCAACTAAGGATTTTGATACACCTTTTGCGACAGAAAGAATGTTAATAACATATGGAGACAAATTTCAACCAATAAAAAAATGGAGCGTCAATTTTGATGAATTTACAGAAGGCAACAAAGAGAAATTTTTAAAAGCACCTAAAAATTGGTATCTTAAACTTGAAGGATTATATCGTCACTATACAGAAGAAAAATGTGAAATGGAAAACCGAACTCCAAGTCAGGGATTTTGTATCATCATCACAATTAAAGATACAAAGAAAAAAGGTCATATTTATAATGAGGTAACTAACTTGCTAGATAATTTTAGTTTTATTCATAGCAATGTGAGGATAAAGGAAGAAATACGAATCAGATTAAACGGATAATAATACTATTGAAACAAAAACAATGCCTCAGAAGCTTTAACCTCTAAGGCATTTATTCGGAATGTATTAAAATTGTAGGAGTTTAACGGGGCTAGTAACCCTTTGGCATTCCAACTTTATTGTAAGTTTTCAACTGATTGCAAAGGTAGAAGTTTATCTTAATTATCAAAGCCTTCCGCCATAATTCAATAAAGCCAATCCTTCCGGCAGATTGTCCTAACTCCGTTATGTACAAGGGCATTTTTTTAATATTAAAATTATTTTTATGGCTACGAATGGTAAAGTCGGTGATGGGCACCGCAACGGAGCAATTAGAGATAGGTCTCAGACCTATAATCCTAAAACCGATAATTGGGTCAAACGAGATCGTGAAACTGGCCAATTTATTGATGTAAAATCTGATGGCAAACCATTTAAGGGTGTGACAAAAGAAAAATAGAGTTGCTAAAATTCAAAAGGATTGTCAAAGTTGACAATCCTTTTTACTAGATGATATCACATTAATCAAATTGGTTGCCAATTAATAAACAATATAGAATTGGTCAATTACGGCAATATTGTATGTAAGATAGTGAATCCATTCATAGCTTTTAATTGAAGTCCGTTATTGATAATGTCAAGTCCAGATAGAACAAAGTAATATAATCTGTAAAGTATTTCTAGGACAAGTTAGTATTTAGTGCAAGGTGCAAGTATATATCTATATATATAGCCTGCACCTTGCACTAATCATAAAGTACTGGAATAAAAAGTTTTGGAAATTCTAAAAAGAAGAGTAATTTTGAACCTAGAAAAACACGTTCTTTTAGGTATTGAATCCGCAGAAAAAACGACAACAATTTCTGTGACCAATTCATGACCTATTGAAATTATGAAAAGATAACATATTGATGTTTAGTTAGTCATAGTGATAGGTTCAAAACCCAACCGAATCACAAAACAAAAAACTTAAGCTGTGCGTCGCACAGCTTTTTTTTATTTTGGGGCTGACCGCATGCAAATGAATTTGCTGCGGCTGCCCCAAATAAAAAAGGGCAGAGCCCCTTAAGTTTTTTGTTTTGTTAGACACCCCCACCAGGGATCACCGAGCGGAAGCGAGGTAATCCCAACCGAATCAAAATATTCGTTATGGCAACTTTCTCTTTTCAATAGTGCAGACAGACAGCTGATTAAAAGTATTCATAAAGTTTTCGTGAAGTTATATGCAATACGTAAAACACTTAGATTAAATTCAGAAATTCCATTATTGCGGGCTGTTTTCATTCATCATAAATTTAGATATAATTTAAAATCAAATTTATATGAAAAAAACACTTCTAATTTTATGTTTTTCAATTCTTTTTGTTTCCAATTCTATGGCCCAGAAACTTGAGTTTGGAGCAGATCTCTTTAACCGTTACATCTGGCGCGGAATGGATTTGGGAGGGAAAAGCCCAAGCATCCAACCTTGGATTAAGTTGAACATCGGGAACGATAATCACTCTTTTTCAATTGGTACCTGGGGTGCTTTCTCTCTGGCCGGAACATCAAATGAAGAGATTGACCTATACCTTTCCTATACTTATAAAGGGGCCTTTTCTATTACTCTTACAGACTATTTTTTCCCGGGGTTGAACACGGGGTCAAAGGATAAATATTTTGAATGGGAAAATGAGAAGTCAGGGCATATACTGGAAGGCACCCTGGCCTTTAATGGTACGGAAAATATTCCATTCACCGCTCTTTTTTCTATGAACCTCTATGGTAACGATGCTCGTAAGAGTAACGGAAATATTTTCATGTCAAAATATATAGAGCTTGGCTTCAAGAAAAGCTTTAAATATGCCGATTTCAATGTTTTTGTAGGGGGTACCCCTGATAAGGCAGATACAGACAATGGTGAAACAGCTTTTTATCTTAATGAAAAGCCCGGAATTACCAATATTGGAGTTAAAGTATCCAGGACAATTCAAATAACTGATAATTTCTCTGTACCGGTACAATGTTCCATAATATCAAACCCGGAATTGAATAAAATCTATCTGACTTTCGGTCTCTCATTTTAATTAATATACAATATAAACCAATAATAATCAATTTTATGGTACTGACAACAATGTTAAGTGCAGGTGTCCTGGACACCGGATCGACAGGCTTTATGCTTCTGGCAACAAGTTTGGTTATGCTCATGACACCCGGGCTTGCCTTTTTCTACGGCGGACTGGCTACTAAGAGAAATATACTGGCCATTATGATTCAGAGCTTTGTATCTCTGGGCTGGACAACAGTTTTATGGGTATTCTTCGGCTATTCACTCTGTTTCAGCGGTGGAGACGGAGGCATTATCGGAAACTTGGATAAAGCTTTCTTGTCTGGAATTTCCATCGATACTCTTTGGGCAGGCAATGGGAAAATTCCTGAAATCGTATTTTTTGCATATCAGATGATGTTTGCAATTATTACACCTGCCCTCATAACCGGTGCATTTGTCAACAGGGTCACATTTAAATCCTATTTCATATTCCTCACCGTTTGGCAGATTTTGGTTTACTATCCATTTGTCCATATGATCTGGGGTGGCGGTTTACTTGCTCACTGGGGAGTTCTGGATTTTGCAGGCGGCATAGTGGTGCACGCAACTGCCGGTTTTGCAGCATTGGCTTCGGTATTCTATGTTGGTGCAAGGGCAGATAAAAACTCTACACCCAACAGTATACCTTTAGTAGCTATTGGAAGCGGATTGCTTTGGTTCGGATGGTACGGCTTTAATGCAGGTAGTGAATGTCAGGTAGATAATGTAACCTCTCTTGCATTTTTGAATACAGATATTGCAGCATCGTTTGCCACTATTTCTTGGCTGGTTATTGAATGGATTCGTGAGAAAAAACCAAAATTTGTAGGTTTGCTTACCGGATCAATCGCCGGTTTGGCAACCATAACGCCTTGTGCAGGTTTTGTGCCTTTATGGGCATCACCAATAATCGGCACTGCAGCAGGTATTATGTGCTATCTGGCTGTCCAGTTTAAAAACAAGATGAAATGGGATGATGCCCTGGATGTTTGGGGCGTGCATGGTGTCGGTGGTGTTTTTGGTTCTATACTTCTGGGAGTTTTTGCCTCAAAGGCGATAAATGGCGCAGGGGCTGACGGTCTTATCTATGGTGGTGGATATTTCTTTTTAAAACAAGTTGTTGCAGTTGTTGCAGCTTCGGCTTATGCCTTTGTATTCACATATCTGATGTTGATAATAATTAATAAAATAACTCCGGTAAAGGTAAAGCAAGAGGATGAAAAACTTGGGTTGGACACTACTTTACATGGTGAAAAAGCTTATGACGAAGGTGTAATTTAATTTGTTATTTTTGAGTGAATTATCAAATAGTAAATGTTTAAAAGGTCAATTACAACAAAATTCATGTTCCTGTATTTAATTGTAGGGTTTTCTTCACTCTCAATTATAGGAATCTATTCTTACTATAAAGCAAGAAACGCCCTTATAATGAGGGCTACAGAGCAATTGATATCTGTGAAATCGTTAAAAATGGAACAGTTGGAGAACTACCTTACTAATAACGATAAAATCAATTTTGAAGAAATTGACAGAATAATGCTCGACACTAATCAAATCAATGGATTAGGTAAGTCTGGAGAGGTATATATAGTCAATTATGATTTTCGGATGATTAGTAAATCAAGATTTTTCCCTGACTCTGAAAGCCATATAAAGGTAGAAACCGATGCTGTGAAGAGTGCCTTTAAAACCGGTAATGGTACATCAATCTCTCATGATTACAGAGGAGTTCTTTGTCTTGGTTCATTCGATATATTGACGATACAGAATTTAAAATGGGCAATTGTTGCTGAGATTGATTACAATGAGGCGATAGTTCCAATTAAGGAACTTCGAAACGATTTGATATTTGTCTCAGCAATCATCCTCATTCTTATTTTTTCTATTGCACAGGTAATTACAACCGATATTATACTGCCAATTGTAAAATTCAAAAAAGCGGCCTTGAAAATTGGAGAGGGGGATTTTGATGCCAAGGTAGATATAAATTCGGAAAATGAATTTGGAGTATTGGCACTTACATTTAACCAGATGATAGATAATATCCAGATAAACACATCTGAACTTGTAGACGAAAAAGCAAAACGCATATCTGCGTTATATGATGGTCAGGAATTTGAGCGTCATCGTATTTCACGCGAACTTCACGATGGGCTCGCGCAAGAGATGATTGCGATAAAGATGACGCTTGAAAACCTAATTAGTAGGAAAGAAATTTTTAATAATCAGAAGATTACTGAATTAAAGTCTCAGGTGAATCATGCTATTGATGAATTGAGAAAAATATCAACAGATTTAGCTCCCTCAGGGATATTGGAATTCGGGTTTGAAATAGCAATAAGAAACCTTTGCAACCAGATTCAGAAAAATACAGGTATTCAAATTGACTTCTCATGGTTCGGCAACTTTGAACACATTAAACAACGCACAAAAATATACCTGTACAGAATTGTTCAGGAGGCACTGAATAACGCAATTAAACACTCTGAGGCATCGCAAATTCAGCTCCAACTTACGGAAACTGCTGAAAATCTGGTACTGATAATAGAGGACAATGGTAAAGGATTCAATTACAATACTAATGACCTGGGACTGGGAAAAGGATTATTCAATATGCGTGAACGAAGTATTTTACTGGATGGTACATTTGATGTGGAATCCTTTCCGGAAAAAGGGACAACTATTCGGGTTAAAGTAAATAAAATCGTATGACTATGAAAAAAATCAAAATTTTATTGGTTGATGACCATCAGATTATCCTCGATGGTGTTAAAACAATGCTGATTGACGAAGAAGATATTGATTTCATTGGCTGTGCCTCTAATGGATTTAAAGCGTTGGAGATTATTAAATCTCAATTACCTGATATTGTCATAAGCGATATTTCAATGCCGGATATGACAGGTATTGAGTTGACTTCAAAAATCATAGAGTTGAATCTTCCTTCCAAGGTGCTCATCTTGTCGATGTATACGACAGATGACTATATCTACAACGCAATCAAATCCGGAGCCAGAGGAATCTTGCCAAAGCAGGATACCAATAAGGAGATGTTGATGGAGGCTATTCGGACAATAAGTGAAGGGGATGAGTATTATGCATCAAATATATCCAAAAACCTGATGAAGTCATATGTCTCAAAAATTAAAAATATCAATTCCATAGATAAATCAAAAAATTACTCTCTCACTTCGCGCGAGAAAGAGATTTTGAAATTGTATGCCGAAGGATTTTCTAATCAGGAGGTAGCGGAAAAATTAAATATCAGTATAAGAACAGTAGAGACACATAAAAACAATATAATGCAGAAATTTGATTTTAAAAGTACCGTCGAAATGGTAAAATTTGCATTAAAAAACAATATTGTGTCGTTTTGAAATTAGACAATTAAAACGTTACTGTTTTATCTGCCCACACAACCATATTTACGCAGTCTGTCATAGTAGATATAGGACAGGCTTCCGTTTCATTCAGTTTTCTTGATTTAAGACAAGTTCCGCAGGCAAGAATCTCTCCGCCGATATTAACGAAAGCTCTCAGCTGTTCGTCCACATTGTACTTTTCATGAATTAGTCCCTCACATTCAACAGCTTCACCCATTAAAAACACTTTTACTTCATTCCCTTGTTTTTTTGCTGTTACAGCAAATCTAAAAGCATTCCATGCCTTTTCGAATTCTTTTGTTTCCAGAATTATTCCAATTTTCATTTGAGATGATTTTATTTCCTACTAGCAAAGATATAAAAAATTACTAATTATAATCAGTCTGTTTTACGATTTAAAAATACCCTGCTCATTAAAATTGATGCGATTATCAACTCCAGCCACACGATTGAAAGTATAGTCACTTCATATATATACTCCCTCATTAATCCGTATTTTAAAGTAATCAGAATAAAAGAGACAACAGCCAGTACAAAACCCATAATTAAAGTTATGCGTATTGCCTTTTTGAGGCCTGATTTACCTGAGAAAACCGGAACAACAGATAAAAGTGAAATGCACATGAGAAAATATCCAATCTCTTCCATAGCGATAAAAACACCATGAGGATTATATTGAGATATCAAAGCTATTCCTTCGGTCTCTCCGTTAATGATACTTGGCTGGACTACAGAAACCTGAACAAAATAATCGACAATTATTATCATTGTGGCTATGATGGCAATAGAAACGCCAATCTGGCTGAATATTTTTTTACCTGCATCAGCAAAGTGATGAACGCAAACCATCAACACCAAATAAAGTAATGACAATAACATTGAGGGAAACATCCAGTAGTAATCTCTAGGAAATCTGGAAGCAATATCGCTGTATGGATAAGAGAAACAAGAACCCTCGCAGAATGGACCTGAAAGGGGAGGAGTGAAAACTGCTATAAATAACGTGATAAGAGTGACAACTGCCGTAGAAATAGCAATAAAATAGCAAAACCTGCTATTTGCATTAACCGGATTATTCATGACAATATTGAGTTTAAGATTCTTCTTCAGAATTCAAAGGGATGCTAAAATAGAACACAGATCCTTTTCCTACTTCACTTTCCACCCGGATTTCTCCGCCATGAGTTTCCACAAAATCTTTGCATAGCAATAAACCAATGCCTGTACTCATTTCACCCTCAGTACCAGGTCTGTTTGTTTTAGAATCAAGTTGAAATAAATTATTAACCATTGCTTCATCCATTCCAATACCCGAATCTTTAACAGATATCTCAACATAACTTGTACTGTTCGCCTTTGCCGAAAGAGTTATATTTCCTCCTTTTGGAGTAAACTTAATGGCATTTGAAACGAGGTTTCGGATAACTGTTTGAAGCATGTTTTTGTCTGCAAAAACTTCAATGTTGCCCTCAACATTGTTTGCAATTTCAATCTCCTTGCTTTTAGCCGGTTCACGTAAAGTAAGAATGCTTTCATTTACAACAGAAAACAACAATTCTCTCTTTGGAGTGAATGGAACAAGTCCTTGCTGATTTTTTGCCCATTGAAGCAAGTTTTCAAGCAGGCTGTAAAGGTTTGTGGCAGAGCTTCTCATATTTACTGCAAAATCCCGAATCTCCTCCCTGGATAATTCAGGTAACATCTCATCCAGTAATTGTGTAACTCCCAAAAAACTACTGAAAGGCCCACGTAAATCATGTGCTATAATTGAAAAAAATTTATCCTTTTGTGCATTGAGTTTTTGAAGTTCTTTTTTTTGAGCGTAAATGTTTAGATGCGTAGCAACTCTCACTCTTACTTCTTCGGCTTTAAATGGTTTGGTAATATAATCGGCTCCTCCCGATGTTAAAGCTTTTACGATGTCTTTTGTGTCGTTTAATGCACTAATAAAAATAATTGGAACATCGCTTAATTTAGGATTTTCCTTAAATCTGCGGCATACTTCGAACCCATCTAAATCGGGCATCATAATATCGAGGAGAACCAAATCCGGTTTCTCTTTTTCTGCCACCTGCAATGCGAGAGTGCCATTAGTAACCGGTCGCACTTTATAGCCTTTTTCCCTTAAAATGTGGTCCAACAATCTGAGATTGGCCAGAACGTCATCTACAATTAGTATGTTTGGAACATATTTGGGTGGTTCGTACATGTTTTTCATCAGTGTTTCTCCTTATTATTTAGAATATGATGAAAATGGTCATAATCATAATTCAAGGCAAGATTTTTAAGATAACGAGAAAGCTCCGGATTGACCGTTTCAACTCTATTAATTATTTCCATCAGTAAATCAAAATCTGCAACAGAAATTGCCTCTAACATTTCAGAAACCATATTATCCGGCAAACTATTGATTTTCTCAACTACAGTGTCGGAATCCAAAATCTCTTCGACTTCGATTGAACCTTCTTCCTCTTCGTAAATATACTTAAGACCAAGCACCTTTCCAATCGTATCGAACAATTCGCTCTCTCTGAAAGGTTTGCGTATATAGCCTTGCATATTAAGAGATTCAATCTTCTTCCGTTCCTCTTCAAATGTACTGGCAGTAAGTGCAATTATTGGGGTTTTTCCGCCGTTTTCCATAGATTTTATACGGCGTGTTGCCTCATATCCGTCCATAACAGGCATCCTCATATCCATTAATATGAGATGGGGTTTATATTCTAAAAATTTCACAATGGCATCTTCGCCATTTATGGCTTCATTTGTATGGAACCCTACAAAACGAAGCAGGCTCACTACTACTCTAAGGTTATCATTTTTATCGTCCACAACCAGAATTCGATATTGTTCTTTGTCCTCTTTATATATAGAAACAACATGTTTTGGGTTATGTTTTTCGTTCTCGTAATTTTTTCCTTCCTTTATTTCTACCCAAAAAGTAAATACTGACCCTTTTTCAACTTCACTGGTCACAGTTATATCGCCACCCATTAGTACAGCAAGCTCGCGACTCAAAGCAAGTCCCAGACCTGTTCCACTGCCTTTCTTTGCTCCGGAACTGGTTTGCTCAAAATGTTTAAAGAGTCTACCTCGTTCGCTTTCACTAATTCCCGGGCCCGAATCTTGTATTTCGACAACTAAATTATTTGAGTTGCCTTCTTTTGTGTCAACTCGTAAACGCACTGCAACACCTCCTTCATCTGTGAATTTGATAGCGTTTCCTATCAAATTTACAAATATCTGACGCAATTTACCTTCATCAACTTCAATATATTGCGGAAGATCTCCGGGAACCTCAACAATAAAACGGAGATGTTTGGACTGTGCCTTTTCTTTGAAAAGCTTCTGTATATCATTGCAAAAAGAGTGTAAATTAATAGTGGTTGGATTTAACTTTGCACGTCCTACTTCAATTTTTGACAACTCCAGAATTTCATTTATAAGTTCCAGCAGATGTTCGCCTGCTTTAATAATTGAAACATTGTACTCCTTTTGAATTTTGGACAGTTGTTTATCGCGGGTCATCAACTGAGAAAAACCAATAATCGCATTCAAAGGTGTCCTAATCTCGTGAGACATGTTTGACAAAAAAATACTTTTTGCCTTATTCGCCATTTCGGAATCTTCCTTTGCTTTCAAAAGAGCAACTTCAATCTTTTCACGCCCTGAAATCTCTACCATTAAAGATAAGTTCTTGACTCTTATTTTTAAAAGGAAGAGAGTAGACAAAATTAACAATACGACTAAAAGGCTTGATTTAAATATTACATCGAATATTGATGTATTCCAGGATTTGGCATCAAAGTCAAGTCCAAAAACAGCAACGATCTTACCTGTTGAGTCATCTTTGATAGGGATCAGAACGCTTACCCAGGTTCCCCATCTGTCTGTCAGGGGCGATGTAACAAGTTCTTTTCCGTCTCTGAACGGTTGTACATCTTGAGATACAGCTTCTGTGAACTCTTGTCCCGGAGGAGAGTAGTCTTCTGATTCCTCAGGCTCGGAATCTGCAATAAAAAATATCTTTCCGTTCTTTTCTGTGTATAAGTATGCGAATTGTGCTTCGGGATTTGCAATCTTAATTGCTTTCAGTTTGTTCTTGATTTGGATATACTGTGGCTTGTCAATATCTTCTGATGTTGCCTCAAGAGTTTGCAAATCCTCACTTGGAATCATAGCTCCAACTGATCTGCCAATTTTCAGTACATTTTCTGATTGTTTGTTTTTGACATTTGACCAGGTAAAATATATATAAACACTACTTAAAACAGATATTGCCAGAAATAACAATATTTTTATTAAAGTTGATTTTCCTTGAAGAAGATTAATGTTCATAGATGGGAGAGATGATGTACAAATCTATCAATTTTAGTTTTAATATTTGGAAAAAACCCTATATTTCGACCAAAAATAGTAAATGCCGGGAAAAAATAAATACATACTACTGTTGTATTTCTCTCTTTTGTTAATAAACTCGTGCGATAAGGGAGTAATTGTTCCTCCAGCAGAAAAAAAAGTAACTGCTGTAATTGTTGGATTTTCAGTACCTTCTGGAAATTTTTACTCAGGAAACACGATAACAAATTCTATAGAATTTAAAAACACAGGAAATACAAGGTGGAAGTTCTGGGTTGGATGCAGTGTCCGGGATAAATCAGGAATCTGGTTTGATATCCCTGCAGATACAATTACTCTCAATCCCTTAGAAGTATCGAAGCAGATAAATATGGCATGGAGAATACCCTCCGACAAACTCATAGTTTCCGGTTCGTATACTTCAAGAGCAGCAATCTGGAAATCAGATCCTTCTGTTTCAGGAGCTGTTCAGCTTGCCATGGATGAAATTTCTGATGCTTTTGATGCATTTAATTTTATTGACGATTTTAACTTTTTTGACAATTCACGATGGATTATAAGCAACAAATTGACTCCCGGGTTCGGTAGGTTTAATACTTCAAATGTTATAATTGAGGGAGGAATTCTATCTGTAAAATTTCCAAAGCTCACAAAAGACGGGGGGGAGGTAAAGACAATTGCACCTGCAAAATACAAATATGGGAGTTACAGAGCCTCGGTTAAAGCACCTTTGCTGCTTCCGGGAACATATACAACTTTCTTTTTGTATGAGGGCACAAATCTGGATGAAATCGACATAGAGATATGGAACGACGGGACTGGAAGAGTGGATTTTAATACTTGGGTAAAGGGTGTTCAGAAATTCAGCTCACAAGTTACACTGGCATTTAATCCGGGTGCGCAGTTTCATGAGTACCGAATAGATTACTATCCAAATGAGGTAAGTTTTTGGATTGATAATGTAAAATTAAAATCTACGACCGATATTTCGCAAATTCCAACAACAATGTCAAATATCTATTTAAGCGGCTGGTGGCCTAAGTGGATGACTGGAGATGTTGCAACAACAGACAACTTTGCTCAGTACGAATGGATTAAACATTGACAGACGTTAATAGGATCTCTCGTTCCTCCCCTCCACCCAGTTAATGAAGGCAGTATTTACAACCTTGTTGCCGCCCGGAGTAGGGTAGTCCCCGGTAAAATACCAATCTCCACTGTTTTCTTTACACGCCTCGTGTAAATTTTCAACAGTCTGAAAAACAACAACTACTTCAGCTTTGATACTGTCACTTTTTACCAGTTGAGCAATCTTCCCGGAAACCTCTTCATTAGTAAATGGTTCATATATTTCTGTGACATAATTTATAAATTTCTCTTTTGGCAGTCCCACCTGAGTTTTGCATTTGCGATAAACCTCGTCAATTATATGCTTCATCCCTCTCTCTTTTAAGAGTTCAATAGCAGCATTGAATGCAATAAACTCTCCCATCCGGTTCATGTCTATTCCATAACAGTCGGGATAGCGAATCTGAGGTGCCGATGAGACAATTATTATCCGCTTCGGATTTAGACTGTCCAGTATACGGAGAATACTTTTTTTAAGAGTTGTCCCGCGAACTATTGAGTCATCAATCACGATTAGGTTATCGTTTTCTTTTACCGCTCCGTATGTAACATCATATACATGGCCCACCATTTCGTCTCTTCCGTCGTTGGAAGAGATGAATGTTCTGAATTTTGCGTCCTTGATTACTATCTTTTCTACTCTTGGCTCTTTTGAAATTATCTCCGATAAAGTCTCCTCGCTCCACGTTGCCCGCCCAGCTTTTATCTGCCTTTTTTTCTCTTCGACCATGTATTTCTGAACGCCTTTAACCATCCCGTAAAATGAAGTTTCTGCAGTGTTGGGGATAAAAGAAAAAACTGTATTATCCAAGTCTCCGTCTACAGCAGTTATAAGTTGAGGGGTAAGTAATTCTCCCAGTTTTTTTCTCTCTTTATAAATATTCCTGTCGTTTCCCCTTGAGAAGTATATTCTTTCGAAAGAACAACTGCTTCTTTTCTTTGGCTCCCGGACAAGTTCCTCGGTTACAGATCCGTCTTTTTTTATAATCAGGGCATATCCGGGTTTTATTTCCCGAATGTTTGTATCATCCACCGTAAATGCTGTCCTTATTACTGAACCTTCCGATGCTACTACTACAACTTCTTCATCTGCGTAATAGTAAGCAGGTCTTATTCCCCAGGGATCGCGCATGACGAAAGCATCTCCGTGTCCTACGACTCCTGCAACCGCATATCCGCCATCCCAATCGGCACTGCTCTTAGATAGAACTCCTGCCCAATCAAGGTTTTTCTCAATCAGAGGAGAAATATCCAGTTTTGAATAACCCTGTTCTCTGTATAACTTGTAACGGTTTTGAATTTCGTCGTCAAGAAAAAAACCGACTTTTTCAAGGAGAGTGACAGTATCAGAATAATTGCGTGGATGTTGGCCTTCTTTTATGAGACTGTCAAACAGCTCATCTACATTTGTAAGGTTGAAGTTGGCTGCAAGCGCAAGATTGCGGCTTCTCCAGTTGCTTGACCTTTTAAGAGGATGCACAAAATCAATATTGTTTTTGCCGAATGTGGCATATCTTAAGTGTCCCAGATAGACCTCGGAGATAAAAGAAAGATTTTGTTTTGCCCAACAGGCATCTTTCTCTTTAGACTCTTCACTTGTGAACGGCTCCTGAATTTTATTGAAAACATCCTGAATGGGATTTGCTTCACATGAACGAACTCTGTCCATATACTTATATCCGGGAGGCATATCAATTTTTACCCCAACAACTCCTGCACCATCCTGACCTCTGTTTCTCTGTTTTTCCATGAGAATGTACAGACGGCTGAGTCCATACTGGTACGAACCATACTTCTTTTCATAAAACTCTATTGGTTTAAGCAGCCGGATAAGTGCTATGCCGCATTCGTGATGAAGAACATCGCTCATT
>DOSU01000103.1:20259-30609 GCA_003513895.1 Rikenellaceae bacterium
TTAAAACTCTACTCTGATTGATGCAACGGGAACGAGACCAACACTTAGAGAATACCTTTCAACAATTTTTCCCGAAACATAAGAAAATCTTTTATTGATTGTATTTTTCCTGTTTGTAATATTCTGAATATCAATAAGAAATGTCCAGGAGCTTTTTTTCTGATTCAATCTGTAACTGAACCCCAAATCTATCCTTTGATAGGCAGGAAGTTGTTTGCCGTATGTCCTGGAAATATCATAGATTATCCGCCTTCTGGATAAAGAAAGATCCACGTCCACAGGTGTATATCTGTAACCGCCTCTCAAAAGAGCCTTTATGTTGAATCCAAATGTGTTCATGCGTTTTTTCCCAATTGCAAACTCTTTTCCGCCGGTAAAATTGAATATATGACCATTATTGAAATATGTATTATACCAGTTTCCATTAGAAGCTCTGTACTTTGAATCAAACAACGATGCAGACATCATGAAATAATAATTTTTTGTAAAATCCTTTTCCATTGTGAATTCAATCCCTTTATTTATTCCTTTACCTTCGTTTTTCAGATTAATATCCGGGAGGCCGTATGATGCATTTAAAACAGAGTATAAATTAGTCTTTGCAACAGAAATTGGAACATCAAACAATGATTGAAGATAGATTTCAAATCCCATGTTGAAATCGGTCCCGAACTGTCGGTTGAATCCTAAAGTAAAATGAAGGGCTTTGATTGTTTTTAAATCTTCGTTTAAAGTCCCACGATTGTTGTTATTAATTTTAACACGATAGTTATATATCGAAAGAGGTTCGAGTCTTGAATGAATCCCGCTTCCTATGTTTAGCGTTTGACCCTGAGGGAGATGAAATACCATGCTTAGTCTTGGTTCCCATATAAATTCCTGAGTGATACCTGAATGAAAAGTATGAAGTCCGGTATTAATTTCCAAAAAATTTGCCGGTTTGTATTTCCATTGAGCGAAATAACTGTTGTACCACCCGGTGGCTTTTGTATCGATAAGAGTATCGTATATGCCAGATGTCTTGAATTTTCTGGCGTACATATCTCCGCTTATTGAATTGAGTGAAAATCCCAGCCTGAGAGAATTTTTGGAGTTAAACTTATGGTTTAACATAGTAGAAATTCTTATAGCCGGATATTTGTAAAGCTCCTCGTAGTAAAGATTTTTGTTAAGCAGTGTGTCTGTTATATATTCGTCTGAGTGGTCCTGCTCGTATGTATAACCGACTGTAGTCCGTAAATACGTTCTTGAGTCCGGAAAAGCTATAAAATGTTTTAGTCCTGCAACTGCAACGAAGTGCCTGGAAGTAAACTCATCTTTGTCTGCACCGTTCTTTATTGAGTCTGCGTTGTCAGACGCTATATCTCCAACAAGGCTGGAGCCTCCAATGCTGAAAAACTCAAAAGTTCCCTGTTTTTTGGTTTTTACAGTCGCTTTAAAAGCCCAGTCCCACGAGCGGGGTATTATCCCGATCTCGTCGCTGTCAATCAATCCATATCGTTTTAAAAAATCAAAGTTTGCGTATCTGAAATTTCCAAACCATGAACTGCCGGATTTTTTGTCAATCGGACCTTCTGCCGAAACTTCTGCTCCAACAACACTTAACCCAAGTGCATACTCGCCTTTTATAGCATTTCCATTTCTCAGGTTAAGATCCATTACTCCTGAAAATGCATTTCCAATTTCGGCAGGAAATGCGGCAGTATAGAAATCGAACCCCGAAAGAGCATTGGTTGTTATGGCAGAATATGCTCCTCCCGATGTGCCCTGACCTGCAGTCAGGTGATTAGGGTTTGGAATTTCAATACCTTCCAGTTTCCACTGAAGACCTTTGGGCGAATTTCCTCTTATAATTATCTGATTATTGGCATCGTCATTTCCGGCAGAAACGCCTGGCATAGCAGTTACCATTCTCAGAGGATCGAAATATCCTGCAGCATAACGAGCTGCATCCTGACTTTTAAGCCTGTGAACACTTACTGCTGCCATTGAGTTGATGTTTCTTTTTGATTCGGCGCTCACGATCAACTCTTCGATTTGCTCTGTTGATTCAGTAAGATTGATGTTTAAGAAAATCTGTTTTCCTGTGCCAACAAGTATATCTTTAATTATATGACTGTTATATCCAAGAAATGATATTTTGACAGTATGTCTTCCCGGAGGAATCATAATTGAAAATTGTCCCAAAGAATCGGTTTCTGTAAAATTTTTACCATTTACCGTTTCAACAACAACTACGGCTCCATAAAGCAGCGCTTTGCTGTCTGAATCGGAAATTATTCCCGAAAGTCGCTGAAGATACGACTGACCGACTAATGAAAGACCGGTCAAAATAAAAAAAGATATTAATATTAATCGCTTAACAATCATGTTTGCATGCGGACGATGCCTTTGTTTTTTCTGCCGTCAATAAAAATATAAAGGGGATTTTCAAATCTGACAGCTCTTAAATAATGAGTCTCGTATGCAGCTTCCATTTTATCCAGAGTTTCAATGTCAAATTTTCCATCGCCGCTATATGGATTAATTGTTAAATAGCCAATTCCAAATGAAGTGAGATTTTGGAAAAAGTGAGTTCCCTGGCTTGGCTCAACATGAAAATCTTTAAGCCCGCACTCAACAATTACTTTTGCTTCAGAAATATTCGGCCATTTTATTGGAATGCCAAGCCATGGATCGCTTGACCCCCAGCGGCCAGGACCAATAAGCACATAGCTTTTTTTGTTTTCCTTCATCTGAGAATTGAAAGCATCAATCTCTTCTCCGATTTTCATAGTATTGCTGCTGTCAAAATTATCACTTCGGACATACAGTATGTCTGTTATCCCATCTATGAAACCTACACCTAAAGCTTTTTGGGCAAATATGATTGATTCGTCTGTGGATATGTTATCCCAATCAAGAGATTTATTATCCATGCTTTCAGTTATTGGTCTTATTTGCAAGAAATTGAAGGTTTTATCTTCACCATTAGGCACATCCATATTTACTGCAAATTCAATTTCCACTGCCGACCGCATCTCATTCTGGCATATTTGGAGCAGTTCGCTCAGAAGTGCAGCAAGTGGCATTGTGTCATATTTAAGAATATGCGAGAAAGTGATTATCTTTCTTCCATCTTCAAGATTGTTGTCAATAATTCTTTGGTTTTGCATATCCCAGGTAGAAGCAACAAAATTGAGATTTTGAAAATGCTTAACCTTGTTAATTTCAAATTTTTCCAGATTAACAGAGTCGTCAATGGAGGTCTTGAACTGTTCAGGTTTGAGATTGAGCGCATACATTTCGTTTTGAGTCTCTCTCAGGGCCAGTTGCGGAGTAGAGAGCTGAAGTACATGTTTTGGATGTTTAGGAGAAAAACGCAGGGTTTTCCCCCCTTCAACAACCAGTTTTCCAAGTCCGAATGCCATGTTAACAATGCCGTCTTCCGGTTTTTCCGCTCCAATGGGATAGAAGTTAATTGACCTTGCTACTCCCGATATGGTAGGGAAAAAGTAACCGCTGTCTTCTGTTCCGCAAAGATCCTGAATTACAACAGCCATCTTCTCTTCACTCAGGAGATTCGATGTTGCCTGAATGTAAGATCTGCTGGAAGAGAAATAGATTGATGCATATACACTTTTAATTGCTTTGCCTAGCAACCTCAACATCTGGTCCCTGTTATGGGTCAGAGGGATCATGTATGTAGAATATATTCCGGCAAATGGCTGATAATGCGAGTCTTCTAGTTTAGAACTTGAACGGACGGCAAGAGGCCCGGTTGCATGTATAATATAGGATTTTAATTCATTCACGAGAGCTTCGGGAAGCCTTGAACTCACAAACTCGGAGAGTATCTCCTCGTCTGAAATATCTGAACTGATTACATACTGAAGACCATTAACCTTTATAAACTCATCAAAATAATCTGTAGCAACAACAACCGTCCTTGGTATGAGTATTTTTACACCCGGAAATTTTTGAAGCAGATTGTATTTTTCAAGCATGTTGTTTATAAAAGCCAGTCCCCGTGCTTTACCGCCAAGAGATCCTTCTCCCAGTCTAGCAAACCATATATACTTGCTGTAGGTGTCGGGATTAAATCTCGCAACAACACCATGGCCCAAAAGTATTCGATAGTCAATTATTGCATTAAGTATGTACCTTCTTAGCTCGTCAATGGTTTTAAAATGACTTCTGTCTGCCTTTTTTATTTTCGCAGCCAGAGTGAAGAGGCCTCTCGAATACATCCATTTTGAGAGTCTGTTTCTCGATCCGTGATAGAGTAGTACATCTTCCGGAATTTCCATAACGAGCAGTTGTAAATCTCTGAGATCTTTAGCTTTGCCAATAATTTCTCCTGTTTCAAGGTTACGGAAAATAAAATCTCCAAAAAGAAACTCTTCGCTAATGTAGTCACTCAGTTCAAGCAGAAGGGTTTTGGAGTATTTTAGAATAAAACCTACACCCAGCTCCTGAGCAGTTTCCCGCATGGATTCCTGAGAACTTTGCAACAGAAAAGGCATGTAAGGATCATCTTTTTTAATGAGCCTGCAAAGATCAATTCCTGCATCCATCTTTTCTGTATATGACGGGTCGCTTTTATTTATAACAAACGCGACATCGGAAATAACGCCAAGCAGATTCTTTTTGTATTTTTCATATATCTCAACAGCCTCATTGTAATTGGTAGCAAGCAGGATTTTTGGCCTTGCCCTTTTTCTAAGTTTTTGCTGCTGTTCATTGAGAGCCTCCTTGAGGAATTCTGCGCTTTGCTGCAGTACAAGTTTGTATAAAGCAGGCAGATATGTTGAATAATATCTCACAGAATCTTCTACAAGTAATATTGACTGAACGCCTGCACCAACTATGTCGTCATCTGCATTCATTCTGTCTTCAAAGAGTTTGATGATAGCAAGAATAAGATCGGCATTTCCCTGCCAGCTGAATATATAGTCAATGCCGGAGCGGTCCTGACTTTCTATCAACCTGTATAACTCTTTGGAAAAATGAGTGAGCAACACAAAAGGAATTGTAATTCCATCTTTGCTCAGTTGTCTCGAAAATTGAAATACATCAATCTCTCCAACATTGAACATGCTTATAATGAGATCAAAGTCATCATCTTCCTCAAGCAGTTTTAAAGCTTCGAGAGAAGAAGTTACCCATGTAAAAGATGGTGGATTGCTAAGGTTCAAATCCACATATTCTTTATAAATCTGAACCTCAATTCTTCCGTCCTCTTCGAGAGTATATGCATCATAACTGCTGCAAATCATAAGCACTTTCCGGATGCGTCTTTGCATCAGAACCTTGTAGTTTGTTCTGGAAATTTTTTGCTGTGTGAGCCGGTTATGGGGCATATCTGATATTTATAAAAACAATTCGTGTTTACTTACTATAATCGTAAAAACCTTTACCGGTTTTACGCCCTAATAAATTTGCCCGTACCATTTTACGCAAAAGCGGATGCGGCCTGTACTTGGAGTCTCCAAATTCGCTGTAAAGTACTTCCATAATTGCAAGACAAACATCCAGCCCTATCAGGTCGCCAAGTGCAAGAGGTCCCATAGGGTGGTTTGCTCCAAGCTTCATCGCTTCGTCTATCTCCTCTTTAGTGGCAACTCCGTCTGCAAGTATAGCCACTCCTTCATTAATAAGAGGAATGAGTATTCTGTTAACGACAAAACCAGGAGCTTCATTTACTGTAACAGGAGTTTTGCCCATCTGTTTTGCAAGATTGATAACAAAATCATTCACATCGGCAGCTGTAAGCTGTCCTTTGATTACCTCCACAAGTTTCATCACCGGCGCAGGATTGAAGAAGTGCATACCTATTACCCTCTCGGCTCTTTTTGTAGATGCGGCAATTTCTGTAATCGAGAGTGAAGAAGTATTGGACGCAAGAATTGTTTCAGGTTTGCATATTTTGTCCAATGTCCCGAATATCTCTCTTTTCAGGTCCATGTGTTCGAGAACTGCTTCAATTACAATGTCGGCATCTGAAAACAAATCATATGTTATTGTGCCTGTTACTCTGGATTTTATCTGCTCACTATCGGCGGCAGTAATTTTTTCCTTTTCAACAAGTTTTGAGAGATTTTTTGAAATGATTTTCTGGCCAGACTGTAATTCGGCATCAGATATTCCTTTCATAACAACTGTAAAGCCTGCCTGAGCAAAAGCCAGCACAATTCCGCTGCCCATTGTACCTGTTCCGATAACTCCAATTTTCATAATTCTGAGGTATATTTTTGTTTATTAATTATCAATTATTTGTTTGTGAACAGAGGTTTTTGCTTAGCTAAAAATGCAGTCATTCCCTCTTTCTGGTCTTTGGTAGAGAAACACTTTCCAAAAAGTATGTTTTCCATTTCAATTGACTTTTCGCTGTCTAAGTCCATTGCATTGTTTATTGCCTCTTTTGAGTATTTTATTGCAATTGGAGCCTTGGTTGCAATCATGTTTGCCATCTCCATTGCTTTGTCCATAATCTCTTCCTGTTTAACCACGCAGTTGACGAGGCCAATTTCCAATGCTTCGGCAGCCCCAATTACTCTTCCTGTAAATATTAACTCTTTTGCCTTACCCGGGCCTAAAAGTTTCGCCATTCTCACTGTACCTGAAAAACCGGGACAAATCCCGAGCCCTACTTCCGGTTGCGCGAATTTTGCATTTTCGGAAGCAACGCGTATATCACATGAAAGAGCAAGCTCACAACCTCCTCCAAGAGCAAATCCGTTAACGGCAGCAATAACCGGTTTCTCAAGCAACTCGATTTTTCTGAAGACAGCTGAACCTGTTTCGCCAAAAGCTTTTCCCAGATCAGAATTTAAGTTAACCATCTCGGAAATATCTGCACCGGCAACGAAAGAGCGGCCATCTCCTGTAATAATGAGAACATAAATATCGCTGCTTGCAGCAACAACTTCAATTACTTGCTCCAGTTCCTTAATTATTAAACTGTTTAATGCATTTAAAGTAGGGGGATTGCTTATTGTAATTTTGCCGATATGGTTTTCTACGGTAAGGGAGATGTGTTTCAGATTCATAATTTGTATGTGTTTTAAACTTCACTTTAAGGTGATAAAGGTACAATTTTTTGTTCAATCCCATTTAAAATCCCCCCAAAGACATTTTGCTATTTTATTATTCATAAATTTGTTGAAAATAGAGATCAAATGGAAGATTTTATTGGAAGGATTTCAATATCAATTCAAAAGGGTAAAGTAGATATTAATTCTCCATATCCGCCAGATATGAAAGGATTGCCCGGAGCATTCGAACTAACAGGAGAAGCTCTTGAAAAAGGAGTTTCGGCAAATGATATTCTTACCAAGGCCATGATTCCGGCAATGGGAATAGTCGGCGATCTTTTCAAGGATAAGAAGTTGTTTGTTCCCCAGGTTCTTATGTGTGCAAAGGCTATGAACAGCGCAATGAGTCATTTGAAGCCATATTTCAACTCGGGAGAGATACAAAAAAGAGGAACTTTTGTAATTGGAACAGTATCCGGCGATTTACACGACATTGGAAAGAACCTTGTTTCAATGATGATTGAAGGCTCCGGCTGGACAGTTGTGGACCTGGGAGTGGATGTGAAAATAGAAAGATTTATGGAAGCAATAGTGAATAATCCCGGATGCATACTGGGAATGTCTGCACTGCTCACAACAACAATGGAATCTATGGAAAAATCTGTCCGCACGCTCCGCGAAGTGTACCCTTTCCAAAAAATCATAGTTGGAGGAGCTCCTCTCAATAATGAGTTTGCAAATAAGATAGGAGCCGATTTATTTGCTCCCAACCCACAGGTAGCTGTAGAGTTTATCAATTCGCTTTAATATCATGACAGGAAAGGAATACATAACCAACTCATTCAGGCTCATTGAGAATGACAGACCTGCATGGCTTCCGTTTGTGGGATGTCACGGAGCTTTTTTAACAGGAAACAGTGCGCAGGATTATCTCTCTTCGTCGGAATTGGTGATAAAAGGTATTGAGGCTGCAATTGAGAAATACTTTCCTGACGGACTACCTGTCACATTTGATCTTCAACTTGAAGCCGAGGCACTTGGTTGTCGCCTAATTTACTCTCTTGCAAACCCGCCTGCAGTAGTTTCGCACCCCTTGGAGGAAGGCATTGCACTTAACAAACTAAAAATCCCGGAAAAGGATAAAGGCAGGATAGGAGAGATGCTCAAAGCAGCAGAGACTGTTTGTCTCAGGTACTCGGACATTGCATTCTTCGGGCTTGTAACAGGACCTTTTACCCTTGCACTTCATTTAATGGGGACGGAAATTTTTACTGCGATGTATGAAAATCCTCAAAAAGCAGAGGAAGTAATAGATTTTTGCTCCAAAGTGGCAATTAAGATGTCGGATTATTATATGGAATCAGGATGTGCCGTAATAGCAATTGTTGACCCGATGACCAGCCAGATTGATCCCTTCTCTTTTGAGTCTTTTGTTTCAAAACCTGTTTCCGGAATTTTTGAACATATAAGAGAAAAAGGCGCACTAAGCTCTTTTTTTGTTTGCGGGCAGGCAGAGCACAACCTGGAACTAATGGCAGCCTGCCGTCCCGACAACATATGCGTAGACGAAAACATTTCTCTGAAAACCATTAAAGAAATTGCCCTTTCAAACGGTATTAGCTTTGGAGGAAACCTTAAACTCACCACTACGCTTTTGCTCGGCACTCCGGAAGATTCGGAGAGAGATGCACTTGACTGCATAATCACAGGCGGCAAAAAGGGTTTTGTACTTGCTCCCGGTTGTGATTTACCAATGACAACTCCTGTTGAAAATATGATTGCAGTGTCAAAGTTAATTAGAGACGAATACAGGCAGGAATTTTTGTCCAGAACATCTTTTATTCCACGGGAGGATACACTGCCGGATTTAAGCGGCAGATGGGCTAAAAACAGGGTTGTGATAGATGTGGTTACTCTTGATTCCGGTTCATGTGCGCCATGCCAGTATGTAATGGAACTTGTTAACCGCTTGAAGCCATTGTTTGGAGACAAAATTGAAATTTTCGAACACAAAATCAAAACCAATGAGGGAATTCTAATGATGAAAAGTCTTGGAGTAAAGAATATTCCAACAATCTGCATGAACGGTAAGATAAAATTTGTTTCAATTACGCCTCCAATTAAACTTTTAAAAGAAAGTGTGTCAGAAGAATTAAGGTAATGATAAATAAGATAATTCCACTGTATTTGATATCCGGTTTTCTCGGAAGCGGAAAGAGCACGCTCCTGCGAAACATAATTGAAGAACTTGGCAATGATGTGAGGATTGGAATTGTACAAAATGAATTTTCTTCGATAAACATAGATGCCGGAATTCTTGCCGAGACAAATGGAAACTATTCAGTTCTTGAAATGAATAACGGATCTGTTTTTTGCCTGTGTCTGATGAGCAATTTCATCCCTGCTCTGTCCGGATTTATTGATAGCTACAGGCCGGATAAAATTTTTATCGAAGCAACCGGACTTGCCGACCCTCTGGCTATTATTCAAGTGGTAAATTCACCTAAACTTATTGATAAAGTAAAGTTTGTAAGAGCCTATACTGTAGTCGATGCCTCTTTGTTTGACAGGCAAATTAACATGATTAAGGCGGTTTCCGGTCAAATCAGGGTCGCAGACACTGTTATTATAAACAAATGTGACAAACAGAGCCAATCCCTGGCAGAGGAAGTTGGTTTTAAGGTGAAAGAAATCAATCCTTTTTGCAATATTTTATTTTCTCAATATGCCAAATTGAACAGGGAAGAGTCAGATATTATTAAACATGAAGATAGTACTGCTCAAATATTGACAAATAATTATAATATAGATACATATCCGCTATCATCTCCACCATATATTAAGGTAAATACAATTATAACTTCAAAGAAAATTTCTTCAGAAAACCTTAAGAATCTTACAGATTTGATAGCTCCTGCTCTTAGAGCAAAAGGATTTTTAAAAATTCAAGATGGTACTGTAAAAGTTTTACAGGCTGTGTGTGATGAAATCTCCTTAAAAGATTATAAATTGCCGGTATCCAGAAGTGAGATTGTGATTTTTGGAGAAGGAATTAATGTCTCTTTAATAGAGAACCTTTTTGACAAATGAGGGAAATAATCGAATATAAAGTTATGCTTTCATCCCTAACGCTAAACAAGGATGAGTTGCTCTTACATACCGGTAGGGAACTACTTGAAGAGACGCTCGGGTTGCTTCCTCTTATTTCTTTCATTGAGGCTAGAGGTGCTTTTACTGTCATAGACCCGGATGATGCATTTTTTAATTATGGTCCCAGAGTTAAAAATGCTTTTAGAAAAGCGGAGAAGATCGTTCTTTTTGTTGCAACGCTTGG
>DOSU01000004.1 GCA_003513895.1 Rikenellaceae bacterium
ACTATGCCCGAAAAATGGCTCTTGACCTTAGGATGATTAGTCAATCGAAGTATGATGACCATCCCGATAACAAAGCCTCTCATTGCGCGGCAATGATTGCTCAGTACTATCGCAGGTTTGACGAGCATAAAGGAACGCAGTTTGTCTTTTCCGACTTGGGGACATATAAACCCGGCCAGTGGAATGTATATGGTGAAATCAAACGGAAATTGGTAGATGATCACCGTATCCCTCCACAGGAGATTCGCTTTATCCAGGAGTGCAAAACAGACAAAGCCCGTAAGGAGATGATAGCTGCCATGAACGAAGGGAAAATACGAGTGCTGTTTGGTTCTACCGATATGCTCGGCACTGGTGTAAATGCTCAAAAGCGTGCGGTTACAATCCATCACTTAGATATACCTTGGCGTCCCTCTGACCTGCAACAACGCAACGGACGGGCAGTCAGAAAAGGAAATGAGGGAGCCAAGCTCTATGCCGATAATAGAGTGGATGTGGTGATTTATGCCGTTGAGAAGTCATTGGACTCATACAAGTTCAACTTATTGCATAATAAACAGCTATTTATTACCCAGCTTAAAAACGGCACAATGGGGACACGTACAATTGATGAGGGAACGATAGACGAGAAATCCGGAATGAACTTTTCGGAATACATGGCTATACTTTCTGGTAATACCGACCTATTGGAAAAAGCCAAATTGGAGAAGAAGGTAGTAGCTCTGGAGAGTGAGCGTAAAGCCTTTACAAAAGACAAAAGCAATTCTGTATGGAAGTTGCATGAGAATACGCGCACTCTAGACCATAACAATGAGATTATTGCCCGTATGACTACCGATTGGAGTCTTTTCAATAGTCGTGTCCAAGTGGATACAGAGGGAAATAAACTTAATCCGATTCGCTTGGATGGCGTTCAAGGTTCCGACTTTAAAGCTATTGGTGCCAAATTGCAAGAGATTAACGATACAGCCAATACCCAAGGTGAGTACAATGTTATTGGCGAACTGTATGGATTCAAACTACTGGTAAAAACCGAAGCCTCAATGAAAGAAGGTTTTGATTTCAAACAAAACCGATTCTTTGTGGAGGGAGGGTACAAATACTCATACAATAACGGGAACATGGCTGCCGATCCTAAATTGGCTTCATTGAACTTCCTTAATGCTTTAGAGCGTATTCCAAAGTACATTGATCAATATAAAACCTCAAACGAAAGTTTGGAACGGGATATTCCAATATTGCAAGATGTTGTAAATGGAACCTGGAGAAAAGAGACAGAACTTAAAACTTTGAAATCAGAATTGTCGTCACTAGAACGAAAAATACAACTATCACTTAAAGCTTCCGAGGTAGGACAGACACAAGAAAATGACCAGGGAGTAAACGGCGATGATACATTTCAACATGTCAATCCTTCACAAGAAATCACAACAAATACTCAATCTTTTTCTATTACCAATCACTCCGGAATATCAGTCTAGTCAATTTCTGGGCAAACCAACAGTCTGCCCAAGAGAATCGAAGATAACTCCAACGTCGTTTCTATTCGCTCCTCTCCTAGCGGACGACCATTAATTTCTTAAAAGATGCAATAATGTAATCGAACTGTCGGACCCCCTAAATGTGTCAAAATCCCCTTTTTGAATTTGGAAGTATTTGAAATTTCTCACCATAATTATATTCTCTTTTTGTGTTCCTTAATATTTTTATTAATTTTGGGATTAATTGATATTAATCAAAATTATATACGGTGGTTCCCCAATAAGGCTTTTTGCGAGCAATTGTAAATCATACTTGGCGGGGGATCCTTATTTTAATATCAATAGTATTTGGTTGCATTCTTGACAAAAGGGAGATAATGTTTAAATACTCTAAACTCTAGTTCATCTTTAGTTTTAGCACTTAATTTGTTCTTATATGTCTGCCTTTTTCTGACAACTTTATGGTTTTTATCTAAAAAATCTAAAAGAGCAAGTATTATTATCCCAAAAAGTAATATTTTTTGTCGATGAGTTTTATCGCTTGTACTGAATAATGATCTTTCTAAGGGGTTAAATATTTTTTTAAGATTAGAATTTTCACTATTATATTCGTTAGTAAAATCATATAACGTCTTCTTCTTTAATCCTGATGATGATTCTAGAATAATAGATTCTCCAATTGCCCTTTGAAAGGAACGCTCAAGAATTCTGTTTCTTTTGGATTCATATGTCGTTACAAAATTTAATAACCTTTTCCCTTTCTTGATTCTTGCTATATGAATAAAATTACTCTCTTGTTTCAGAATCCCTAAGCTTGCCCAAAAGCTTGCAAATAGATAAAGGACATATATTTTATTCATTTCATCAGTATCGTTGTTATACTTCGTAAATAGTTTAAAATCTTCTTTTGCAAGCGAAAATATTTTCCCAAAAAGTTCGTCAGCCGCCTTAATTATTGAGTCAGAGTGCTTATTGATTAAATTTTTCGCTACTACTTTTGAGTTGAACAATTTTTTAAAGTCGGGATAAAAAAACATTGCTAATTCAAGTATAACGCCTCCTGAGATTGTTGAGATAATATATTTTAAGGTTTCCATTATACAGTAAAAATGATAAGTTCAATATATAGTATTGTAATTTCATTGATAAACCAAAGTTGATAAATACTTAAAGTCAAATAATCTTCATCCTAAAAAATCTTATCCCTTTAAGGTTGACCAGATAATTGTCATTCTATAATTGTCGGACCCCCTAAATGGAGGA
>DOSU01000134.1 GCA_003513895.1 Rikenellaceae bacterium
TATAAGTCTGTTGGATTAGAGGTAAACTCCGGCAATTTTATTGCCGACAAAAAAATTACCCACACTCACATTGGGAGCATGGGCAATCTTTGTACCTCTCAAATTGAGGCAAAATTTAAACAAGTACTGTCTCTGTTAGATTGAGTAGCTTCCGAATAAAAGGTAAGCAACTATAAGGGTAAGTATAATGTTAAATGTTTGTGCAATAAGGAATGTGTAGGTATTCCGGCTGTTCTCCTTATTGAAGATTTTCCTGAAATCTGTTTCAAGTCCAATCGCAACGAATGCGATTGAAAAGAGAGTTTCTCTCAATCCTTTGGCAACTTTCCCAAGTTCTTTTGCATAAGTTGGTTCAAAAATGAAACTAAACACAAGGGATGCAGCAATAAACCCAAGAACAAATTTTGGGAATCTCTCCCAAAGAACTCCGGCAGATGGCTTTGTCTCTTTATTTGTTCCCCTGTATGACCAGTAAATCGAGATAGCGAATGCAGCAACTCCGAGCAGTACATTCTGAGAAGATTTAATGATAACGCTGTACTTTTCCGCTGTTTCGCCAATGAATTTTCCCGAAGCCACAACGGCTCCTGTTGTGTCAATAGTACCTCCGAGCCATGCACCGGCAACCTCCTGTGAAAGGCCGAGTAAGTTGGCAAGATATGGCATAATATACATCATAGGCACTGCTATTACAAGAACTATAGATATAACATATGACAGCTTTTTGTTATCGCCTTTGATGGCGCCGCAAGTGGCAATTGCAGCTGACACACCGCATATAGATACGGCACTTGAGAGCATCACGGCCATTTCACGGTCAATCTTGAATTTTTTTGCAATCCAGAAAGAGAAATACCATACCGAAATTACCACAATGATTGCCTGAACCATTCCAAGTGCTCCCGCTTTCATTATCTCTCCAAAAAGAATTGATGATCCGAGAAGTACGAGACCCGCTTTAATAAAGTATTCGCTTTTTGCGGCAGGCGCAAGCCATTTTGGAAGACCCACTGTATTTCTAATAATGAGTCCGATAGCAACAGAGAAAAAAACAGCTTCAAATCCTGTTGACTTAATAGCGGCAAGTCCGCTTAAATACTGAGCCAAAAGAGAAATGAGAAAAATAACTGTGTAGGAGATGGCAAATCCTTTAAGGTCATTACCAAGAATCCATAGTCCAAGTGCTCCCAGGACGCCAATTGATGCGAAAATTACATAAATGTTAGACATAAAAACGGGAACAATAATCACTCCGAGGAGGAGAATTGTTCCCAATATGGTCGCGATCCAGTCTTCGTTCTTAAGACTGTCAAAGATTTTAACTTTCATAGGAATATCTTTGTAGTTTTAGGTTTTACGCCAACAAAGATAAATAAAATCCGAAATAGTAAAAGATTTTACTATTATTTTTTCTTAATGACAAGTCTTTCCCCTGAGTTCTCTTTTACTGCTTTTTTCCATAATTCGGTATAACCCGGGAAATCGGGAGATGGAGGAATCATTGGTGTATAACCATTGTTTTTAAATGAACCGTCCGGATTCTGTTTTTTTGTATTCCCGTCCATATATTTAACAAGCAGATATTCATCCAGTCTTTTCCATTTTTCAAATAGGGCATTTGCTGTATTTACAGAGTAGTTGGTAAGAAACTCGCCAATGAACGCTGGGTTTTCTTTCATAAGCATCATTGCAGTTTTGTCAATAGCATTTGTTTCTGCAATTCTGGCCTTTTCGTGTTCATCAATATTATTGCGAACCTCCTTGCCAATATGATTATACCTTAAATAGGCAAACTGAGCAATCCTGTTGGTTGCCCAAAACATTGAAGTTGGAGAATACTCAATCATTGAGCCATTCCCAAGGGCATAGTGTTTTGATATGGCTTTGGAAGATGTGTATACAGGTGTAAGTGGAGATGTTGCGGCATCATCCACACCAAACCAGAAAATACCACCGATTTCATTAGGGATATTCGGGCGGCACTCTCCGATAAACCAGAAACCGGTCTGCTGAGTAGCTATCGCTCTTTCATTTATGTATTCCTTGTCTTCAACTTTAAAACCCATTGGCCTCCACCTGTATGGAAGTTCATTTCCACCGGCGCCTATGTCTTTTGTCATATCCATAGCGGTTCCTTCATAATGATCACGCATCATGTCGGCAACATTCTTCAGGGAGATTTGTTGTTTTGCCTTAA
The DNA here is from genome assembly GCA_003513895.1 of Rikenellaceae bacterium. Taxonomy (GTDB): domain Bacteria; phylum Bacteroidota; class Bacteroidia; order Bacteroidales; family UBA932; genus Bact-08. The sequence continues at coordinate 2,198 of DOSU01000134.1, forward strand.
CATACAAAGGCATCCTGTTTTTAATGTTATTGCCAAGTGCATAATCCAGGTATTTGCTCATGTCTTCATCGGCATAGCGATTGAAAAAGCTCCATACTCTTGCGTCGCATCCGCGAATCGTAGCAGCATCGGCAGGGCCGTAGGTATCTGCAAAGCTGAAATCTTTGTCTGCTCCCGAAAACAGGCCCTGCTGCCTGGCTTGGGAGATTATATCAGAAGCATAAATGCAGTTCTCGGGATCGTTCAAAGGAAATGTTGTTATTCTTGACTGGTTTGCATGTGCGGAAATGTATCCGTCCGGAATTCTTACGGCAACCCACACTGCACCTTTATTAATATTTACGCCATTTACTTTTTTAGGAGCCTTTCCAATTATTTCAAGAAACCATGCCTCTTTAGGGTCGGCTATAGAAATTGATTCGCCGGAAGATGCATATCCATACTCGTTTGCCAGGCTTGTAATGACTTTAATTGCCTCTCTTGCTGTTTTTGCTCTCTGCAGGGCAATGTACATTAGCGATCCATAATCGACAAT
>DOSU01000069.1 GCA_003513895.1 Rikenellaceae bacterium
TATCCTTAAGTATTTGTCCATATGCAACAACGATAATAAAATCGGGGTCAACCGCCTTAACCATATCTACAACATTATCACTATTAACATTATCAGGTTGAACATTGGTGACATTGGACTGTTGAGCTATCACTTTTATTGGAGGAGGCGTCATAACGGCATTCCTGCCAACCGGTTTATCGGGTTGAGTTACGACAAAAGATACCTCTATTGACGGATGCTCCAATAGCAACTTCAAAGAAGGGCTTGCAAACTCCGGAGTACCTAGAAAAACTATTTTTATTTTATTCATACTTTGATTTTAACATTAATACCAATTCGCAATCAAAACATTGCGCATTGTTATTAATTTGGTAAATTAAAAAACAGATAATAAAAATAAAACATGATAAGAAATATTTTCGCTTCGATTATATTGCTGTTTATATTATTGATCACTCCGTTATTAAGCATGCTTTGTGCAGCATTCGAAACGTATTTGAATCCGGATTTTTATCAAAAAGAAGAAGTCCTAGAAGAGACATATGACGCAGCAATATCTTATGGCAGCGCAATATTGCAAACATATATCGCTCAAAGCGGAAATCCTGATCTTTTCACAGAAAATGAAATAAAAGAACAGCTGGAGAAACTAATTACGCTTGAAACTTTTTCAGATATTAACAAGGATTTATTCTCTCAGATAAGCCAATCCCCGTTGCCGGACCAAATCATCGTGGATTTAACTAAGATCAAGGAAACACTACCGGAAGCAATAAGAGAAGTGGCGAACGAATATGTTGAGAAACTGGAACCATGCACGGAAGAAGAACTTATGAATATCTCAACAGGCATACAGACAGTACCGACATGTATTCCCGAAGGTATATCGAAAGAAGAAATTACAAATTCTATCGCTGGGATAGAATCATCAGATACATATAAAAACATACCTCCTCAATTAAGTTTCGATTTAAGCACTTTGCCGGCACAACCGAAAATGCTTATCGAATTTATGATCCAAAAAAACAACCTAATAAGAGCAATATTAATAGCGCTTTTCGTAATTCCAACGTTACTAATGGGTCTTATAATATTTAAACCATTTAAAAGCGTATTGCGATGGATAGGGAATGCATTTTTCTGGGGAGGATTGCCATTGCTATTCATGAATATGACAATAGACGGAACTGTAAAGGTTGTAACAACCAACATAGCAGCTCAAAACCCGAACATTGACTTAACGCAATACGAACAAACTACTCAATTCATAACAACAATTATAAAATTCCTTACAGGCAATATGGTTTTTCATGGAATAGTAATGGTAAGCATAGGCGTTGCACTATTTATCCTTAGCCTATTAATATCAAGAAAAAATGATGACATTAAATGAAATTGAGAACACATGTAGAAATTGCAAAAAATGCATACTTTGGGAAGGCAGAACTAATTCAGTTCCGGGAGAGGGTAGTCCTCGTGCGGAAATCATGTTTATCGGCGAAGGCCCAGGAAAAGATGAGGATGCTCAAGGGAAACCTTTTGTTGGTGCGGCAGGAAAATTTTTAAATCAAATCATCGAAAGCATAGGTCTTAAACGTGAAGATGTATTCATCGCCAATGTTGTAAAATGCAGACCTCCAAACAACAGAGACCCAGAACCAGAAGAAATACAAGCTTGCTGGCCATATCTAGAAGAACAAGTAAGAATAATCAAACCACAACTGATTATAACTCTTGGAAGACACTCAATGGGAAGGTTCCTTCCGGGCTTGAAAATATCTGAAGCTCATGGCAAGCCAAAAAGATACAAAGGTATAGATGGAGGTAAGCAAGTTTATTATCCTATGTATCATCCGGCTGTAGCGCTATACAACGGCTCATATAGAAAAGTTCTGTTGGAAGATGCAAGCCGAATCCCAAAACTTTTAAAAAAAATTAAAGAAGAAAATCTAAATGAACGAAGCTGAACCAATTCCTTTCAACCCCGAGAAGAGATATCTGAAACCACTAATAACAGCAGGTGCAATAAGCTGGGCGGGATTTACCGTGGTATTAACAAAACTTGATCCATATGAATCAACAGGGCTAGCTCTAGCGCTTTTTTTCTTAAGCTTGCTTATCGCGCTAACATGCACATTTACAGTAACAGGATTCTATCTTCGCAAATGGATTACATCAAACGAAGTTGGAATAAGCTATGTGAACACATCAATCAGACAAGGACTGCTTTTGTCTCTTTGTACACTTATCTGCTTGGCATTCTTACTCCTTGGCGTGCTTACATGGTGGAACGGCCTCCTTGTTGTAACTGTAATAGTCCTGCTCGAATTCTATGTCACAAGCCGGAACTATTAACTAAATAACTACGTCACTCCTGCCTACCGGCAGGCAGGTCCCATACTTCTTCTCCTTCCGCCTTACATTCCATAATCATAGTCTCCAACCAGCCTAATTCTATCAACAGGCCAAACGATTACGAGCCCTTTTCCCTGTATGAGATCTTCCTCTAGAAAAGCACCTTCTTCAGTACAATCACTTACACCGAAACATCTCCTCGAATCACTACTAGCCCTCCTGTTATCTCCCATTACGAAATACATTCCCTCCGGAATTGTAAATTCACTCAAAGAGGTATCAAAAGCATAAGTCTTTCCATAATTAGATTCGTTTAAATACTTCTCATCAAGTTTAAAACCATCAGGATATTCATCGTTATAAATATAGACTTCTCCATCAACAAGCTTCACGGTTTCTCCGGGTAAACCTATAACTCTCTTTATAAAAAACTCACCATCATCACCTTCAGGAGGAGTAAAAACGATAATATCACCACGCTCATAATCGAACAAAGACCAACCGAAAATTTCAACATAAGGAATCTTATTCACGATAATATATTCGCCATTACCATGGACGCATTTGCCATTGAAATTATTAAGAGTATCGCACATGGAAGGACCGCTAACCTGAAAAGGGGAAAATATAAAATGCCTTATTATAAAAACCAAAACTATAATAATTGCCGCATTTATAGCCACATCTAAAAGAAACATCAAAACACCCTTCATGGCATACCCAACCTTAGAAGACCCGTCATACTCGACTTCGTCTTCTTTATTCTCCGAAACAGAATCTTCGTCCTCGGATAACATATTATATTTTTATTAGCAGGGAGTAATCTACAAGAAGCGCATTTACAAGGCAAACCTTTTTAGGTAAATTTAATGATGTAAAAAGTAAAAGGTAAATAAAAAAACAAATGATATTTGCCCATATAGCTTTCAGAGGATGCCTCAACAGAGGAGAAACAATTAGATTTGTCGCACACGTTCATCCTTTTATAACCTACGCAGAATTTTTCAAACTTATATTTTTGGGAATCATCCTCCCGCTGGGATTCAATCTGATAATGCCTCCTTTCCAAGTTGTATGGATGGGATGGATTATATGCGGATTGATCGCGCTCATTTATGAAATTTTTAATTGGTATCTGGACGCATGGATAATAACCAACATGGGTATTATAGATTATCAATGGGATGGTTTTTTCAAGAAATCATCAACCAGAATCGAATACAATACGATTGAAGGCGTCACATATAACATACAAGGGTTCTGGGCTACAATCATGAATTACGGAGATATAATGATAGAGCGAATGGGATCCGGAACGGTTGTCACTTTGAAAAACGTCACAGCACCAAAAAGTGTAGAAAGAGAAGTTCTGAAGAATCAAAAAGAGTTCCTTCAAAATAAAAACATGAAAGATCAGACCGTTCTACGGGATTTACTGGTAAGCATGGTGCAAGATAAGAAGCTTGGGAAATAGCAGCGCAAAAGCGATCTCAATATGCAAAAAAAACATATAATAGGATTGATCGGCGGTATATCTTGCGGAAAATCATTTGCAGGAAAATTTTTCGAAAACCTCGGGTCAGGATTCATAGATTGCGACAAAATAGTTCATGAATTATATAAACCAAACGGATTAGGAGCCAAAAAAATCGAAACATTCTTCGGAGAGGAATTTGTCAAAAAAGATGGATCGGTAAACCGCACGCGTCTCGGCATATTCGTATCCAAAGATGAAAAAAAACTCCGAATTCTCGAAAAAATAATACACCCAGTTGTCCTAAGCGAATTACAAAAAAGAATCGATAAAAGCGATAAAGATGTAGTATTTGTAGAAATCAACACCCCTGCAGAAAAATTCTTAAACTTATGCGAGAAAATAATAAAAATAACATCAGATAAAAAAAACGAAAACATACCAAGGTACATATCAAGAATAGATAGCTTCAAAAATCTGAAAATAAAACCCGATTTCACAATAGAAAACACCTTTGACCCAAAGGATTTCAAAACACGCCTTGCCTCAATACATAAGAATCTCCTACAATCTTTTCGTTACTAGTTACTAACTACAAGTTACCAGTTACCCCATGTACGAACCAATAATCGGATTGGAAATCCACGCTCAGATCAATACAAAGACGAAAATGTTTTGCAGTTGCAATAACGACTCTTTTCGCGCAATACCGAACACAAATGTTTGCCCTATATGCATGGGATTTCCGGGAGTATTGCCTGTTATCAACAAAGAAGCTTATTTAAAAGGTATAAAAGCGGCATTAGCGCTCAACTGCTCAATTCCTAAGTTTTCTAAATTCGATAGGAAAAATTATTTTTATCCGGATCTGCCCAAAGGCTATCAAAT
>DOSU01000072.1 GCA_003513895.1 Rikenellaceae bacterium
CAGATTCTTTTGAAGAGGCAAAATAAATTACTTTCCGCCACAAACAAAGCAACCTCTGCAAAGAAAGAATATTTCTACGACGCTGAGTCCAGATTAATAAAAGAACGTGTCATTTCGAGCGGGAGCGAGAAATCTTACCTCTACAACGGCTCTCAGATTGTCGAAGAACGTAACAACGCCGGTGCTCTTTTAAACTGGAACATCCACGGTCTTGGTATTGACGACTTATTACGCACCACAAAAGCAGGGATAAAATATTATCCGCTAACTAATGAACAGAACTCTGTACTTGCGCTTACAGACATTGCAGGCAATGTCCTGCAACGCTATGACTACTCTGCCTTCGGCAAGCTAATCGTCCAAGATGCAGACGGAGTCATTCCCCCCCAGCCGGGAATCCCTCTTGTCTCAACTCTCTTCCAAGGCCGTGAACTTGATCTAGAAACAGGATTATATAATTTCAGGGCAAGATGGTATTCCCCGGAACTCGGAAGATTTATCAGCCATGACCCGATTGGATATGCGGACGGGATGAATATGTACGAAGGCTTTAGAGGTAATCCGGTGCGGTACACGGATCCAATGGGAACGATTGCTGGTGTTGATGATGCTTTAATACTTGGAGCAATAGCAGGAGCAGCAGCAATATTATCTGATGATGAAGCAAGAGAAAGAGGTTCTGAACTTCTTTCAGATGTCGCAGATTGGGTGCAAGGAAGTTGTGAAAATATTGGAAAAAAAATTGGTGAAGCTGTTTATGGAGCTGCTGAACAACAAGTAAATCAGGAAACCTCTAAACCAAGCGAAGAACAACACCAGAAGGAACAGAAGCAACAGAGTGAAAATATTAAAAATACAAATGAAGGCACTGGTGGAGTAACAACCCCGCCACCTCCACCAAACCCAGAAGAAGGACAGGAAAAGGATTCCAAAACAGAGAAAAACAAAACATCTTCTGAAGAAATAACTAAACAAACAGAAAAAGAAGCTGATGGGAAAAAGGGACAAGCAAAACAAGATAATAAAAGTGTTCAAACCCCACAAGGTATTGCTCATCAAGAAACTTCGCAGGAAGCAAAAGAATTATATAATGAAGTAAAAAATGGAAAACAAATTTATCGGTCTGGTAATTTTCCGCGATCAAAAGCGACTGAAGGACAATATTGGTCAACTGATAATCCATTAAATCACGGATACGCTGATCGAGTTGGCGCTGCAAATCTAAATAATGAAACTCCTGATTTTGTTATCGGTGGTACAATAAAAGAAGAAGCTAACTTTGTTACAAGAAAAGCTCCTCCATACGGAACTAATCAAGGTGGAGCTTTAGAAATTGTAACAGATGAAAATGAAGTTAAAATTAATTTTTTCCATATGCCAGATTGAGGTGATAATAATGAAAACATTAGAAGAATTTATAATTGCAACAAAATCAATAGCTGAAGAATTAAGAGATTCTGGTAATCAAACTATCTATAAAAATATAAACGATGTTTTAAAAACGCGGTGGACTACAACATCAGAAGCTTTAGAAATGATATTAGAAGTTTTTGACGAGCTTTCCGAAACAAATAAAGATATTTTATCGGATAATAATAAGGAATTACTGGGAAAAATATATATAGACGCAAAAAAATTATTAAATAGATAAATTGACATACACCCTAAATCAAGCCTGTAAAGCCGTAAATCCCGGGACAGGATACTAATTAAATTTACCCATAAAGGAAGGTAAGAGTTTAAAAGGGATGGAGTTAACATATTAACTTTCTAAAAGAAAATAAAAAACAAAAGCGATGCATTAAACAAAAGGCTGCAAAACAACAGCCTTTGTGGATGTTGCTTGTTTATATTTTTCTACTAAATTCAACTTATTTGAATTTAAATTCAAATGAATTTCCCCTTCATGCTCTTCGTGTCCTTCATGGTGGAAATAGTATTTGTAATTTAGATATTCTTGGCAACCGCAAAACTGTAACCGTACAGGACGGCGTTTCTGTTATATCTGAAGAGAAATACAACACCACCGCCGGAACTTATTATGCTGATGAAACAAATAAAATAAATTCAGTTAATGATGTAGGGGCGAGTTTACCTCGCCTTGTATCCCACGACCTCAACGGCAACATCACCGACGACGGTAAAAATGTTTATGTGTTTGATGTTGAAAACAAATTACTTTCCGCAACAAATAAAACAACCACTGCAAAGAAAGAATATTTTTATGACGCTGAAAGCCGATTAATAAAAGAACGTGTCATTTCGAGCGGTAGCGAGAAATCTTACCTCTACAACGGCTCTCAAATTGTTGAAGAACATAATAGTGCAGGAGCATTGCTCCAATGGAACATCCACGGTCTTGGCATTGACGACTTACTAAGAACAACAAAAACAGGAATTAAATATTATCCGCTAACTAATGAACAAAACTCTGTATTAGCAGTAACAGACAATGCAGGGAATGTCCTGCAACGCTATGACTACTTTGCCTTCGGCAAGCTAACAGTCCAAGACGCCGACGGCTCTGTCATTCCGAACGGAAC
>DOSU01000147.1:0-2373 GCA_003513895.1 Rikenellaceae bacterium
GAGACAGTGAGTGCCTATGCCGCAGCTAAAGGAGGGCTTAAAATGCTCACGAAGAACATTGCTTCTGAATATGGACAGTACAATATTCAATGTAACGGTTTGGGCCCGGGCTATATCGCTACACCCCAGACAGCTCCGCTAAGAACAGACGGGCACCCGTTTAACTCGTTTATTATTGCTAAAACTCCTGCAGCAAGATGGGGTACTCCTGAAGACCTGCAAGGGCCGGCGGTTTTTCTGGCGTCCAGTGCGTCTGACTTTGTAAACGGTCATATTTTATATGTAGATGGTGGTATTTTAGCTTATATCGGAAAACAACCTTAAGAGTATGAAAAAATTTCTATTTGCTTTTTTTTGTCTGCTACTGGCTATTTCACCGGCAGTACTTGCGAAGAATACCCAAATCTCTCTTGTAGATTTGAATGAGAAGATAAAGCAGGCGCAGCCCGGAGATACCTTGTTCATCTCTTCGGGTATTTATAAGGATATCAATCTGGAATTAAAAGGAGCCGGCACCAAAACCAGACCTATAGTTGTCAAGGCTTCCAAACCGGGCGAAGTGATAATCACCGGAATTTCCAGTCTTAAAATTGCCGGAGAATGGTTAGAGGTAAACGGACTCTATTTCAAAGAGGGAACACCTCCTTCGGGAAGTTCAGTAATTGAATACAGGCTTGGCAGCGAGGCTGCAAATAACTGCAGAATAACAAATTGTGTGGTTGACTCATTCAACCCTGCAACAAGAGATATTGGCTACAGTTTTGTATTGATGTATGGCCGCAACAATCGCTTTGACCATAGCTCTCTGCTCAATAAGCTCAACATTGGGGTAACTCTTATAGTAATGCTTAATCAGGAGAGAGATCAGCAGAATTTCCATTCTATAGATCATAACTACTTTGGTCCAAGACCAGTTTTTGGTTCAAATGGCGCCGAAACAATAAGAGTTGGTACGGCCACACAGGCTTTAAAATCGTCAAATACAGTTATTGAATACAACTACTTCGACAGATGTAACGGAGAGGTGGAAGTTGTTTCAATAAAATCTGCCGACAATATTATCCGGTACAACTCTTTTTACGAGAGCCAGGGTGTGTTGGCCCTGCGTCACGGCGACAGGAATATTGCCAACAACAACTTCTTCGACGGAAATGGTGTAAAAAACACCGGTGGCATACGAATCGTCAATGCCGGACATAAAGTTTTTGACAATGTCTTTTATCGTTTGAAAGGAGGAAGATTTTTCGCTGCAATGGCTGTGATGAATGCTGTTCCTAACTCTTTGCCAAACAGATATTGCCTTGTCGAAAATGTTGATATAAGTGGTAATTCATTCGTAAACTGCGATCATATCGAATTCGGAGTCGGAAACGATGAGGAGAGAACACTGGAACCTTCGGATGTCCGATTTTTTAAAAACAATATTATTAACAACGAAATCTCCTATCCATACGAAGAAAAAGCTTCAGTAAAAGGATTTATTTTCAAGGATAATTTAGTTAAGATGGCAGCCGGTTCAAAGCTGCCATCGGGCTTTATATACAATGCCGGTCTTGATGCGACGAAATTACTGAATAATGTGGCGGCTAAGAGAGAGCAGTGCGGCCAGTCGTGGACTCTTTCTCAAAGCACTAAAGCAGGAAAGTCAAGCAACATCCATAAAATCAAAGCCGGCCAGGATAATATTCTAAAAGCGCTGTCCATGGCCAAACCTGGCGACACTATTGAACTTACCGAAGCAGGCGACTATCTTGTTTCGTCTGATATTTTCATAGACTTTCCTATAACAATAAAAGCAACTGATAACCTAAGCTCAAGACCGGTCGTAAGGTATAACGGCTCCAGGCAGGGGAATACAGTTACGATTAGAGACGGGGGCGAACTTGTAGTTAAAGGTCTTGCTTTTTATGGCATGGGCGAACCCGGCAAATCTGTACCCGGTTCCGGAATATCCACACTTGCAGGAATGATTAAACCATATTATTTAGAAGTGGATAATTGTGAATTCTTCGACTACCCCGAAGGAAGCACCGTTCCAGTTAGGGGATTAAAAAACACATTCGCGGAAAAGGTTGTCATTAAGAACTCTTTATTCCGTGCTATTTCTGCAGATGCAATAAATTTTGCCGGGGAAAAGGATGATGCCGGTAAATACAATGTAGATGAGTTAATAATTGAGAACTGCTCGTTCAACAGGATTTTGGGTCTTGGTATTAATGTATACAGAGGCGGAAGCGATGAGAGCACAGCCGGGCCGGAAGTAAATATTTCGAACTGCACTTTTGAAGATGTATGTAATAAAGAGAGGGGTTCGGTGGTTAAACTTATCGGGGCTCAGGTGTTGAACATCTCGGGCTGCAACTTTAGCAACAC
>DOSU01000147.1:2443-18979 GCA_003513895.1 Rikenellaceae bacterium
GGGCTGCAACTTTAGCAACAGTGGCAGGGGCGGCGTTTCAGTAAGACTCGATGAGGCTACTTTCGAAAAGGTTAAAATCCGCAATTGCAATTTCTGGAATTCTGGAAGGATATTGACAATGACAAACAAGGTAGTTGAGGGCGAGATGTCGAATATCAAGCCTGAGTATATGGATGCTGCAAAATTTGACTACAGGTCAATAAAATCTAATCAGTTATATATCAAAAAAATTGGAGTAAGATAATATGAAAAAATCGCTACTTATCCTTTCTCTCTTTTTAATAATGGGAGTCCTGAATGCAAGAGAGCATCCATCTCTTATGATAACAAAGAGCGGAGTAGAGCAGATAAAAAAAGGGCTGGGCCAATATCCCGCTTTTGATGCTACAATATCGGATACCCGTTCAAAGGCCGATTTTGCATTATCGTCTCCCATAGTTGTTCCTGTTCCTAAAGACGGAGGCGGAGGGCCTACTCACGAAAAGCATAAGGACAATTACTATTCGATGTACTATTGCGGTATAATGTATCAGATTACCGGAGAGAAAAAGTATGCAATATTCGTAGAGAAGATGCTGGATGAATATCTAAAGTTGTATCCCACCTTGGGATATCACCCGGTTAAAATGTCTTCTAACCCCGGCAAACTTTTCTGGCAAACATTAAACGATTATGTATGGCTGGTTCATACCTCTGTCGCTTATGACTGCATTTACGATTTCCTGCCGGCAGCAAAGCGCAGTGAGTTCAATACCAAACTGTTTAAACCCATGGCCCATTTTCTTATGGACGGGAGCGATGTTAACAATAAGGTATTTAACAGAATGCATAACCACGGCACATGGGCTTGTGCAGCAGTGGGCATGATAGGATATGCGATGGAAGATGACGAACTGGTGCAAAAAGCACTCATGGGTTCGGATGGGACAGGGAAACACGGCGGATACATACAACAACTGAATGAATTGTTTTCACCCGACGGATATTTTACCGAGGGAGCCTATTACCAGCGATATGCCATTTGGCCTTTTGTGATTTTCGGCCAGGCAATAAACAACAACGATCCGGAAAGAAACATTTTCAAGTACAGGGATGCAATTCTTAAGAAAGCGGTGAACACCCTCATGCAAATGACATATAATGGTTATTTCTTCACCCTTAACGATGCATTGCAAAAAGGCTTCAGTGCACAAGAACTGGTTTTCGCTAATAATATCCTTTACGCGGCAGACAATTCTCAAAAACATTTATTGACCATTTCAAAGGATTATCAAAGTTTCTTTCTTCCTACGGATGCCGGATTTGCAGTTGCAAGGGATATCGCTCTTGGGCAGTCGAAACAGTTTGTTCTGAAGAGCCAGTTATTGAGAGATGGCAGCGATGGTACTCAGGGCGGTCTGGCAATTTTCAGAAGTCCAAATCCTTCTGAGAACACAACATTCTTAATAAAAGCTACCTCTCACGGGCTGAGTCACGGCCACTATGATAAGTTGACCATCTCTTATTATGACGATGGTTATCCTGTTCTTGTAGACTATGGTTCTTCCCGCTTTTTAAATATTGTAGTAAAATACAATGGCGGGTATACTCCTTTGAATGATAAATATTCGATGAGCACCATAGCCCATAACACAGTTACTGTAGACAAGAAAAGTCACTATGGCGGTGATATCCGGGTCTCATCGAAGCATGCTCCTAAGATATATTGCTATGATATTTCTAATCCTTCCGTTCAGGTTAGCAGTGCCATTGAGACAAATGCCTCTGAAGGAGTTAAAATGCAGAGGACAAATGCAGTAATAGAGAACATCGGCGGAGAAAGAGTCATTCTGGACATTTTCAAACTCACAAGCGATAAAGCGCACACATACGATTTACCGTTTTTCTACAACGGAGACATGATAAGCCTTAGCGCACCATATACAAAGGCTCTCAACCAGATGAGTACTTTTGGAGAAGACAACGGGTATCAATACCTGTGGAAGGAAGCATGGGCAAAACCGAACGATTCAAAAGTGTGTTTTACCTGGCTAAAAGGAAAAAGATTTTACAGTGTGACCACTGTTACTGATTCAAGTTCGGAACTGTTCTTTGTGCGTTCGGGGGCAAATGATCCGGAATACTATTTAAGAACAGACCCTGCTTTTATAATCCGGCAAAATGGTGCCCGAAATCATACTTTCTTCTCTGCCCTGGAAACTCACGGGAAGTACGATTTAATAGTTGAAAAGACAGAGAATGCCGTTTCTTCTGTTAAGTCCCTGAAAATAGAAGTAGACAATGACAGTTATACTATTGTTCAAATTGAAGTCAACGGCGAAAAGGCAAAATTCCGAATAGACTACAATAAGAACTCATCTGAAAAGAAATGGACATATATCAAATATTAACAATAACATATGAAAACAAAAAGTGAAGGTTTTGTATTAAATGACAAACTTCAATGGGAAACTGTTGGAGAGGGACTAAAGCGTAAAATTCTGGCCTACGACGGCCAGATAATGATGGTACGGGTGCACTTTCACAAAGGTGCAATTGGTACAATGCATGCACATTTTCATTCACAGGCAACCTATGTTGTGAGTGGTAAGTTTGAAGTAACCCTTGATAATAAGAAGGAAGTTTTAAAAGCCGGCGACAGCTTTTATGTAGAACCCGATTTGAATCACGGGGCCATATGTCTGGAAGAGGGAGAACTGATAGATGTATTTTCTCCTCACAGAGCAGATTTTTTAAAAAAATAACAAAATAAAACAGAAAAAACAGACATGTTATTAAAAGGAAAAACAGCGGTAGTTACCGGAGGAGCCAGAGATTTAGGACGTGCCATTTCAATCAAATTGGCTGGCGAAGGTGCGAATGTAGTTTTAAATTATTACGACAATAAGGAAGATGCCGATACAACTCTTGATTTGATTGCAAAAGCAGGTGGAAAAGCTGTCGCAGTACAGGGCGACATGACAAAAGCGGCAGATGTGAAAAAGTTGTTTGAAGGGTCTAAAAAGGCATTTGGCGAAAAGGTACACATCCTGGTAAATGTTGTTGGCGGACTTGTTGGCCGTAAACAAATAACTGAACAAGATGATGCATGGTACGATTTCTTGATGGATGTAAATATGCGAAGCGTTTTTCTCTGTACGAGAGAAGCTGTTCCAATGATGTCCGATGGCGGATCAATAATAAACTTCTCTTCTCAGGCGGCCAGAGATGGCGGTGGACCGGGAGCATCTATGTATGCTACTGCAAAAGCTGCTGTAATGTGTCATACTCGCGCCATGGCAAAAGAGTTAGGCCCTCTTGGAATCCGGGTAAATGCTTTGGCCCCCGGAATGATTGCTACCTCGTTTCACGACAGATTTACCAATCCGGCAGCTCGCGAAAACCTTGAAAAAACAGTTCCATTGCGTCGTCAGGGTGCTGCTTCGGATGTTGCCGATTTAGTTTGTTACCTGGCAGGCGAAGAATCCGCCTACATCACAGGAACAAATATTGATATTAACGGAGGAGCATTTTTCTCTTAAATCGAAATTAATCAATTACTTAATCTAAGTTTATATGAAAAACAAAAAGCTAATTAAAGTAGTTACTTTGGTGTTGGGCATTATGTTGCTTTTCATTCAAAGTCTTTCCGCCCAAAATATTGGAGTTTCCGGTATTGTTACAGCAGAAAACGGTGAACCTCTTGTTGGAGTTTCTGTTGTTGTAAAGGGCACTTCCAATGGTGTAGTCACCGGTTTGAAAGGTGATTATATTCTTAATAACGTTCCCGGAAACGGAACACTCATCTTTTCCTACATCAGTTTTGCAACTACTGAGGTTGCAGTTAATTCTCAAAGGCAAATAAACGTCATTTTAAAAGAGGATGTGCTGCTGCTGGAAGAACTTGTAGTTATTGGTTATGGTGTACAAAAGAAATCACACTTAACCGGATCTATTGCAAAAATTAACACTTCGGGAATCGGAGATATTCCGGTATCCAGGCTGGACAATGCTTTACAGGGCAAAGTGGCCGGTCTGAACATTCAAAATACAAGTTCGGAAGCCGGTGTTGCTCCATCTATCAGAATTCGCGGTATGGGATCAATAAGCGCCAGCACCTCTCCTCTTATTGTTGTCGACGGTTACCCAATTTCCGGCGGTCTTGAGATGGTTAACTCTTCGGATGTTGAGTCAATTGAAGTACTTAAGGACGCAGCCTCTGCTGCAATTTACGGATCTCGCGCAGCCAGCGGAGTTATTCTGGTAACTACTAAAAGTGGTACAGCCAACAAACCTTCCTATAATATAAGGGTCAGCTCCGGTTATAAACAAACCTATAAGAGGGTAGATCGTTACTCAACACAAGAGTACATTGATCTTCGACTTTCACAGAAAGCAGGTTATGATGCATATATGACATCCATCGGAAGCTCTTCAAGGCTCAATATCAACAACGACCTTGGAGCTTATGCCGTAGGCGAAATGTTTGGATTCAGGGACTGGCAGGATTTAGGTCTTCAAACTGCAAATATTTCCAATATTCAGGCAAATGTATCAGACGGAAACGAAAAGATAAGGTACTATGTTTCGGGCAATTACGACTTTGACCAAGGCATAATGATAAAAAGCCAGTACAATAAATTCAATATGCGCACCAAGATCGACGCCAAATTGTCTAAAAATGTAAAATTCGGCATATCATTCTCTCCTCAATATACAAGGCGGCAGCGCCCTTCAAATTCTTCGGGAGGATGGTACAATAACCTAATCCGTACAGGAGACTGGATGCCGGTATATCATACTCAGGAGAGTATCGATTTCATTACTGCTCAGAGGCCTACTTTTGCAAAGAAAGTGGGTGACTATGTACTGGGCGCCGACTTTTCAAACCTTAAATTCACACTTAAGGACGGAACAGTAATTGCAAAAGCAACTCCTTGGAATACATCGGATAACAGCCCTATTAACATTGCCGACAAAACCAACTTTGTTGAAGAAAATTACAGCTTAAACGGAAATACTTACTTAGATATTAAAATTCTTGAAGGTCTTACATTCCGAACTTCAAATGGTTTCTTCCTCAATTACATGAATGAGGATTATTTTATCAAGTCCGACGGTCTAAAACCGGGCAACCTTGCAAATGGAACTTACGAAAATGATCTGATGATTGACTTCCTCTCCGAAAACACGTTGAACTATTCAAGGTCATTTGGTAAACATAATTTTGATGTCCTTGCGGGTTTCACTTCAAACCTTACAAAACACAGAACTGCTGCAATAGCCGGTACTTTTGGCAATGACTATATTTCCACTTTCAATGCTGCTACTGCAATCATACAAAAAGATGCAGGCGGCAACATCCAAACCTACACAAACAAGGAGACAATCGCAATGGTATCATACCTTGCCCGTGTAAATTATAGTTATGCCGATAAATATCTGTTATCTGCCAGTTGGAGAGCAGACGGAAGCTCAAAATTCGGCCCTAATAACCGTTATGGATATTTCCCTTCTGTTTCATTAGGCTGGCGTGTATCTGAGGAAGGCTTTATGAAGAACATTACATGGATCGACCGTCTTAAGCTTCGCGGAAGTTATGGTGTTACAGGAAACAACAACATCACAAACTATGCGGCCTACAATACACTGAGCCTGGTTTATTATCCGCTTGGTTCTGGAACAGGATCGGTATCTCCGGGATTTATTAACACCAATTCTACTCTCGGCAACCGTTCTTTAACATGGGAGCAGACAAATGAACTCAATGCCGGTTTAGACTTCTCGTTTTTTGACGGTAGGCTCAACGGCTCGGTTGATTACTACAATTCTCAAACAAAAGCGCTGCTTCTCAGGCAGGATATCCCTTCAATTACCGGATTCCTGAATTACTGGAATAACGCAGGTAAGATTCGCAACTCAGGTATCGAGGTCGAACTTGATTCATACAATATTCGCACCAAGAACTTTACATGGCAAACTGCATTCAATATTGCTGCCAACAAGAATAAACTTCTTAGCCTTGGTGGCGACCAGACCTTTAACCTGCAGCTTGGCGAAAGAAACGAAGGATATGCTGCGATTGTTGGTCAGCCGGCAATTCAGTACTATCAGTTTAAAGTATTGGGAATATATATGACTCAGGCCGAAGCATTGGCGTCCGGAATTTCCGGAGCTGCAGGAGGAACACTTAAAGTATGGGATAACGGCGACAAAATTCTTAATGAGAACGACAGAGTTGTTTCGGGATCTCCATTCCCTGATTTTACCTGGGGTATGACAAATACATTTAAATATAAGAGTTTAGATTTCTCGTTCCTGATCCAGGGTTCTCAGGGAGGGAAAATTATGAACGGTGATATCAACTATTCCGAAACCCGCAGATATGTAAAAAATTACAACTACGCTAATTCATGGTTGTGCGATGGAGTTCAGGGCGATGGGAAAACACCTATCAACAGCGGTGGCATAAACTGGATGTGGACCGATTATGTACTTGAAGACGCATCTTATGCCGCACTTCGCGAAGTGACATTGGGATTTACACTCAATTCAAAAATCTCGAAGAAAATTGGCATGAAATCGTTCAGGGCATATATCTCTGGTCAAAACCTGATGTTCTTAACCTCAAAAGGACTAAGGCTTGTCAATCCGGAAGCCCGCACAACTCCTACATCTGCTTATAACTCTCCTTTGGTAGCCGGTTATTCCCGCGGAGGTTTTCCTCTTCAAACAACCATATCATTTGGACTCAGCTTTTCATTATAAACCCTTTATAATTAATGATTATGAAAAAGAATATTTTCAAACTGCTTATATTTAGTATTGCAGCACTCATTATCTCCTCTTGCGAGCTGGATTACCTTCCGGAGTCCGAGATTGGAGAAGATGATTACTATAAGAACACGAACGAAGTTTTAACAGGATTAGTCGCCTGTTATAACGGTATGATGAATGTAACTAAAGAAGAGTGGCGGTTCACCGAACTCCGTTCGGACAATGCGCATCTTGAATCTACTTCTTCCGGGGATGCCAATAATGAAGAACTGCGTCGTCTGGACCACATGACCACAACTTCCCAAGATAAATTCATTTACGACTTTTGTTGGGTACCGGCCTATAAAGTTATTGCACGCTGCAACACGGTGCTTGCAAAAATAAATAATGTGCCGGACCTTGATACAAGAGCAAAAATAAAATCGGAACTGCTGTTCATTCGCTCAATGATGTATTTCAACCTAACCCGCCTATTTGGTGAAGTATGGCTGGTAACTGAGCCTATTACAGGAGAAGAGGCGCTGGAGATGACAAAGAGTTCAGTTGATGTTATTTATGCCAAAATCATTGAGGATCTTGAAATTGCAGCCTCAGCTGCCGGAAAACTTCCATATCCTACATTTACCTCCGTTTCCGGGGCAACAAAACAACCTGCTTCCGAAACCGGCCGTGCAACAATTTATTCCGCAAAAGCACTTCTTGCAAAAGTATACCTCACCCGTAAAAACTACACAGCTGCCAAAGCAAATCTGCAGCCAATTGTAACAGATTACGGAACTTCCGGTTTAGTTGCATTTAACCTGATATTCGCAACCAGCAACGAGATGAACAAGGAGATTATTTTTGCTGTAAGATTCAAAGCCGGCGGACTGGGAATAGGCGCACCGTTTGTAAACTACTTTGCTGCCCGCAACTCATCCTCTTCAATTGTTGTTGGAAACGGTTCCGGATACAATGCACCAACAGACGGTATCACTGAGAAATTTGGGAATACTACAGTATGGAGCTACACATCCGGCGGATCTCCTATAGAACCACTTTCGGCAACCCGTAATTTAACAGACAAAAGAAATGCTGTATCTGTAGCTTTTTATAATAATGATGTTTGGTGGACAGCTAAATTCTGGGAAAGCCCTACAACCGTGCTTGTTCTTAATGACGCAGATACCGACTGGCCGGTGATTCGTTATGCAGATGTCCTTTTGATGTATGCAGAGGTTTTAAACGACGGAGCAGATAACGACCAAACCTCGGCAAGGACATATGTAAATGCTGTTCGTACCCGTGCCGGTTTGGCTAATTTAGATGTTGCAGCAACAAACACTAAGACAACAATGCACGCAGCAATACTGGAAGAGCGGCGTCTTGAACTTGCATTTGAAAATCACAGGTATTATGATATGCTCCGTGAAGGAAATGCTTATGTTGTTAGTACCCTTAACGCACAGTTTGCCAACGAGAACTTCTATAAGAGCTATACTCAGGGCCGTGGCCCTCAGCCTGTTACAGAAGCGAACATTCTTTTGCCTATACCTCTTAATATGAATAAACTATATTAAGAATGAAGTTTGTAAAGCGTTCTCTAATTGTTGTTCTTTCCGTAATATTCATACAGTCGAATTTGATTGCCCAAAAATCGATCACTTACGACGATGTGCGACTTAAGGAATTAAAGAGAGCCTATGAGAACAGGGACGAAAGAGTCATGCCTCATATTAAAGCTCTTATAGATTCTTCGGAAAAATTTTCTGATTCTAAAATCTTCAATATTGTCGATGGGAAAAAGAAGATCGCACCTAGCAAGGATCCCCGGGACTATATAAGCCTCTCCCGATACTGGTGGCCTAATCCGGATACAAAAGACGGATTGCCGTATGTAAGGCACGATGGCAAGTCAAACCCGGAACTCGAAGAGTACGATCATAGAAAAATTACGCATTTAGAAAACGCTGTTACAACTTTAGGAATTCTCTACTACTTAACAAGCGAGGAGAGATACGCCCGGCGTACTTCCGAAATTCTCAGGGAGATGTTTCTCGATCCCGTAACAGGAATGAACCCAAATATGACATATTCGCAATATGTACCCGGTATGACTTACATGCGGGGAACAGGTATTCTTGACTCAAGGATATTGGTTAATGCTCTCAATAGTGCAAAGCTTATTGAAGAGAGCAGATACTGGAGTATCGGCGACAAGAAGGCAATGCATGAATGGGCAAAAACATTTCTCTACTGGATAGAAAACAGCTCCCAGGGACAAATGGAGTTTAAAGCTTCGAATAATCACGGATTGTGGTATGATGTCATTAGAATGGGATTATCGTATTTTATAGACGATTATACCCATGTAAAATGGATTGTTGAGAATTCTGTTTATAAACGCCTTGAAATACAACAGGCAAAAAACGGAAGTTTCCCCGAAGAATTAGCTCGCACATTGGGCTTAAGCTACACTACTTTTGCTCTTGAAGCTTTTTATGAAGCTGCCGAAATTGCCTCAAAAACCGGAATTGATATTTGGACTTATACTTCTCCGGATGGCCGTTCAATTTCAAAGGGGGTGGAATTTGCATATCCATATTATATGGAACCACAGAAGTGGCCATATGAACAGATATCTCCATTCGAGAAAGATAGAGGCTCTATGGCACTGTATATTGCCGGATTAAAACTAAACAACAAGGAGTATATAAATGCTGCCCGAAAGATTGGTTACACTCCTGAGTCTAAAATCAAATATTTGCTGTATTTTGATATAATTAAAAACTAATTACAAGATGAAACTGACAAAAATATTTTTGGCATCTCTTTTTTCAATAATTCTTTTTACGAGTTGTTCAAAAAAGAGTGAAATAATCTCAATTCTTTATGACGACGCATTATTAAAATCGGCAAAACAGGCAATTGAGTCGAATGATAGCAGTATCATGCCCAAATACAACGAACTCAAGAGTTATGTCGATTCGATTTTCATGGAAATGGAGCCGCTTAGTGTTGTGAAGGATAAAAAACGCGTGGCCCCAAGTAAGGATCCCCGTGACTATATTACACTTTCGCCTTATTGGTGGCCGGATTCTCTGATAGAAGGAGGCGTCCCGTATATTCGTAAAGACGGACAAAGAAACCCGGAAGTATATGAATATCTGGAAAGGGTTAATAGTACAAAATTTGCCGAAGCAGTGCAGTCACTTGCTGTTATGTATTTCCTGAGCAACGATGAAAAATACGCCGGCAAAGCTGCCGAGATGCTTAGAGTATGGTTTCTTGACCCTGAAACAGGTATGAACCCAAACATGACTTATTCTCAAACAGTTCCCGGCATGGTAGAGATTCGCGGTACCGGAATTATTGATGCCCGCAGGGTGGCAGGAGCATTAAATGCTGCTAAAATAATTGAAGGTTCGGCAGCCTGGACAGAAGAAGATAAGGCAGAATTAAAAGATTGGGCAAATGCTTTCAGATATTGGCTGGAACACAGCGTAAACGGATTAAAAGAGGCAAAAGCCGGAAATAATCACGGCCTTTGGTATGAAGTTACTCACGAAGCCGTTGTAATGTACGGAGGAGACTATGAATATCTGCGCAAAATAATTGAAGAAAAACAACTTACAAGATTAGAAGTTCAAATGCAGCCGGATGGCTCACTGCCTCGCGAACTTGAGAGAACTCTCGGATTGCATTACTCTACTTTTGCTCTGGAAGCTCTTAATTTGTCGGACATAATGGGCGGCAAAATCGGCATGAACTTATGGGAATACAAGACAGCTTCAGGTAAGGGTATGTTACTTGGTCTGGAATATCTTAAACCTTTCTGGCAATCACCTGAAACATGGCCGCATATGCAAATTAACCCATTTAACAAAGAACGCGGAGCTCTGATGCTTTTTTGTGCCGGAACAAGGACAAACAATCAGGAGTATATAGATTTGGCAAAAACAATCGGATACTATCCCGATGTTAATGAGGCAGAGAATATAAATTCAGTTCCCCGTATTAATTCATTGCTTTACCACAAGGTCAAATAAAACCTTTATCTGCCAGTTCTTTTAAGATATCGCTGGTTATCTTGCTGTTAAAAAAATATTTCCCGTTAAAAAATCGAAAAATTCAAAACAAAAAACCGAAAAACCAGAAAATTTCTTTGCAACCTACTCATATTGAACTGATTGTTAAAAGAACTGGCAGATAATCTTGCTTGTTAATTTCTACACTCCTGCCTCGGCGGGAGTTTTTTATACTATATAAAACACATAGTGTAACTCACTTATTTGAAAACTCATTTTTACACTCCCATTACGAAATATCTTTAAATTTTATTTATCTTGCGCATCTAACCTTAACTAACAGTTATAAATATGTTACTTCATCAGCAATTTGTCCGGATGGCAAAGAAGCATGCCAAAAAGCTTGCGATCATAGACAGAACAACGGAAAAGAGGGTCACTTATTCTAAGGCTTTAATTGGCTCACTCATTCTGAGTTCAAAATTTAAAAAATATGATGAGGGGTTCATTGGCATAATGATTCCGACTTCTGCAGGATGTGCTCTGGCAACAGTGGCTGCCTTAATGAGTGGGAGGATACCGGTGATGATTAATTATTCAACAGGTGCCGAGACAAATGCAAAATATGCACAGAAGAAGTGCAAATTCAAAACAATAATCACTTCTAAAGCATTACTGGAAAAAATAGGTTGCCCTGCTATTGAAGGTATGATTATGATTGAAGACATAATGCAAGGCATTTCTACTGGCGATAAGCTTAAGGCTGCCATGATTTCCCAGCTTCCGGCAGGATTGATTTTCAATTTTATTCATAAAGGTAACGAAGATGATACTGCTGCAATATTATTTACAAGCGGAAGCGAAAAAGATCCAAAAGCTGTTCAGTTGTCGCACCGAAATATTTCATCAAACATAGAAAATTTTGGCAATTATGAGAATGTAACCGAAAATGATATTATTCTTGCAAATCTTGTTTTTTTCCACATTTTCGGATTAACTGTGAACCTTTGGGTATCATTTTATTACGGGATGACAATGGTCACTTATGCAAATCCGCTTGATTTTCTAACAATCAGCAAAATAGCGAGTGAAGAAAAACCTACAGTAATGGTAGGTACTCCAAGTTTCTTCTGGGGATATCTCCATAAATCCCAACCGGGAGATTTTAAAACTATCCGGTTAATGGTGTCCGGAGCCGACAAATGCCCCGATGCCCTCAGAGAGGGATTCATGAAAAAACACGGCGTTACCCTGATGGAAGGCTACGGAGCAACGGAAACATCTCCTGTTATTTCGGCAAATTCCGAGAAATTCAACCGGCCGGGAAGTACTGGAAAGGTTATCCCGGGCGTTGAGGTGAGAGTGGAGAATTTTGAAACCGGAGAGGAGTGCAAAAAAGGAGAAGTTGGAAAAATTCTTGTTAAGGGAAGCTCTGTGATGAAGGGATATTACGACGATCCTGAACTTACTGCAGAAGCTCTGGTAAATGGATGGTACAACACAGGCGATATGGGATATCTGGACCAGGACGATTTTCTCTGGCATTCCGGCAGGTTTAAAAGATTCGTGAAAATCGGAGGAGAGATGGTCTCTTTGGTAAAGGTGGAGAACACGCTTGAGAAGCATCTCCCTATGGGTGTGTCCTGCTGTGTGGTGGATGTGTCGGACGAGAAAAGAGGTTCGGCAATTATTGCAACAGTATCCATTGAGGTGAACAAAACCGAAATCTTGAAGAAAATGGGGGAAGAGCTGCCAAACATAGCACTTCCAAAACAATTCATCGTTATTCGTGAACTGCCAATGATGGGTACGGGAAAAATCGACTTCCGAAGCGTTACCAAGATTGTGCAGGATATTCTTAGCGAATCAGAATCCGAGCAAAGAAACAAGACAGCGTAACAAGCCTACCGGCCGGCCTCCAGGGTGGTGGTGCCAAGACGGAAAATTATCGTAATTTTGCAGGAAATTACATAACAGATGCCGGACTTTGGGAGCAGCTTCGCTGCTATAGACTTTGAAACCGCAAACGGATACCGATGCAGCGTTTGCAGTGTGGGAATTGTGATTGTCCGCAATGGCAGGATTATTGACACCATTTACCGTCTCATCCGCCCTGTACCGAACTTTTATAACGTCTGGAACACTCGCGTTCACGGACTTACAGACAGGGATACCAACAATGAATTCGAATTTCCATTGGTTTGGTCTGAAATCTCTCCTCAAATCCAAGGCCTTCCGCTCGTCGCCCACAATAGTCCTTTTGACGAAGGGTGCCTCAAAGCAGTACATAACCATTTCGATATGCCTTACCCCGGATATCAGTTTCACTGCACCCTGCGAGCCTCCCGAAAACTATTCCCCTACCTGCCAAACCATCAGCTTCACACAGTTTCGGCCCATTGTGGATTCGATCTGAAACACCATCATCACGCTTTGGCAGACGCTGAAGCTGCAGCTGTCATTGCGTTGAAAGCTTTTTCCCTAAGGTGACAACCTTGGAACAGTTTTCCCCAGGGGAAATTTGTTATTTCTCTAGTAATGGAGAACTTAAGCCCCTAACCCAAAAGAGGTTATCATGTTCATTTTCTGCAGATTAACAACTTTCCCCTGGGGAAAGTTTTTTTACAAAATTTTTCTTACCTTTATGTAATTGGTAAAAACCATGTACATGGAAAAACTATCTTTTACAATTGATCCGGCAATGTTTGACAGCATTGTAGGCGAAAAGCAAAAGGCTTTTGTTGCAAGAATTAAGTCATCGGAAATTCAGAACTACTTCTACTTTACTCTCGAAAAAGAAATTGATGTTAAATATTTTAATTGCATAGAATTTAAGACCATTACGACCGCAGGAAAAGAAAAATCGGCACAGTTTAAAATCGGTTTTGCCGAAATTGACTTTCTGATTCCTAACGAATTACTCAATAGTGGCGTTAAAGATTTAACAGCGGTTTATGACAGCGATAACCTGCCTCCTGTGGAGATCGTTTTTCAGATTAAGGAGAGGATTGACTAAGCAGTTGTCCTTATATTTAAATACCGGAATATGAAAACTCTTAAACAGGTTCTGTTTGCATTTGTTGCCATCCTTTGCCTAAATATTGCCCTTCCGGCACCATACATAAAAGCTCAGACAAACAAAACCGGATTTCGTGACAAAAAGCCTGTACACCAGACAATTTATTTTGTAACCAAAGTGATAGACGGCGACACTTTTTGGGTTCAGGATATTTCAGGAAATGAAATAAAGGTTCGAATGATTGGGATTGATGCTCCCGAGCTAAAAAAAACCAACCGCAAAGAGGTTGGGCGCTTTGCAAGAGAGTCGAAAAATTACCTTTCTAAACTTATCCTCCGAAAAAAAATCTATCTGAAATTCGACATCGGCAAATCCGACCAGTACAGGAGGACACTAGCCTATGTGTATCTTCCGAATGGAACCTTCGTTAATGAAAAAATGGTAAGGGAAGGTTATGCAACCGTAATGACTGTTCCGCCAAATGTAAAGTATTCAGGCAAATTTCTTATACTGCAGCAGCAGGCCAGAAACTCCCGCCGCGGTCTTTGGAGATAAAGCCCTCCAACTGCAAGAATCAATTGTCCGGACTGAAGTCTCTAATCAACTGCAAATTATAAACAAGCAGTACTTCTTAACTATAACTTCTAAGCAACCCTGAACCGGAGAATCCAAGCAACTACAGCTTCGAGTTTCAATACAAGTTTAACTATTTAAGTTCCTTCATGAATCTTCCGTCTTTAAGCATTATATATATGCTATTTTGGGAAGTTGTGTTTGCCTCTTTTTGTGTCCATACCACTATGTAATCCCCTGCCTCATACACATTTCCATAAAGATAGGAGACCCTCTGCTCAAGAGTTCCGTCGGGTTTTATCCGGTACAACTCTTTTCGGTTATTTTCCAGATCCTTGTAGAAATATACCCAATCGCCGATAAGTGTCCAGTTCCAGTTATCGCCAATAGGAACACTTTTGGGTTCTTTTGAGTCCTCTGTTATCCGAAAAAGCCCTGTTTTGTATTGTTTTGATCCGTCCCGGACATTTGGAGTGTATCCGCCTGTCTGCATAAAATAGACCCAACTGTCGTTTTCGCTTGTAGTGAAGCTCCGTATCTGGTGGTTGAAATGAACCAGTCGCTCTATCTCCTTTTGCTTTCTATGGTAAACATAAAGCCCTCCGAACTGAGGATTCACGCTTAGTTTCTCCCACCATTTTGTATAATATACATAATTGTTGTCTATTGCCATCGATGTAATGTCGTCATCGTCAAACATTTTCTGTTTGGACACGGTTACCTTATGGGTAGGAATCTGAAAAACCTGTGAATTTTCCAGAAAATATGCCCAGCCCGATTTATTTACCCGTAGGTAGCCATACACCGATTCATCAATGAGAGTGCGAAGTTTGCCATCTGTCTGTATCCGATAAAAACCTTGTTTTGTTTGATTATTCCAGTTTAAATAAAAGATTTTTTCGCCAATTACATTTATGTATGAAGGCATATCTTCGCATAGTTTGGTTTTACCTTTACCGTCAATTTTGATTTTGTATAACTTAAATTCGTCGTAAGGATTTGCATAAAAGAGCCACCCATCCTGATATGCTACTCTTCCTCCTATTTTGAGTGAAGCGTTTGTGTTTCCCCATTCCGGTGAACTATTTTGAATTTGAGGGGAGATTGCAGATCTCTGTTGTGCAATGCTATGCAAAGAAATGCACATCATTACGGAAACAATTAGAATTGTTTTCATGGCATTAAATTTTATATCTCACAGCTAATTTAACAATAAATTACTTGCATCTGCCGGATATATTAAGATTCAATGGTTTTATTTATATTTGTTCAACCTAACCTAAACCTAATAACCCATGGAGAACAATCTTTTGAATCTATTTGCAGGGGACCTTCAAGTTGCAAATATCGCGAACACCTGGATAATTCTTATGCTTGCCATTTCACTCATCTGCTTTCTGGTTTCAGAAATTACCAGAAACTACAGCCAGGTGGACAAATTGTGGAGCCTGATGCCAATAGCCTATGCAGGAATTACCCTTTCTGTTTTTCCGGATTCGCCCCGCCTGTGGCTGATGACAATTCTTGTTGCCATATGGGGCTTTCGTTTGAGTTATAATTTTTCCCGCAAAGGCGGATATAACAAAATTCCGTGGAGAGGAGAAGAAGATTACAGATGGAGTATTATGCGAGAGCAGCCGGCTCTTAAAGGCAGGCTTCGTTTTGGAATTTTTAATTTACTGTTTATATCGCTTTATCAGCAGTTGCTTATTATGCTTTTCTCTACTCCGCTTCTTCTTGCAGCCCAGTTCAATGAAAAACCATTTACATTTTTCGATGCAATTCCGGCCTTTTTTATGTTGATGTTCATCATTACCGAGACAATTGCCGATAACCAGCTCTTCAGTTTTCAAAAGCAAAAGCAGAACCTCCTGCCAAAAGAGAGCCGTTTCGAAAAATCACATAAACAGGGGTTCATTTCCCAGAAGCTGTTCAGCATTGTACGCCATCCCAATTTTGCTTCCGAGCAGGCCATTTGGATAAGTTTCTACTTCTTTGGAGTAGTAGCTTCCGGAGATTGGTTTAACTGGACAGCAGTTGGTGTTTTGCTTTTATTATTGCTGTTCCAGGGGAGCAGTGTTCTTACAGAGAACATCAGCAGCGGCAAGTATCCTAATTATGCTGCGTACCAGAAGGCTGTTCCGCGTTTTCTCCCTAATCCTTTCCGTCGCAAGTAGTGCT
>DOSU01000147.1:19096-22069 GCA_003513895.1 Rikenellaceae bacterium
CCGCCATCATAAATTTCTAAACATAGATTTCTCATGAAAACATCAAAGAACTTGTTCATGATCACCTGCCTGCTCCTGATTTTATCGCCGGCAGCATTTTCACAGAAGAAAACCCAACAAGGTCCGGCGGAGTGGAAACTCATCTGGCAGGACGAATTCAACGGCAAATCTGTCGATAAATCAAAATGGAACTTACTCACAAGAGAAACCAGCAAACACGGAGAAGTCCAGTTTTACGTTCCCGACGAAGTATATCTTGAAAGCGGAAATCTCAGAATCAGGAGCCGGGTAAGGGAGTTTGGGAACAAACACTTCACAAGTGGTCGCCTGGACACAAAGGATAAACTGGCAATAACCTATGGCCGCTTTGAGATACGCGGAAAACTTCCGGTTGGGCAGGGCCTCTGGCCTGCATATTGGCTTTATCCTCAAAACCGCGACTGGCAAATGGAGTATGTTATGAGCGAAGCTGTGGCAAATGGAAAAGAGAGTTCGATTCCTGAGTTGCGTCCCTGGTACACCGAAATCGACATTATGGAATTCCTGGGCCACGAACCAAATATTGTTTATGGAACTTTCCATTACTATAGTTTCCAGGGAGTAAAAAAATCATCGTCTGTAACATATCGCGGAAAAGTTTCTTATGGCGAAGATTTTCACATTTACGCACTCGAATGGGAAGCCGATGCTATCCGCTGGTATCTGGATGGTGAATTAATTCATACTGCAAAGGAGGGAGTTCCGCATACTCCGCATTTCCTGATCCTCAACACTGCAATTGGTGGAAGTTGGCCCGGTAACCCCGATTCCACAACAGTTTTCCCTCAGTTTCACGACATAGACTATGTAAGAGTGTATCAAAGACCATAATTTTTTTGTATCTTTAGCTCAGAAACCTAAACTACCTAACCTCGATGAACAGAAGCTCCCCGTTCACGATTCTTTTCCTGACCATTTGTTTTTTCCTCTTTTTCAATACGGGGAGAGCACTTTCAGCGGCTTTACAGCAGGCTGGTCGTCACGATACTTCATCTGTTCATGAACTCACAATCTACGCAATACCTTCTCTTGTGGAATTGGACTGGGACTCTCCCTCGTCACTTCTTAAAAGTGCTGCCAACAGCTTTTTTGTGGGGATGTTTGTAAAAACCCGGCAAAGAATCGGGCATATTTTTATTGAGTTTAAAACTCCTCTGCTTGATTCGGTTTTTTTATCCGGTTTTACAACTGCACCAGGCGAAAATATGGGCACTCTTGCGATGAAAGAACATGTAGGGCTTGGGATTTTAGGAGCCACAGTTAAGGGGCGCCTGGAAAACAGAGCTTTTCTTGAAAAAAGAATCAAAATCTTTGCGGCAAAAAAGAAGATTGCATTTATTAAATACCGTTTAAGCGAAGAAGCTGCCCTTCGTGTAAAAAAATATCTGGAAGGTTTCACAAAAGAGAACGAGAAAGGCTATGCGCCTTCGAGCATTTATGGGGGAGCTTTCTGGCCAAGGAACGAAAATGAAGGTGCAGGTTGCAGCGCTTTTGGAATTTCTGCCCTTGAAGTTGCAGGCTTAGATATTAACCACCCCGATTGGAAGGTTTCTGTAAATATTCCAATGGACCTTGTTGGCGGTCACTTTAACAACAACAGAAAAGTAAGAATTCTGCAGATAAACCGAAGAGATCACTGGCACGACGGAAGCGGTACTGAAAATGTCGATTATATCATTTATTCGGTTTATGACCCCAGTCTTGTGTTCAGATGGATTTTAAACCAGAGAAAATTAAAAGAAGGACTTGCTCCAATAGAAAACAACAACATTCCGGGACTCTATTATGATGCCCGCAGCATCAAGATCTCTGAGTTCGAACCGGTATTTATTAAAAGGGAGAAATCATCTCCATTCATCGATTTCTTTCGCAAATCATATTTTATTAACGGGAATAAAAATTCGAAATAAATAAATGTTTCGGTGATTTTTCTTATATTCGTATAATTGATAATAATTACGAATTATGTCACAAGAGACAAATTTAATTTTTGAGGATGAACTAAACGAATTTTTCAGCCATTTCGAAGATCCATTTATGGCAAGAGAAGCTCTAAAGGAAAAATCGGCGGTAGATTCCTCTTTCTGTGAAAGACTGGAGCAATATATGATTAAAAACAGATTTACTCAATGCAAGGAGGTTTTACCGGATTGGATGTTCAATTCCGAAACTGCCTATCTGGAAGATTGCAATTGTATGGAAATTATTTCTCCGGAAACTGACAATTTCTAAGACACTTAAAGTTCAATTTCTATTTTTTCACTTCGTTTCTGCAATATATTTGTGTTAAAAACATGTTAATAACACAAATAATTGTTGTTTTTAAATTTATTGTCGTAGATTTGCACCCACAATTTTTTATGCCGCTGCCTCTTTTTACTAATTAACAATTTAACAGGCATCTAAATTAAACGGCAATTACCAAACAAATTACATGCAATTTAAAGAACTAGAAATTATCGAGCCAATTTTGAAGGCTCTGATTCACGAGGGATATGTAATCCCCACACCCATTCAGGAAAAAGCAATACCAATAATTCTAAATAACAGGGATGTATTGGGCTGTGCGCAAACAGGAACAGGCAAAACAGCTGCTTTTACAATTCCTATCCTTCAGCATCTATACGGCAATGTAAACCAAGGCCGTAACAAGCAAATTAAAGCACTTGTTCTAACACCAACCAGGGAACTGGCAGTACAAATCGGCGACAGCTTTTCGGCCTACGGAAGGTACACATCACTTTCTCACACTGTTGTTTACGGCGGAGTGAGCCAGAGAGCACAAACCGATGCTCTAAGACGCGGAGTTGATATTCTTATCGCAACACCGGGACGTCTTCTGGACCTTATCAACCAGGGTTATATTAACATCAGAAATGTCGATCATTTTGTTCTCGACGAAGCAGACAGAATGCTTGATATGGGTTTTATTGA
>DOSU01000052.1:0-814 GCA_003513895.1 Rikenellaceae bacterium
TCGACAATGTCTGGCCCCAAAAAAGCGATCCTCTTCATTTCTGCGGTACCGATTGCAATCTTTGCCAATATCTGCAGGCTTACATTTACCGCATTACTGGCAACGAAAATGGGATCCGATGCTGCACAGGGATTTCTCCATGAATTTTCAGGGATAATGGTCTTTTTGCTAGGACTAAGCCTTCTTGTTGCTGTGAATTGGTTGCTGGGAAGAATTAGTGGCAAAAGTACCTGAGCGATGAAACGCTGGTTCGGATAGGTGACCACAGGAATAGGCAGAGATGAAGGTTTGGCGCAAGAGTGTCGAATCTCTCTTCCATGTCGGGATGAAGAACATTACCAACCCTTTCAAGATCTTACTGCACTTTTGCGCGGTTGGTTGGGCCACTTTTATTGAAAAATACCCAGTGCAATAGAGAGTCCTCGGTCTTGCCATGCTCAAAAAGGGGTGGGCTTCATGGTGTTTTTAGGAACTGAGGCAAAAGTAAAGGGAAGCCTAGCTGGTCTGTATAGTTAAGTTGTTTTCCAAGTCAAATATGTGGCTTAATCTCAGTGGATTTTGACTTTGATAGGGGGTCCACTTTAGGATGAGACGCATCGGGAGAAAAATATGCTTTCTCAAGTGGTCTTCTGGGTGACAATATTCTTCATCGTCTATACATATTTGTTTTATCCGATATGTTTGGTCATCATTTCATTTTTCCATAGAAACACTTTGAGCAAAGGATCTGACGAAAATTTTCCCTTTGTTTCAATTGTTATTGCCGCCCACAACGAAGAGGGAGCTATTGTCCGGCGTCTATCGAATATCCTGC
>DOSU01000052.1:909-7182 GCA_003513895.1 Rikenellaceae bacterium
ACAAAACTATCCGAAGGATAAACTTGAAATTGTTGTTGTTTCCGATGGTTCTAGCGATAGCACAAAGAGATTAGTAAGTGAGTTTGTTGCCGAACATGGCGTCGAAAAACCGAGAATTATTTTAATTTCTTATGATAACCCAAGGGGCAAGACTACAGCTATAAACCAGGGTGTTTTGGCTGCAAGTGCAAGTATCGTGGTTTTTGCAGATTGCCGGCAACGTTTCTGTGAAAATGCCATTGGCGAACTGGTAAAATGTTTTCAGGATTCCAAGGTTGGTTGTGTAAGCGGGGAGTTGATGCTGACTCAAGAGCAAGACAGCAACATTGGTGCCGAAATGGGCGCTTACTGGAAATATGAAAAATTTATACGAAAACTGGAAAGTGATACAGATGCGGTCATTGGGGCAACCGGGGCTATTTACGCAATTCGAAAATCCTTATTCAAAGAACTGCCCGCTGAGGTATTATTAGACGATGTGTTAACACCGATGATTATTCTGCACTCTGGGTATAAGGTGCTATTTAATCCTAAGGCCAGAGCATATGACAAAGTGTCAAAGGATATGGCTACGGAGTGGAGGAGGAAAGTTCGTACCCTCGCTGGCAACTGGCAGCTCCTTTCAAGGACACCTGAAATTTTCAATCCTATTCGATTCGGAGTTTTTTGGAGACTCTTATCACATAAAATCTTTCGGCTTTTAATTCCATTCTGGTTAATGATTGCTTTTATCAGCTGCATGTGTGTGGATGGGGCTATGTATAAGACCTTGGCTGCGGTGCAACTAGTTTTCTATGGAGCGGCAATACTAACGTATTTTTGGTCGAGATTGCAACACAATCGAGTTCTCAAACTAGTGTGTTTCTTTTGCGTTTTAAATGCTGCCGCATTTGTCGGATTTTTATATTGGGCGACAGGAAAAACAAACACGCTCTGGCGTTCAAATAAATAACCATTATTTCCGTACCGATTTTACTGTAAAAAAAGCCTGGGGCATAAGGACACGGTCAACCTTTGGAGTTACACAAATATTGTTGGGTTACTCAAAAGTTTATTAGCTCACCGTGTTCTAACTTATGATGAGATGTTAAAGTGGCTCTATGTCAAACATGCGACGGACAAGCATTGATTATTTATATCTGTAAAAATAACTGTAATAACAGTATCATGCTGAAGTATGTAAAGGATAAACTAGCCAAACAAATTTAAAGATGTTGTGTCTCAATTTTTGATGCTCTCTGACTTTTGGAGAGTTTATCAATAATAAGGAGTGAGGCTTTGGATCTATTTCTGACTGCCGACAAATTGGTGACTCAATGCAACTGGTAAAAACAGATTATTATAGGTATCGGGAAAAAGGACATAGCCTTGGCGACGTTATATTTTCCAGGGGATTTCAGGCCGTGTTGTCGTATCGATTGAGGAACTGGCTGCACAAGAATCGGATTCCATTTCTGAATATTATCATGGAATATATAACAGAGGTTATAACAGGTGTTGAGATCCCCGCGAATGTAACTATCGGAAAAGGCTTGATCATCTATCATGGAGGGTCAGTCCTAATAAATTCCGGGTCCCAACTGGGCGAGAATGTAAGTATCCGTCCCGGAGTAGTCATCGGAGGTGATTACGATGGGAATGGGGTGCCGACTCTCGGTAATCATATCGAAATTGGGGTTGGAGCTAAGATACTGCCTTGGGAACATACAGCTTGGAGATAATATCAGAATTGGCGCAAATGCCGTGGTGATAAAATCCTTCCCTTCTAATCGGTTGCTTGCCGGAATACCGGCTCTAAACGTCAACAAGGAGTGTAGATGCAATCAAAGCTGATTTATATTATCGATGATCAGTTTATTGGTGGAGCCCAGATCCATCTTTTTAATCTTGTAAGAGGATTAAAAGGTATTGAATATGCTGATATAGAAGTTATCAGTTTGTCAGGGGAAGGGGAAATACAGGACCGGATACGGGGAATGGGCGTTCCAGTACGAAATTTCAGCATGAAGAGTAGCAGAGACCCCATATTTTATATAGATTTTATAAAGTTGGTGTTTTTCCTTTTAAAAAAGAAACCTGATATCGTCCATACATATTTAGACACTGCGAATGTGTTTGGTGTGATTGCGGCCAAGTACGCGGGTGTAAGGACCATAATAACCTCTCGTCGAGATTTGGGGGTTTTTCGGTCAAGACGCATGGAAAAGCTGATCGGTCTGCTCAGCAACAAGGTTCATAAGGTTGTATGCGTATGCGAAGCTGCAGCCAGGGAGAGTATTCGGCGAGAGGGACTTCAAGGTCGAAACGTTCAAGTTATTCAAAATGGGAACGAGATTGAGCGATTTCAAAATCGACAAAAACAAAAAACAGATAATCTGATTTTCTGGAATGTAGCGGTTGCAAACCGGAAAGAGAAAGGGCATGATGATCTAATTAGGGCTTTTAGAATCGTCGCTGACAAGATCCCGAATGCGATACTCAGACTGGTTGGTGATGGGCCTTTGCTTCCGGGCTTAAAGGATCTGGCTAATAATCTCGGCATTGCCGACAGAGTTGAGTTTGTCGGTTGTTCTAATGATATCCCGTCGATGTTGAAGGATACCTCAATCTTTGTCCTGCCCTCACATTCCGAAGGGATTTCCAACGCTCTTCTTCAGGCAATGGCCATGGGTATACCAGCTGTGGCAACGAATGTTGGTGGAAACCCTGATGTCGTTGTTCACGGTGTAACCGGGATGCGGGTGGAAGCACGAGATCCCGAATCAATGGCTCAGTCATTGATTAAAATGGCTGGCGACAGGGTCAGACTCGAGCAGATGGGATACGATGCGGCAAGAAGAGTGACAGAATTATTTAACTTTGATCAAATGGTGAAGAATTACGACGGTCTTTATAATACTTCATTGGTATCAAAGCATGAATAACGCGTCTTATAAAGATAAAGTCATTAAAGGGACTGCATGGAATTTGCTCGGCACATTCCTGATGCTGATAATTGGCATTGGAAGTTCGGTGCTTTATGTCCGGTATCTTGGAAGTCAGGATTACGGGATTGCAGTCTATATAACAGATATGTCAATCTTCGCGGTAACTATATGTTCACTCGGACTTGGCACCTATCAATCAAAAGTTCTCCAGCAACTGAATTTTGAATCCAGATACTCCGAGTACAAATTTGTATTGATACATAACATAAAATCACGATTTTTAATGGTAATGGCTGCAATATTATTGATTATAGTGGCCGGGGAATTCGCAAGTGATACCGTAATCCTGAAAAATAAATCGGCTGTAATATTTCTCGTAATATTTCTCGTCATTCAAATGCTGCTGGCTGTATTACGCGGTCCCTTGTTGGTTGAATATCAACAAAAATTTCTCAATTCATTGGACGTGGGTTTACTGCTGGCAAGACTTATCATTGTTCTTGTGGTTATTTGCTTTAACTACGGATTAATAGGCTTTCTGATTTCTGAAGTAATTGTCGAAATTGGTCAACTCATTCTACTTTTTTACCAGTTCAACAGACTTGTTTGGCCAAAAATCAGGGATGTACAGCCTCAAGAATATCCAGGGATTTTCAAGACATCTCTTCCTATGTACCTTGTCGATTTAAGCACCAAAATATATAGTAAAGAATATGATGTTTTCTTGATCGGCCTCTTGATGGGCAGTCAATCCTTTCGAGAAATAACAATATATTCTTTAAACTATGTATTGGTTGCAAGGGTGTTCTCTTTTTTGGGTCTCGGCACTTCAAGTTCCGCGAGCCTTATCATGAACTTTTCCTCCGAACTGATAGCCGATAACAAGGCAGAGCTATTGAAGAGATTT
Source organism: Rikenellaceae bacterium (assembly GCA_003513895.1). GTDB lineage: Bacteria > Bacteroidota > Bacteroidia > Bacteroidales > UBA932 > Bact-08. The sequence goes on from DOSU01000052.1 coordinate 4,744, forward strand.
ATTGAGAAGCAATTTAAGATGTTTGTATTTTTAGTGTTGCCGATCATGTTCGGAGGCGGGATAGTTGGAGGGAATATTCTCCAAATACTTTACGGAAAGGAATTCTCGGATTTCTCAGCGATAAATGCATTATTTTTCGTCGGTTATAGTATTTCAGTAAGCAGTTTTATTGCCAAGCCTATTTTATTTGTATTGGGAAAGGAACAAGCTCTGCTAAAAATCAGACTTCTGTTGGCACTTGTCAAAACGGTGCTCTTGCTCTTCGCTATTTATAATTTCGGGATAATAGGAGTGGCGGTAGCATCCGTACTGATAATGTCCACCTCCTCGATAATAGAAGTAATACTTCTTCGAGAATGTATTAATTTCTATTTTCCTAAAATATATTTTATTAAAATTTTAATAAGTTGTGTGGTTATGTCTCTCTGCTTACTGGCTATTTTGCATTCGATCAATACCGTTGATCTTGTTAGGTTGCTTCTTTGTATCTCCCTATCTTCAATTGCTTACTTATGTTCGATATATTTCTTAAAACCTCTAGATTATGAAGATTATGAGACCTTAAACGGATTCAAGATGATACAGAAACTCAAACTCAATAAAATAATCTTATTATTCTGTTCTTCCATTGATCAGAACCAGAGTGCTAAAAGATGAGAGTTATTTATTTTGAAGCTGGATGTGCCGGCGGATCTGTAAACAGGCTCTTCAAACTGCTTGATAAATGGGATCATAAAAAATATCCTGCCGGAGTGTTTAGTTTTTATAACGAAAGAATGGCGTCTCGTTTGCTGGGTATTAAGGGATTATCTCTTAGTCAAACATTTGGATTTGTAAATATGCCTCTTCCTGACCCTTTAGTCAGAAGATATGGATTGATATTCCCCACATTTTTCGCTTTTAGATATTTCTTCTTCTCCCTAATTACATTATTGCGGTACAGAAAGGCGCTGATTTATATCAATAATACTCCTTATTCACATATCCCTTTAATCGTCGCAGCCTCGTTGTTGAAAAGAAGAGTGCTCTGTCATCTCCGAGATACTGTTTCATTTACAAAGATTGAAAAAAAATTAATAAAAAATATATCCGTCTTCATTGCCTTGAGTGAGGCTGCAAAAATCCATTATATCGCCCAAGGTATTGACGCAGATAAGATTAGAGTAATATATGATAGTGTAGATATCGATTCTCTTTTGACCCCTGTCACAAATAGGCGCACAATTGAGGCAGCTGAGAAATGTACAAAGATCGTTGTTGTTGGAACGTTAACGCAAAGAAAGGGCCAGGATGTTTGTATCAAGGCGTTAAAGCGTGTCGTAGAAAAACATAAAAACGTTCTTCTTCTTTTGGTTGGTGATGGTCAATTTCGCCCCGAACTTGAAAATATGGCCCGTGAGAATGGTTTATCTGAAGAGGTTGTATTTACCGGCCATTCAGAAAGAATTCCTGAAATATTGCATACGAGCAATATCGGAGTGTTGGCATCCCGACGTGAAGGCATGCCGAACAGCGTAATGGAATATATGGCGGCGGGGCTTCCGGTTGTGGTGACTGAGTTGTCTGGGATCCGGGAACTCGTCGTTGATAAAGTCACGGGTTTTATCATCAGGCAGGATTCTGATGAAGAGCTTGCCGACAGGTTGATGGAATTAATTGAACATCCTGATATTGCAGTTAGCATGGGAGAGGAAGGGAAGAAAAGAATACGATTGAATAGATTCTCTCCAGAAACTGAGATGGAAGGTATAGTCGCCGCCCTGTTCGACCATTAAAGAGATCCTGGTGAAAATAGAAAACCTCCTATGCCAATGAATGAAAATGAAGATTTTGATAGTTAATGCTCATTCGTATTATAATCTTGGTGATGCTGCTATCCTGATGACCATGATAGAAAGATTGTCCATGGTATTTCGAGATGCTGAGTTTACCGTCATAAGCGATACACCCGTAGAGGACTCAAAATTTTATAAAAATATTAAAATATCTGGAATAAAATACCCTTTTGAAAGAAAAAACAGGTTGCTGTCGGCATTCAGAAAATTGATCTTCTATGTGCGGTTTTGGATATGTGTATTTCTAAATAAGAAAATCAAACATTTTAACGGACAGATAGTCTTGCAGAAGGACGCAGTTGAGGCAATAAAACATATAGGCTCTACCGATATGGTTATCAGCTGCGGCGGAGGATATTTAAACTCTTTTGGTAAATTGTTTGCCCGTTTATCATTAATTTTGTGTGCGATTTACTACAAGAAACCTACGGTTATGTACTCTCAATCGGTCAGCGATTTATCAGGTTTTCTCGATAAGAAATTGACGGTATTCACAATAAATTTACTTGATAAGTTCATATGCAGGGAAAAACTGACCTATGATTATCTGACCAAATTAGGGGTGCGGCGTGATAAACTAAAAATACGAGCCGATTCCGCCTTG
>DOSU01000052.1:7276-8406 GCA_003513895.1 Rikenellaceae bacterium
AGCATCTCTATCGCAGATAAAAGAGATAGCATCGTTCGTACTGTATCGCCGGAATGTTGTCGGTATGACGGTAACCCGCTGGTCATTTCCAGGATCTAAAAACCCATTATTTTTAAAAGAAGAATATATTCGAAGCTTCAGAGAATGCGCTTCGCATATAACCGGTCGGCTTGGTATGCAAATACTTGTATTTCCACAAGTAACCGGGCCGTCATCCTATTCCGATGACAGAATCTTTGCTAAGGAAATATTCGGGCCTCTGGAGAATCAGGATATTGTCCTTTTAAACGAACATTATGAACCCGATAAATTAAAGGGTATAATGGCCCACATGACCGTTTTCGTAGGAACTCGAATGCATTCAAATATCTTTTCCTTAAGTGCAAAGGTGCCGACGATGGCAATTGCGTATCAGGAAAAAACAACGGGTATTATGGAAATGCTTGGATTAGGCGACTGGGTGATACCAATCAATGACGTATCCCCAAAAAAAATGATAAACATGTTTTCGGATTTGTTGCATCACAGAGATTTTCTTAAAGAAAAACTTATTGATGTCATGCCAAAAATTGAGTTATCGGCTTCCGCCGCGGCTGATGTTTGTAAAAAAGTATATGATATGAAAATGTGACTTATGAGGGTACTTCTTTTTGCAATTATATTTTTCGGGCTGCCCCATTCAATGTGGATTCCTTTGAGGCTAAATATTCCCCCAGAACAGATACCCCTTGGTGTAATGAATTGGTTGATTTGTGCTGCGGTACTGCTATGGTTTATAGGAAATTCCTCCGGTGTCCGATTAAAGAACAGCATCAAGCTCTATAACGTTTATGTAGTAATCACCTGCCTTTCAATTTTTCTGGCATTCATGTATAATTTTGAAGATACAATGACAACGTTAGCTATATTCAAGAATCAGACGCTATTGTTGTTGATGTATTATTTGCCATTATCTTGCATCAAGGACGAAAAAGAATTCAAGAACATATTTTACATAATGCTGGCTGTCAATCTCTTGATTGGTTTTGAAGTGATGAGATCGGGTGTTCTGGCTGGGGTTAATTTTAACGATTCAAAACGGGGAAGCGGGCCTTTTGCCCAAGATTATTGGGGATCCGATATTGCAGGTG
>DOSU01000052.1:8476-9251 GCA_003513895.1 Rikenellaceae bacterium
ATCCGATATTGCAGGTGCTTATCTTGCGCAAGCCTTGATGTTTCTTTGTGCTCTCGTTTTGACGACAAACATAAAACTTTTACATAGAGCAATTGGTGTACTGGGGAGTATTGTCATGATTTTAGGAGTTTACGCGACTTATGCGAGGGGAGCACTTGTTGGGTGTGTCGCTGGTCTTACAGTAATGGTTGCTTTTCTGCTGAGATCACCGAAAAAATATTTAGTATTAACCGTCCTTATAGTCAGTTTTATTAGTATTGCACATGTGCTTATGCCAGAAAGTTTGAACTCGCGTTTCGTTAATACCAGAACCGAGATTGGCGAATTTGATGAATCAACGCAAGGCCGCTTTTATTACTGGGAATCAGCTTTGGAAATTTTCTTGAAGAACCCGATGGGAATAGGGGTTGGCCAAATGAGGGGTGCTATGGAAAGCCGTATCGGTAAAAATGTGGATCCACACAACAGTTTTTTGCAAACAGCGTGTGAGTACGGTTTTGTTGGGCTGGTTGTATTTGTTGCCATGCTTGTCAGTGTGCTCAAGAAAGCGTGGGAAATATGGTTAGATCAGTCCTTACCAGAAATCTATCGTGCCTATGCTCTTGGAATAGGTGGATTTATTGGCTCTTTCGTTGTCAGCAATATGTTTTATGCAAATTTCTACAAGGATTTGGTTATGGGAACGGTTGTCATCTATCTTGGAATGTTGGCCTTTATCGTTGCCCAGGTAACTGCTTTAAAGGAAAGAGAAAATCAATGAAAAATATTCTGGTAG
>DOSU01000052.1:9361-10377 GCA_003513895.1 Rikenellaceae bacterium
GGGCGGGATATATTGGAGCGCACTGCTGTAAGCAACTTAGGTCGTCTGGGTACAACCCCGTCGTGCTGGACAATCTGATCTGTGGGCATCGGGAAGCCGTAAGATGGGGTGAATTTATCCATGCCGATATTTGTGATCCGGCAGCAATAGACCAGGTGTTCAAGACGTGGAGCATTGGTGCCGTGATGCATTTTTCCGCCTTTGCCTATGTGGGCGAGTCGGTAATATCGCCTGAGAAATATTATCGGAACAATCTTTGCGGCACCATCAATCTTCTGAATTGCATGGTGAGAAATAACATTGATAAATTGGTTTTTTCCTCTACATGCGCCACCTATGGCAATCCTGTTTATACTCCAATCGACGAAAAGCATATCCAGAAGCCGATAAATCCATATGGAAGATCAAAATTGATGGTTGAGAATATTCTGGAAGACTATGGGCGTGCATATGGCCTCCGCTTTTTCAGCCTACGATATTTCAATGCTGCCGGTGCGGATCATGACTGTGAGGTCGGAGAAAAACATGATCCTGAGACGCATCTGATTCCACTCGTCCTCGATGTTGCACTCGGAAAAAGAACCTCAATTCAAATCTTCGGTTCAGACTATCCCACTCCGGATGGCACCTGTATCCGGGATTATATACATGTATCCGATCTGGCCGATGCCCATATCAAGGCGTTGCAGCTTCTTTTTGATGGAGGCGGAAGTGACTTTTACAATCTCGGAACAGGAAAAGGGTGTTCGGTTTTAGAGGTGATCAATGTCGCCGAGTTGGTAACCGGCAAAAAAATTAGAATTGAAAAAGTGAACAGGCGCGAGGGGGATCCGGCTGAACTGGTCGCATCGAATGCGAAGGCACTTGCCTCCTTGAATTGGCAGCCGCGATTTTCCACCATTGATGAAATCTTTTCAACTGCCTGGAAATGGCATCAGAAAAATCACAGAAGGTGAGATTTGTGTTTAATAATATTTTTTCCCCTTTTGGGTTGTCTTCTTGTTATCCATTTCGAC
>DOSU01000067.1:0-194 GCA_003513895.1 Rikenellaceae bacterium
CGAGAGCGGTATGGGTGGGAGAAGATTGTAGATAAGGTTGAGGAGGGGTATGGGGGGAGATGAAAAGTATTGTAGTCTAGGGCCTTTTAATCTTGGTTACGCCATTGCTAAACTTGAAGAACTTGAACCAGGTGTTTATGTCGCTATTAACGGGAAAGTTTTTTCGCCCGAAGAAGTAATGAAAGTTATGAGCG
>DOSU01000067.1:261-929 GCA_003513895.1 Rikenellaceae bacterium
GAAGTAATGAAAGTTATGAGCGAAGCAAGGTTTGCTTCAATATTCAACAAATAGTTTCTTTAATATTGAAAGCGTTCAAGTGAGGAGCTACAGACGGTCAACGAGTAGATTGCCATATTTTTGGGTAGATTTGATGGATAGTTGTGTAGGTTTGGACGATATGATATCATGAAAGCATGGAAGAAAAACTGCTTACAATTGGTCAAGCCGCAGAATATCTGGGCGTTTCTTTGAATACGCTTCGTCGCTGGGATGAAAACGGTAAATTGGTTGCGATCAAAAAAGGAGGCGGGACCCATCGTTATTACCGCGAAAATGATTTAGAAATATTTGCCAGCGATTTAATGAAGTTCGCTTCGGAATGGATTCAAGACGGAATTGAGTTCCCGGGTACATTCTATTGCCCGACAAGTTCAATTTTTAACGCAAGGCTGACCAAAATGCAGGATATCCTAATACGGAAACCGGGGTTTGAAGAATTATATTCTTTGATTGTTTTAATTACCGGAGAAATCGGCGATAATTCATTCGCCCATAATTTGGGAAAATGGCCGGATACTGCGGGAATCTTTTTCGGGTATGATCTTGAAAAGCGAATCATTGTCCTTGCCGATAGAGGGTTGGGTGTTTTGGCAACATTAAGGCAGGCTCGGCCGAAACTTTCAAAT
>DOSU01000067.1:1049-3777 GCA_003513895.1 Rikenellaceae bacterium
TTTACGGAATTTGTTTCCGGACGTGCGCCGGAAAAGCGTGGTAATGGACTTAAGCTTGTTCGCGAGGTCGTTGCCGATCGGCCAACTGATTTGTTTTTTACCAGCGGTGACGCCGAGGTACGCATGAAAGGGCAAGATAAAGTATTTCGTGTCACACGTGGCCAACGTGTTGTACGAGGATGTCTGGCGAAAATAGAATTTTAATATCTTTTAAAGAGAAAAATGTATATGAAATTGCAACTTGAAAAATTCGGCAAAACATTGATTTCACGCGAATTGGGGAGAGAGGCATTTAAGGCTTTTCAGTCAACCTTGCGCGACTTTCCTAAAAATGAAGAGTTGGAGATGGATTTTTCCGGAGTATTAACGTTGTCGCCATCATGGGCTGATGAATTTTTAACACCAATTTTTAAGTCATACATGGATAGGGTTAATTTAGTAAATACCCAAAACTCTTCTGTTGTCGAAAGTCTTAAAATATTAAATTTGATTTAAACAAACTTGGCTTCAGAGGACAAAGGTGGGCAGAAGTGGCACCTTAATTTAATAATTTCTTGTAATTATTTCCATAGTGGTTGAAACAGATCCTTTTTCTGTAGAAGTTGAAGTGTTATCTTCTGCCGTCACATTTACCTTTATGATAGCAGGGGAGTTTACTGCTTGAGTACAGGTGAATGAACAAGAGGTGATTGATATATCGGATGGAGTAAGCCTCAACGATGCAGAACCTGAGGCAATATAACCTAATGCCCCTGGTGTTTTACATTCAAATTGTGTAGTTATCCCTTCAATTGAAATATAAGAAATAGAGGTTGATGTTGTACCTGTAATGGCACAGGTTGATGTAATTTTTTCTGAATTTCTAATTTGCCTTTCAAGACTTGATAAAGAATAATTAAGACTTTCTCGGACACGAACCAAAGAATCACTTTTTTTACTACTTCTAAGAGTCAAGGCCATAGATGATGTTACCAAAACTCCAATCACAGCAAAAATAGAAATTGTAATCATCATTTCAATGAGAGAGAATCCCTTTTTTGTGTATCTAATTTTCATGATATTCTAACAAGCTTTGCTTATATATTAATTTTTATTTCTTAACTCTTAATTATTTCTCTCTGATATCTGTAAATTCTGTTGTCGATACTGCCTGATGTGTTCCTTTTGAATCAGTCCAGGACGTAATTACTTCAGCCTTTATAATAGTAGGGTTTGTGGTGGTTGTAAAAGTAACCTGTCTTTTGAAAATGGTGTTTATAAATTGACATGGCGGAGCCGTAAAAGTAAGTGTATTTAAACAACGAGTTCCAACTGCATTTGTTTTGAATGTTGTAAAATTTGCTTCTCTTTGACTTCTTAACCACTCAATTGCTTCTTGTGAATATTTTCCTGCCAAAGTTTTATTACGAGAAAAAACTGAATTAGAAACTGAAATTGTGGTAAGTGAAACAACCCCCACAATAATCATTGCAATAATAAATATTGCAATTACTACCTCAAACATACTCTGCCCAGCATCATTTCTTATTTCATAATTCATAATTCTTATTTTTAGTTAATATCTCCTCCAGTTCCAACTATAACTGTTCCAGTAGTACCTGCTACAGAATTGGTAATTGTAAAGGTAAGCGAACTGGAAAGACTTGTACCTTGTCCCAAAATCTTAAATGTTAAGCTTCCAGCTGAAATAGTTGTGTTTACAGGCATATCGGCACTTTTATTTTCTACAGACCCACCAGAACAACTTGCAATAATTTTATAATTTGAACTAGTTGCTGTAAACGTATATCCAATAAGTTTTGCACATGTTTCTGGTTTTTGACCAGTCAAAGCTAGTTGTTGAGCAAGCCGAAGGTCAGCTTTAACCTGCTTTAAAATTCCTGTTAATGCCTGTCTTCTTGAAAATTCTCTATATCCAGCTAGACCAACACCAAAAACAATTATTGAAATTGTAATTACAACCAATAATTCGATTAAAGTATAACCCTTGGAGTTTCTATTCATACACTAACTATACTACTAACCAATAATTCTTTTTAGAAGCAAATAGATTTCCTTACGATGAGCAATCAAAACCACCTCAATTTCATCTATATTTTTGACGAATACTATTCTATATATTCCAACTCTATTTTTGTAGTAGTTCTTTAATCCGCTTAATTTTTCGGATCCAGAGTTTGACTCTGTTATTAATTTCCTAATTTTTTGAGTAATTATAATTTGATAAGTTTTCGGAAGTTTCTTCAATTGTTTTTGGGCATGTGAAGTAATTGTAAGTTTCATAAATCATATCTCTAGAGTTGCAACAAAATCTTCAAAGTCCGTTTTGTCATCAAGATTAATTGACTTAATGGTTTTTTTATCTTCAACATCCTCCATATAATTTATCATTTTTTCAAATAAATCCTTCCCGACAAAATAACCAGCAGTTTTGTTTCTATTTTGTATTTGAATTGGAAAATCTATAGCACTGCTGAAAACTGCCATTGGATTAACTTTTAATTGTGATATTGATACTGTAGTCATGCCTATATATTACTATAAATAGGTCTTTTGTCAAGACCCATTAATAGGTCTGTTCATGGATTTGTAATTTTGTAGTTACATGTAGTTCCACAATTTGATGATCCACCACAAGTAACAGTAGATAGTCCTTGTTGTTCAAGTGAAGCGCATATCTCATATCCAGAAGCGGTTGTACTATAACGATATGACTTGGAAGCAGAGA
>DOSU01000049.1 GCA_003513895.1 Rikenellaceae bacterium
ACAAGGGTTGTGAGGTTTGGTTCCCATGGCTCTACCTTGAGATTATAAAAATCTTCGTATGCAACATCCGAAGTATAGTATTCGTCGCCAAGACCGGCAAAGCTGTGTCCAAACTCGTGCACAAACACGGCAGCTTCGGCAGGGTGGTTGGACATGCTCAGGCCGTAAAAGTTGTATACTCCGCCGCCGCCGTATTTATTTGTATTTACAATTACATACATTGCGTCGCAAGGAGAATTAGCTGCAATCTGGGATACTTTTTTGTGGTCGGGAGCAGTGAGATACCTGTCTATGCGGAATGTGAAGAAATTTGAAGAGGCAACACTGTTTTTCCATATATCCAAATGAGGAATGTCCGGACCTGACTCCTGTGAAACAGATTCAACAGCCCATATGTTAAAGTCGGATTTTCTGGATTTATACGGTTCGATGTTAAAGAGGTAACCTGCAAATTTCGCAGCATCGGTGCGGAATTTTTCCATTTCTGCTGCCGAATAGCCTTCGGCAATAAACAAAATATCAACCTTTTTAGCCGGGTCGCCGCTGTTCAAAATGGAAGTAACCTTGAAGTTGTTTTCCTTTTCGCGGTTAATCATTTTGTCGGCAGGGTCTATGTTGAGGCTGTATAACAATTCAAATTTTCCGTTGGATTTTTCCCTTTCAAAGAACTTAACTGTAACCGGTTCTTTGGGAAAAGGAATCCTGTATGAGCCGGTGAATGCTCTTGGAGTTGTTTTGGATTCTGCAGTGGTTCTCCACTCCTGAAACAGAGTGCTGAACCCTTGTGAAAAGATTTTCTCGCCGGTTTTTGTGTAAACTTCGTAACGATACTCTCCGTAATTGAAGTTGTCGTTCAGGTTTGTTTTTGAACCGCTCCATTCTCCCTCTTTTTGCAAAGCATCAAGAAATATGCTCTGTTCTCGTGCATCTCCGGCAAAAACCAAATCAATCCTGAGCCTCTCTTTTGTGAAATAATTGTCGTAGTTTAAATTTTGGCCTTGTGCATTTGTCGAAAATGAAACAATTGCGAAGAGAGCAACCAGTGCAAAAAATATCTTTCTCATGTTTTTTTAATAAACTAAATTCCGGTATATGTGAATGGAGTGATGGCCTTAAGCTCCTTACGGACAGATTCTGAGATGTTAAGGCTTTCAATGAAGTTAAGGATGGCCTCTTTGTCTATGGGCTTGTTTGTGCGGGTTAGTGCCAAAAGTGCCTCGTATGGTTTCGGGTAGTTTTCACGACGGAGAATTGTTTGAATTCCTTCTGAAACAACTGCCCAGTTCGAATCAAGGTCGGCATCTATTGCTGCCTTGTTAAGGATAAGTTTTCCAAGTCCTTTTTCAAGGGATTTGAAGGAAATTATTGTATGCGCAATTGGAACGCCTATGTTGCGGAGTACTGTTGAGTCTGTGAGGTCTCTTTGCAGGCGTGAAATTGGCAGTTTTGCCGCCAGATGTTCAAAAATTGCATTCGCTACTCCAAGGTTTCCCTCTGCATTTTCAAAGTCAATTGGATTCACTTTATGCGGCATTGCCGAAGACCCGATTTCCCCCTCTTTTATCCGCTGACGGAAATACTCCATGGAGATATAAGTCCAGATGTCGCGGCTGAGGTCTATCAAAATCGTGTTGATTCTCTTAAGATTGTCGAACAGTGCGGCAAGATAGTCGTAATGCTCAATTTGTGTTGTAGGGTATGAGCGTTTAAGTCCAAGCGTTCCCTCAACAAATGAGATTGCAAACAGATTCCAGTTTATTGAAGGATAGGCAACTGCGTGGGCGTTGAAGTTGCCTGTAGCTCCACCAAACTTGGCTGCAAAAGGAACTCGTTCCAGCATGGAAAGTTGTTCTTTTATGCGGACAACAAATACATTAATCTCTTTCCCTACTCTTGTGGGAGATGCAGGCTGGCCATGAGTTTTTGCAAGCATCGGAATCTCTTCCCACTCTTTTGCGAGATTAATCAAAATGCTGGATACTCTCTCCAGTTGTGGAAGATAGACTTCCCTTATTCCCTCCATAAGAGATAGTGGGACCGAAGTATTGTTAATATCCTGAGATGTGAGCCCGAAGTGGATAAATTCTCCGTACTGGGCTAATCCTATCTTTTCAAGTTTACTCTTGATAAAATACTCCACAGCCTTAACATCGTGGTTTGTTGTTTTCTCAATACTTTTTATCTCTAAGGCATTTTCAATGGTAAAATTCCTGCTGATGTCTCTGAGTTGTTCAATTTGAGTTTCAGTAACACCTTTTAGCTGTGGCAGAGGAATCGAGCAAAGCGCCGCGAAGTACTCTGTCTCAATGAATATTCGGTATTTAATAAGAGCGTATTCCGAAAAATAGTCCGATAATTCAACAACTTGGCCGGCATATCTTCCATCAATTGGAGATATGGCTTTGAGAGCTTGATTTTGCATATTTGTGCTGTGGTTTAAACATCAAATTTAGTAATTATTTCATATAGTTTTAAAACTTCAGCAGCCTCTTTCACATCGTGAACCCTTAGTATGTCTGCCCCTTTAAGAAGTGCCTGCAGATGAAGGGCCGAACTGGCGTGGAGTACTTCATCGGGAGTTGATCCGAGATAGCGGTATATCATACTTTTCCGTGAAATGCCAACCAGAACAGGATAGTATTTGCGAGTTTTACCCGTTTCAATTTTCATTCTCTCCAGGCCGCAGAAAAGCTCATAATTTTGTTCTATCGTCTTGGCAAAACCAAATCCGGGGTCAAGTATCAGCTGGTTTATCCCAAGGTCGTTTGCCCTTTTGACAAAATCAAGAAAATAGCTCCTTACATCTTCGGTAACATTGTCATACTGGCAAAGTGTCTGCATTGTTTCCGGAGTTCCCCTCTTGTGCATTGCAATATATGGAAGTTCAAGCTTGGCGACCATTGGAAGCATACCCGGGTCATCCTCACCGGCAGAGATGTCGTTCACAATAAAATCTCCTACAAAATCGTACGCAAGTTCTACTATGGAAGATCGAAAAGTGTCTATTGAAATTTCTGAAGCAGGGTAGTCTCGCAGAACCCTTTTAAGGGCCGGTTTAAGCAATTCCCACTCCTCTTCCTTAGATACCGGCTTGGAACCCGGGCGGGTTGAACATGCTCCAATATCAATTATATCCACCCCATCGGCAAGCATTTGTTCATACCTGCGGCAAAATTGCTCATCGGTTGTGCACCTGCTTTTTTCATAAAAAGAATCGGGAGTGAGATTTATTATTCCCATTATTTTAGGGCTTTCTATTTGCTCAATAGTTATCATATATTCTATTAATTACCTAACTTTGTTCATTACACAAATATAGCTTTTTATTATGTTGATAGTGTTAGAAGGATTGGATGGCGCCGGTAAATCTACTCAAATCAATCTATTGCAAAAATACTTTGAGAGCAGTGGAGCAGTAGTAAAATATCTTCATTTCCCGCGTTTTGATTCGCCGGTTTTTGGCGATTTGATAGCTCGTTTTTTAAGAGGAGACCTTGGAAGCATAGATCAGGTACACCCGTATTTGATTGCTCTTCTCTTTGCAGGCGACAGGAGGGAAGCCGGAGATATGATAAGGGAATGGCTTAAAGAGGGATATTGTGTAATTCTTGACAGGTACCTTTATTCAAACATTGCTTTCCAGTGTGCTAAGGTCAAAGACTTAGAAGAAGCCGAAAACTTGAGAGACTGGATATTTGATACTGAATATATTAAATTTGCAATTCCAAAACCGGATTTAAACTTGTTTCTGGATGTTCCGCTAAACTTTGTTCATAAAAAGCTCAACGAAAACAGGAAAGGTGGCGATAGAGAGTATCTTCAGGGGAAAAGGGATATTCACGAAGCAAGTATAGAGTTTCAGTCCAAAGTGAGGGACCGTTACCTTAAAGAGTGCAAAAGAGACACGGATTTTGTAAGAATAGACTGTGCAGACATTAATGGAAATATGTTACCTGCATCGGATATATTCTCTCTCATTAAAAATCAATTTAAGATATGAAATTATTCAGAGCTATAGCCAGGGTTGTATTTGGTCTTACTTTCCTTTTTTCGGGTTTTGTAAAACTCATTGATCCTGTAGGAGGAGGGCTGATTGTTGCGGAATACTTTAAAATAATCGGGATAGAAAGCAACACAGCCTTTCCAATTATATTCGGGGCTTTTATGGCCGGAGCAGAGATGCTCATAGGTATTTCTCTTCTGCTTGGTTTAAGAATGAAGTTCGCATGCAAAGCATCTTTGATTTTTATTTCATTCTTCACAATATTAACACTGTTCCTGGCACTTTTTGATCCTATAGCCGATTGCGGATGTTTCGGAGATGTAATAAAACTAACTAACTGGCAGACTTTTAACAAGAACATTGTCCTGCTCATACTTGCCATATTGCTCTATTTTGAGAGAGATAATTTTATTCCCATTGCCCCAAAGTACTGGGAGCTCGGTTTTGTTGGAGTATATGCGGTAATGATTGTCTTTATCTCGTTCTACTCTTTCAGGCATTTGCCAGTAATTGATTTTCTCCCTTTCCGGGTAGGTACAGATATCCGCGAGGAGGTTTTGAATCCGGGCATTTCTGATGAGCCTGCATTTGAAACGACACTCTATTATTCAAAAAACGGTAAAATGCAGAGCTTTTCTCTCGACCGACTGCCGGACTCAACCTGGACATTTACACACTCAATGAGTACTCCGGTTAATCCCGACCTAAAAAAAGAGATAGTTGATTTCGCAATATCCGATAAAGAGGGTAGTTATGTAACCGATTCGTTGCTCTCTTTTAAAAATGTTTTCCTGTTTTCTGTACCATTTCCCCATAAACTGGCAATGGAAGACTTTTTTGCCATGAAGGAACTTTATGACTCGCTTTCGGTAAAAGGAGTACATATTTATGCTCTCTTCGGATCGTCCTATATCGATATTAAAAATGCTGTTGCCGGTAATAAAATTCCATTTAACGTTTTCCATACGGACATAAAAACTCTTATATCACTAAACCGGTCAAACGGAGGAGTGGTCTACCTTAATGAAGGTATTGTCACCGGAAAATGGTCAAGAAAAGACTTCGCAAAAAAAATTGCGGTATCTCCATATAAAGATATCGATAAAATTCTAAATGAAGATCCTGAATTGTATGCAGCAGAGTGGCTGATAAGAGAACAGCTTAAAGCAGAACTTGCTGCCATTGTCATACTTCTTCTCATAATAGTAATGCGCTATGTATGTCGCTTTGCATACATTCATAAATATATTAAGGAAGATTTTGCGCAGGAATCTCAGAATGTAATTGGTGCCGACCTAATTAAGAAAAGGCTAAAAGAGATGAAGTGCAAGGTAGAGTGGAAAAAAGACCTGAAGAAATTCAATACTCTGGGTATTAGCGCGATTGCCGACTGGTATGCATCTCCGAATTCGGTTGAAGAACTTGTAGAACTAATTACTGTACCGGATTTTATCTCAATTAACAAAATGGTTACAGGTTCCGGATCAAATATACTGTACAGGGGCGACTTCAACGGACTCGTCATACACCCGGATATGAGAGAAATCAAGATAACACGGGACGATCCGGAACACATTTATTTAAGGGTAGGAGCAGGAGTAGATTGGGATGAACTGGTTGCTTATGCCGTAGACAGGGGATGGGGCGGAATTGAAAACCTCTCACTTATTCCCGGCTGCGTTGGTGCCGCTCCCGTTCAAAACGTAGGGGCATATGGTTCCGAAGCTAAAGACACAATTGTTGATGTTGAATATGTGGAACTTTCGGGTGGGGCAATAAAGACTATTGCTGCCGGAGAGTGTAAATTCGGTTATAGAGATTCAATTTTCAAAAATGAGCTAAAGGGTTTAGTTGCAATTACATTTGTTACATTCCGACTCACAAAGAATCCAAAGATAAACACAAACTATGCCGATCTGGAGCGTGCCCTTGAGAAAGTTAAAGATCCATCAATCAAGAATGTAAGAGACATAGTAATTGATATTCGTTCCGCAAAACTTCCCGACCCTTCTGTCGTTGGAAATGCCGGAAGTTTTTTCAAAAATCCCGTGATATCCGAAAAGCTTGCTCTATCAATACAAAAAGATTACCCGGCTTTTAAAACTTATCCTGCAGGAGATGGTCTCTGCAAAGCGTCGGCTGCCTGGCTCATAGATGAGTGTGGTTTTAAGGGAAAGAGATTTGGGAATGTAGGTGTTCATGAAAACCAGCCATTGGTTCTTCTGGCCTACGAAGGGGCTAAAGGAGCCGAGTTGATAGCTCTTGCCTCCTAAATCTGCAGTGCGATAAAAGAGAAGTTCAATATAGAAATAGAGCCGGAAGTAAACATAGTTTAACAACCGGCTCTATTGCCCTAATGTATCTTACCTGTTACAGTTTCCTCTTGATCTCAACAATTGTATATGCCTCAATAATATCGCCAACTCTAATATCGTTGAATCCGTCGATGTTAAGACCGCAGTCATAACCGGATGCAACCTCTTTAACATCGTCTTTGAATCTTTTGAGAGAGCCCAGAGATCCTGAATAGATTACAATGCCATCTCTGATAAGTCGTATTTTTGCGTTACGGCTGAGTTTCCCCTCTTTAACCATACAGCCTGCAATTGTACCAACCTTAGATATTTTGAATGTTTCACGAACTTCGGCAGTTGAAGTAATTTCTTCCTTCTCTTCCGGAGCAAGCATTCCTTCAATACCGCTTTTAACTTCATTTATTGCATCGTAAATAACCGAGTAAAGTCTTATCTCAATTTGCTCTTTCTCTGCAATCTTACGAGCATTGGTAGAAGGACGAACCTGGAATCCAATAATGATTGCATTTGAAGCAGCTGCCAAAAGCACATCGCTTTCCGATATTGCACCTACAGCTTTATGAATAACATTCACATGAACTTCTTCGGTCGAAAGTTTTATGAGTGAGTCGGCCAATGCTTCAATTGAACCGTCCACGTCGCCTTTAACAATTACATTAAGTTCCTGGAAGTTTCCAATTGCAATACGGCGGCCAATCTCTTCGAGAGTAATGTGTTTCTGGGTTTTGAGACCCTGAATACGAATGAGTTGTTCGCGTTTGTTTGCTATCTCCCTTGCCTCTTTCTCATCCTCCATTACATTGAAGACTTCACCTGCGGCAGGTGCTCCGTTAAGACCCAGGATAGAAACAGGAGTAGACGGACCGGCTTCAAGAATTTTTTGACCGCGTTCGTTGTACATTGCTTTTAATTTCCCGGAATGGCTTCCGCTAAGAATAATGTCTCCCACTCTCATTGTACCGGCTTGAACCAGAACGGTTGCAAGGTAACCCCTGCCTTTGTCCAGAGAAGATTCAATGACTGTTCCTATTGCTCTTTTATCCGGATTAGCTTTTAAATCCAGCAAGTCCGATTCGAGTAGAATTTTTTCGAGTAGTTTTTCAACATTTAAACCTTGTTTGGCCGAAATTTCCTGGCACTGATATTTACCGCCCCAGTCCTCTACCAGAAGATTCATGTTTGCAAGCTGTTCGCGAATCCTTTCGGCATTTGCTCCGGGCTTGTCTATCTTGTTTATTGCAAAAATCATAGGAACTCCGGCTGCTTGAGCGTGATTGATTGCTTCGCGTGTTTGAGGCATCACTGCATCGTCTGCTGCAATTATAATAATTGCAAGGTCGGTTACTTTTGCACCACGGGCACGCATCGCTGTAAATGCTTCGTGTCCTGGTGTATCAAGGAATGTAATTTTCTGCCCCGCCGGAAGCATAACATTGTATGCCCCGATATGCTGGGTAATTCCTCCTGCCTCTCCGGCGATAACATTTGCTTTACGGATATAGTCCAGAAGGGATGTTTTTCCGTGGTCTACGTGTCCCATTACGGTACAAATCGGAGGGCGTGTGGAAAGTTTATCCGCTGAATCCTCCTCTACCTGAATTGTTCCCTGAAGATCGGCTGTCACAAATTCTACTGTAAAACCAAACTCCTCGGCAACCAGAACCATAGCCTCTGCATCCAGTCTCTGGTTTATGGAAACCATCAGACCGAGGTTCATGCATGCCTCAATTACCTGAGTTACCGGAACATCCATCATTACTGCCAAATCGTTCACTGTAACAAATTCAGTTACCTTGAGAATTGAAGAACTCTGTTCCTGAAGTTCCTGCTCTTCAATCATTTTCTGGCTTGCAACATCTCTTTTATCTCTGCGGTATTTGGACCCTTTTGTCTTACCTTTCCCTTCTGTCATCCTTGCATAAGTTTCCTTGATCTGCTTTTGAACCTGATCTTCGTCCACTTCGGCTCTTACCGGTTTAAAACGGTCTTTATTAGCTTTCTGAACATGCAGATGTTTTGTGGCCTCTTTTGCAGGAGCCGGTTTTGCTCCTTTTGGCTGATTTTCGCTTTTAACAACAGCTTTCCGGTCTACACCAATTTCTCTGTTGAGATCGATTCTTTCCTTGCCGCCTTTATGTATTCTCTCCCTTTTACCCTTGTTCACATTTAAAGTAAGTTCGGGTTTTTTCTTCTCGAACTGAGTTATATCCATGCTGCCGCTTATCTTAAGCCCTGCTAGTTTCTCGAATTTTGTCTCAATGTGTTCAATTGGCACAATTTGGTTCAAGTCTTGCTCAGTTTGATCAGTTGGTTCTGTAACTGTTTCTTTTGGAGTAGTTTCTACTGGCTTTGAAACAGCTTTCGCTTCTGGTTTATGAATCTTTTTTGGAGATTTGTTGCGGGGAGTAAGATCCATTTTCCCTAAGATTTTTGGCTCTTCAATTCGCGGAGGAACAATATTTGTTATCTCAGGAACAGGCTCCTCTTTTACTTCCGGAACCGATTGTGGTTCAGGTTCTACGGATTGAATTTCGGGTTTAACTTCAACCTTAGGTTCTGGTTTTGGTTCTTCCTTTGAAACAGGGGGAACTACTGGTGCCGGTATTGGAACAGCTGCCGGTTGCGGTACAGATGGGGTTGCCGGCTGAGGTACAGGTTGAGGTACTGGTTGTGATACAGGCTGATGTACTGGTTGTGGTACAGGTTGAGGTACCGGCTGTGATACAGGTCTTGGAACAGGTTGTTCTGCTACAGGAGCTTTTACAGGCTTGTCGAGATCCATTTTACCCACAATTTTTGGCTGAGGTGGTTCAACTATTGAGGTTTTGATAAATACCTCTCTTACAAGAACCTCTTCTTCCCTCTCGTCGTGTTTGTGCTGCTCGGCTTTGTC
Source organism: Rikenellaceae bacterium (assembly GCA_003513895.1). Taxonomy (GTDB): domain Bacteria; phylum Bacteroidota; class Bacteroidia; order Bacteroidales; family UBA932; genus Bact-08. The sequence continues at coordinate 9,212 of DOSU01000049.1, forward strand.
TGTTATGTCCTTAACGGTTATTGCCACCTTCTTCGATTGCTCTTTAATGAGCTGTTCCTTGCTAAACTCTTTTTGAATCAAGGCATAAACTTCGGGCGCCAGCTTTGCAGTAGGTGTTAATGCGATATCTATCTTCTTGTTTTTAAGAAAATCCGCCAGGGTCCCCATACCGATGTTGAATTCCTTAAGAACTATATTTACTCTTTTATTTTCGCTCTCTGTCATATTTAGCCTCTACTTTAATTACTCTCTTCAAATTCTGAACTTAAAATTTTCTTAACCTCTTGAACAGTTTCCAGTTCCAGGTCAGCTCTTCTTGCTATCTCAGTATCAGAAATTGCCAGAACATTCTTTGCGGTATCACACCCGATTGACCGGAGGGCTTCAATAACCCAGCTGTCAATTTCGTCTGTAAATTCAGAGAGAAGAACGTCGTCTTCGTCCTCTTCGATTTCGCGGAATACCTCAATCTCCATCCCAACAAGCTGTCCGGCAAGTTTAATGTTGCTGCCTCCTTTACCTATTGCAAGAGATACATCGCCCGGGTTGAGCGATACAAATACCCTTTTTGATTCCTCATTTATCTTTATGGAAGATATTTTGGCAGGGCTGAGTGCTCTTTGAATAAGCAACTGCATATTGGATGTCCAGTTTATGATATCAATATTTTCGTTTCTTAACTCTTTTACGATTCCGTGTATCCTTGAACCTTTTACTCCAACGCATGCTCCAACCGGGTCAATACGTTCGTCATAAGATTCAACTGCAACTTTTGCTCTCTCTCCGGGGATACGAACAATTTTCTTGATTGTGATGAGACCATCAAAAATTTCAGGAACCTCTTGTTCAAATAGTCTTTCCAAAAATTCATTGGCAGTCCTGGAAAGGATAATCACAGGATTGTTGTTTTTCATATCAACTCTTGCAACCACGGCTCTTACAGTATCTGCCTTACGGAAGAAATCCGAAGGAATTTGTTCTGTTTTTGGGAGTAAAAGTTCGTTCCCGTCTTCGTCCATGATGAGAACCTCTTTCTTCCAAACCTGATAAACTTCGCCTACGACAATTTCGCCAATCTTCTCTTTATATTTATTAAAGAGATTTGCCTTTTCAATATCCATAATTCTTCCGGACAAATTCTGACGAAGATTAAGGATACCTCTGCGACCGAATGCTGCAAGTTTCACCTCTTCGGGGTAAAATTCCCCAACAGTGTATGAATCATCTGTTTTTGAAACTTCTTCAAGTGAGATTTGAGTATTTGGGTCTTCTACGACCTCCACAACTTCACGGTTTCTCCATATTTCAAAGTCTCCTTTGTCTATGTTGATGATAATGTCAAAATTCTCGGCAGTTCCATACATTTTTATGAGCTGATTACGGAAGATGTCTTCCAAAACACTCATCATTGTAGTACGGTCTATGTTTTTAAGTTCTTTAAATTCAGCAAATGTGCTAATTAAATTTAACCCTTCCATATTAGGTAAGTTCCTTTAAATATTACTTGAAATTTATTACTGGCTTTGTGCTTTTTATATCGCTGAGGTTATAAAACTGCCTCACTTCGATCTTTTCCTTTTTCTTCTTCCCCTCTACTTTCTCGCTTTTAAAGAAAGAGAGTTCAATACTGTCTTCACGGGCATCTGTAAGGATTGCCTTTTGTTTGGTTCCGCTTTTAAATACTACTTCAACCTCTTCTCCAATAAACTTCTGATACTGTCGGAAAACCTTAAATGGCTGGTCAAGTCCGGCAGAAGTAACAGTTAATGAGAAGTCTTCGGATTCTCTGTCCAGGCCGGCTTCTATAATTTTACTAATCTCAATGCAGTTGTTGAGATCTACCTTTTCCATTGAATCGACAGTCACCTCAATGTCGTTATCTACACTAGCAGTTATTTCAACAAGGAAAAGTGAATTGTCTGCCAGATATTTATCAATGAGGTTTGAGATATTTTCTTTGTGTATCATATCTGTAAATGTAATAAATAAGGGGACTGCCGTCCCCTTAAATCCTTTTCGCTATACCGTTGCAAATATAGTCAATATATTTTTTATTCCAAAATATTTTTTATTTGATAACTTTACGTTATGAGAAAAACCTATAAAATTATCAATGACCCGGTTCATGGGTTTATTAATATTCCGGAGGGGCTTATTCTGGATATTATTCAACACCCATATTTCCAGAGGCTAAAAGACATTAAGCAATTGGGCCTTACCAATTTTGTATATCCCGGAGCTTGTCACTCCAGGCTTAGCCATGCTCTCGGGGCAATGCACCTGATGAAAGAGGCAATTGGTGTGCTAAGGTCTAAAGAAATAGCTATTTCGGATCACGATGAAGAGCAGGCGATGGCCGCAATTCTTCTTCACGACATTGGGCACGGACCTTTTAGCCATGCACTCGAAAACAATATAATAAAGGGAATTTCTCATGAAGAGATATCTCTTGCATTAATGCATGAGATGAACAGCGAAATGGGCGGAAGGCTTTCCGATGCAATTGATATTTTTACGGGAACACATTCAAAAAAATTTCTTCATCAGCTTGTTTCCAGTCAGCTTGATGTAGATCGCCTGGATTATCTCCGAAGAGACAGTTTTTTCTCGGGAGTTGCCGAAGGGATGATAGGACATGAAAGAATCATCAAGATGATGACTGTTCACAACAACGACCTGGTAATTGAAGAGAAGGGAATATATTCGATTGAGAAATTTCTGATTTCCCGCAGACTGATGTACTGGCAGGTTTATTTGCACAAAACAGTTATTGCTGCCGAACAGCTTCTTATTAAAATATTAATTCGGGCAAGAGAATTGGTTGCTGCAGGAGAAATTCTTCCGGGTTCTCCTCCTCTCTTGTTTTTCCTTGCGAACACATTTTGTGGGGATAGTCTTCTGAATAAAGATGTTTTATCCCGGTTTACCCGGCTGGATGATTCTGATGTAATGTGTGCAACTAAACAGTGGCAATTTGCAGAGGACAAAACATTGTCGGTACTTTGCACGATGCTCGTTCACAGGAAACTTCCCAGGATAATACTCTCGGCAACGCCTTTCGATGGCACAACTTTTGACGGCATAACCGGAGAAGTCCAGAACAAAGGTTACGACACTAATGAGGAGGACATAAAAATTCTCTCAAAAAATGGCGAGATAAATGATATTTACAAGATATCGGATATGTTATCGGCAAAAGCATTTTCTCAAATCACAAAAAAGTATTTTCTTTGCACCCCTAAAACTTTATGAAATAATGGAACTAACTGCCCAAACCATAGCTGACTATCTTAAAGGAGAAGTTGTTGGAGACTCTAATATAAAAGTAAAGTCGGTTGCAAGGATAGAGCAGGGAAAGGCTGGAGATTTATGCTTTCTGGCCAATCCAAAATATGAGAATTTCCTTTATTCAACAAAGGCCAGTATCATTTTGGTAAATAAAAGTTTTGAGCCTAAAGAGAGCATTTCTATTACTCTTGTTAAAGTAGATGATGCATATCAGTCTATTGCATCAATCCTTAGTCTTTTCAACTCAATGAAATCGGCAACAAGAAGAGGAAGGTCATGGAGAGCAAGCATTGCTTTTAGTGCAAAGCTGGGCAAGGGTTCATATGTTGGAGCAGGAGCATTTATTGGTAAAAAATCCATTATTGCTGCAGGCGCACAGATTCACCCTCAGGTCTTTATTGGCGATAGTGTTTCGATAGGCGAGAATTCAATTATTTTTCCGGGTGTAAGAATTTACAATGGTTGTGTTGTTGGAGCAAACTGCATAATCCATTCTAATGCAGTAATCGGGTCCGATGGTTTTGGATTTGCACCTTCACCGGACGGATCTTATAAAAAGATTCCTCAAACCGGAAATGTTGTTCTCGAGGACGATGTGGAAATTGGAGCAAATACTACAATTGACAGAGCTACTATGGGTTCGACTATAATCCGAAAGGGAGTTAAACTGGATAATCTCATACAAATAGCACATAATGTGGAAATAGGTGAGAATACAGTTATTGCTGCTTTGACAGGAGTGGCAGGATCGGCAAAAGTTGGAAAGGATTGCCAGATAGGGGGGCAGGTTGGAATTTCCGGTCATATTACCATTCCCGACAATACAAAAATTGGTGCACAGGCCGGTATTATGAGTTCTGTTAAAAACAGCGGAGAAACACTCCTTGGCTCGCCTGCATTTGATGCAAAAGAGTTCTTCAGAGCATACAGTGTATTTAAAAAATTACATAAACAGTAATATTTTTTTATCTTTGCCAAGTTTAATACATCCCAAAAATATTTATGCAGGTTAAACAGAGAACGCTAAAACAAAGTTATACTTTTACCGGTAAAGGTTTGCATACAGGTCGTCAGGTTACGATGATAGTTACCTCGGCACCTGAAAATCACGGAATAAAATTTCAGAGAACCGACCTTAAAGGACAACCAGTTATTGATGCTATCGTAGACTATGTAACAAATACCGATAGAGGAACTACACTTGAACACGGAGAGGTAAAAATCTCAACTATTGAACATATACTTTCTGCTCTGGCAGGTCTCGGAGTAGATAACGCCCTCATATTACTGGATTCTACAGAAGCACCTATACTCGACGGGAGTGCAAAACCATTTACGGATGCATTTACAAAAGACGGACTGGCAGAACAGGAAGCCAACAGAAAATATTTTGAAGTAAAAGAAAAAATTTACTATAAAGACTCCAAAACAGGCGCCGAGTTGACCATAATGCCCGATGACGACTTCTCTATCGATTTGATGATAGATTTTAATTCACAGGTACTTGGGCATCAATATGCAAGATATTCCAGCACAACGGACTATGCAAAGGAAATTGCACCCTGCCGCACATTTGTATTTTTTCATGAATTAGAGCCACTGTTCAAGAATAATTTAATAAAAGGCGGAGACCTGAGCAATGCAATTGTTATTTTAGAAAACCCTGTTCCGCAGAAAGAACTTGACAGGCTAGCAAATATCTTTCATTCATCAAAACTGGAAAGAGGTCCTGCCGGTTATCTGAATCATCTTGAACTCCGTTTTTCAAATGAGTGTGCAAGACATAAGCTGCTTGATGTTATCGGGGACTTTTCTCTCATTGGGTTTCCTCTCAAAGCAAAAATTATTGCTAACAAATGTGGGCATCAAATAAATACCCAGGTTGCAAAAATTATCAGAAAAGCAGCAAAAGAATATTTTAATAAACAAAATATACCTGTATTCGATCCAAACAAAGAAGCAGTTATTGATATAAACGGAATAAAGGCTTTGCTCCCTCACCGCCCTCCTTTCCTGATGGTGGACAGAATTATTGAGATGTCTGCAGACACCATTGTTGGAATTAAAACATTAGGAATTAATGAGGGTTACTTTATAGGCCACTTCCCAAATGAACCGGTAATGCCCGGGGTATTAATAATCGAAGCAATGGCTCAGGTTGGCGGTATTCTTGTTCTTGCCGGTCTTGAAGAGCCCGAAAAGTACTCAACATATTTTGCTAAAATTGATGGAGTTAAGTTTAAGAGAAAAGTTGTTCCCGGAGATATATTGATATTCAAGGTCTATTTTACAGCTCCTATAAGAAGATCCATAGTTTGCATGAGAGGAGAAGCGTATGTGGGCGACACGCTTGTTTGTGAGGGAGATATGGTAGCACAAGTAATAAAAAACAAATAGCGAAAGCAATCTATTATGAATTATTCACATATTCATCCAAATGCCAAAATTGGCAAAACCGCAAAAATTGAACCTTTTTGCTTTATCGCGGAAAATGTTGAGATTGGAGAGGGCACCTGGATTGGCCCCCATGTTACAATTCTTGATTATGTCAAAATTGGCAAGAACTGCAAAATATTTCCGGGAGCCGTTATTGGCGCAATCCCGCAAGACCTTAAGTTTGACGGTGAAATATCACATGTGGAGATAGGAGACAATACAACTATCCGCGAATGTGCCACAATAAACAGAGGCACTGCTTTTAGCGGAAAAGCGCTTACAAAAATTGGAAATAATTGCATGTTAATGTCCTATGTTCATGTGGCTCACGACTGCAGGATTGGCGACAACGTAATTCTTGTGAGTTATGTTGGCCTGGCCGGAGAAACTAATGTAGACGATTACGCTATTATTGGCGGACACTCTGCTGCTCACCAATTTTCGAACATAGGCGCACACGCTATGGTATCCGGGGTGTCAAGCATCTTTAAAGATGTTCCTCCTTATGTACTTGCCGGCCACCGTCCTTTGTCTTACTACAACCTCAATATTGTAGGGCTTCGCAGGAGAGGGTTTACCAATGAACAAATCCAGCAAATCTCAGAAATGTACAGGTTAATTTACAAAAGTGGTTTAAACGTTTCGGATGCCTGTGACAAAATCGAAGCCGAATTTGAAGAGACAAAAGAAAAGAGAACAATTCTAGACTTTATCCGCTCATCAAAAAGAGGGATTATCAAAAGGACAGTAGATGACCTCGAAGAGTAACACTTGCGAAATTGTACTCTCTACAGCTTATCTCCCTCCAATTGAGTATTTCAGCGCAATTCTGAATTCTTCGATATGCAGGATTGAACAATTTGAAAACTATCAGAAACAAAGTTACAGAAGCCGTTGCCACATTTACAGTGCCAACGGCATTTTATCTCTTGTTATTCCTGTAATGAGAAATAACGGACATTCAGTTCCCGTAAGAGACATCCGGATAGATTACTCAAAGCAATGGCAGCAACAACACTGGATGGCAATTATGTCTGCCTACAATAAGTCTCCGTTTTTTGAATTTTATCAGGACGATTTTGCTCCTTTCTACAAAACACAAGAAAAATATCTGTTTGATTTCAATTTAAAGTTAACGGCTTTACTATTAAATCTTGTTGGAATTAAGCGTGAGCTTTTCCTTACGGATAGTTTCGAATCCCACGAATTTGATTTCAGAGAATCAATTCATCCTAAGAAACCCTCAGTCATACAAAATAAAAATGGGCAGTACCTTCAGGTATTTGCCCATAAATATGGTTTTCTGGCCAACCTGTCCATTGTCGATCTTCTTTTCAATGAAGGTCCCGATTCGGTTTCTTATCTCTGATAAATCTGTTAGAACTTGTATCCAAAAGTCAGCATAAGCCTGTATGCGCTGGTTTCAAGTGATCCGGTAGGGGAATTCATTCCCGGTATGTTTGCATAAAGTTTAAGATCTTC
>DOSU01000028.1:0-5053 GCA_003513895.1 Rikenellaceae bacterium
CCGAAGGCGTAGACCTGCGACGAAGGAGCACCTAACTTGCCCCTTTTGTGTAGCTATAGTGCGTCAATTTAGGCGACGATCGTGAGTCAACCTTTTTCAGGACAGGACAATGACCCCAGAGGTCAAAGCTTCACCCCTGGGGTGAGTGGTTGATTACAAAACCGGCTTAATTGAGATAATCTTAACATCAGTTGTTGGTCTGTCTCTAGGGCCGGTTGGAGTTGCAGCTATAATGTCAATAACTCCGAATCCGTCTACTGTCTCGCCGTATACAGTGTAGTCGCCATCCAGCTGAGCGCAGGTACCGGCATCTTCAACAATATAGAACTGAGAACCCGACGACTCTTTTTGAGGATTGCTCGGGCCGCCTCTTCTTGCAGCAGCAAGGGCGCCTTTTTTATGCTTATACTGAGGCAGAATTTCTGCAGGAACAGTATAACCCGGCCCGCCTGTACCGTATTTGTCGGCAGCAGCAGGGTCCTTAGTGTATGGATCGCCCGCCTGAATCATAAAACCCTTAATGATCCTGTGGAAAAGAATTCCGTCATAATACCTCTCAGAAGCAAGTTTAACGAAATTATCCCTGTGCAAAGGGGTCTCTTTGTAAAGTCTAATGCGAATAGTGCCGGCGCTTGTTTCGATGTCGAAAAGCGGTTCTACCGGCAGGTCGGAAGGATTAAAAGCCAGATTAGTAGTAGTCATAACTGTTGAGTCTTCTTGTTTAGTTGAATCCGTGCCCTCTTTTTCCTGTTTGTTGCCTTTACAGGAAAAAAGAACCATGGATATGATAATCAGTAAATTAAAAATTTTAGTCTTCATATTGATAAGTTAAAAAAGATTCATTCAAAATTATTATCTTTGTATTCAAGGCAAAAATACCTCAATTACCCCTATTATGCAAGTGAAAAGGTTTTTCATTGTTCTCTTTATGGCAGCAGTTGCCATAAATTTGAGCGGACAAAGCGTAGGGCTGGTTCTGAGTGGCGGAGGCGCTAAAGGGCTATCGCACATTGGGGTAATAAAAGCTCTCGAAGAAAATAACATACCCATAGACTATGTTGCCGGCACTTCCATGGGTGCAATAATTTCCGGCCTGTATGCAATTGGCCTCTCCCCGGACGAAATGATCAAGCTCTTCCGTTCCGAAGAATTTGCCTCCTGGCAGCAGGGGCATTCCGAACTCGATTTTTCCAGCTATATTTATCACAGGGAACCTACGGCAGAACTCTTTGGTGCATCCTTCAGCCTTAACAGGAAGGAGAAAAAAATCAACTACATCCTACCAACCAGTTTAATTTCGCCTTATCCAATGGACATTGCGCTTTTACAGCTGTTTGGCTCATCTTCCGCTGCAGCCGAGTACAATTTCGACAAGCTTATGGTCCCATTTCGCTGTGTGGCTGCAGATATTTCGGCAAAAAAACCATACATAATCCGCAAAGGCGACCTTGGTTCGGCTATCCGTGCTTCGATGACTTTTCCTTTTGTTTTCAAGCCAATAATGATAGACTCCACCCTTTTGTTCGACGGCGGATTTTATAATAACTTCCCATGGGATGTAATGGTAAAAGATTTTAATCCGGACTACATTATTGGTGTCAAATGTTCCAGCAATCCACTTGAACCGGGCGTAGAAGATCTTATGACTCAGGTCGAAAACATGTTAATGGCCGAGACCAACTACGACCTTCCGGAAGAGAGGGGCATTCTAATCGATGGCAAATATCCGGAAGTAGGGGTTCTTGACTTCAACAAAACAGACGAAATGGTCCAAAAAGGATATGAACTGGCTCAACAATTCATACCAGAACTCAAAAGACGAATTAAAGCAAGAATATCGGCAAAAGAACTGGAAGAGAAGAGACTCGCATTCCGTAAAAAGAATCCCAAACTGATGTTTAACAATGTTTACTTTACTCCGGACTCCTTAAAGAGAGGGAAAAAAGAGTTCATAAGCAATACAATCAGAAATCACAGGGAGGGTCCGGTAAGCTTTGAAACAATAAAAAGAGGATATTTCCGTGTTGTGTCGTCCGGAAATGTAAATACCTTCTACCCTACCACCAGGATGAACAAAGACTCTCTGTTCGACCTGCATCTTGTCGTTTCTGAAAAGCAGCCCCTAAGACTGGCAATTGGAGGTAACATTTCATCGTCCTCACTTAACCAGGGATACCTGGGGGTTGAATACCGCAATTTTTCTCTCTACCCGTGGAAGGCAACTCTGGATATAAATCTCGGAAGGTTCTACACCGGGGGGACTGCATCGTTCCGTCAAGACTTCTCAGTAAAACCCATGATGTATTATGAAGCAGAATTTACTGCCCACCGTTTCGATTACTTTGGAGGAAGCCAGACGAAATTTTACGCCGACAGACTTCCTACAAACATAGAAGAAAATGAAGTGTTTGCCACGATAAGGTTTGGCACGCCTATTGACCTTAGAAGAAATTTTCTTGGCAAATTCCTCGTAAGCGCAGGTCGTAACTCATACGAGTATTTTCTTACAGACAACTTTACATCCTACGACATACCGGAACGGGCAGGGATTACATTTTTTGCCTCATCCTTATTAGTTGAGAAGAACAACACGAATTACAGGCTTTACCCTACCGAGGGAATGAATCAAAGAGTTACTGCAGGTTATGCGTTTCTTGCTTCCGACTATAAACCCGGAAGCACTTCCGAAGGGGCACTACCCATACACAATCAGTTTAATCACCGGTTTAAACTGAGAATATATTCCGAAGTTTATTATCCGATAAACAGATGGATTACAATGGGTTCAATAGTAGATTTTACAATGTCGAACAAAATCCTGTTCGCAGACTACATTTCGACTCTCATAAGCCTGCCTGCTTTTCAGCCAAATCCTCACAGCAAGACGCTTCTTTTAAAGGGATACAGGGCCCCTACATATCTTGCAGCCGGAGTGAACCCGATTTTCCGCATTTCCAACAGTGTTTTCTTAAACACCCAACTCACATATTTTCAGCCACTAAACTCTTTAATTCGGAATCAGGACGGAACTGCACATTTTTCCAATCCATTTCCAAAAGGATATTTAATGGGAAATCTTGCTCTGGTATGGCAGTCGCCCGTGGGACCAATCTCACTCTCTGCCACATACTATCAGAACGGAGATGTAAAATGGTATCCTCAGCTTAATATCGGCCTGCTTTTATTCAAATCAAAATCCCTTTCAAATTAACCCCGGATGAGCGCAAATCCACTGAAGAAACTTGCAGGAGAGACAGCCATCTACGGCATGAGCACCATTGTCGCCAAATTCATAAATTTTCTTTTCATTCCAATATACACCCGCATGCTCACAACAGGGAGCTACGGAATTGCTACGGAATTTCTCGCATGGATTGCAATGCTTCAGGTAGTTTTGACTCTGGGCCTCGAAACCGGATGTTTCAATTTTGCAAACAAACACGGCAAACCGTCAGAAGTATTTTCTAATGCACTAATTACCGTAGGGTTCATCTCACTGCTGTTCTTTGCAGGTATAACAATATACTCACAGGAGATTGCGTCTATGCTCGGATACGGCGGATTTTCAAACATTATAATATTCATAGCGAGTATCCTGGCAATTGATGCTTTTACGGCCATACTCTTTGCAAAAATCCGCTTCGAGCACAGGCCTGTTAAATTTGCTGTTTTCAAAACAATAAAAATAATTTCGGAGACATTATTCAACTTCCTGCTCTTTTTTGCTGTTCCGGCCTATTTTGTAAAGCATCCGGAAAGTTTTCTCCTCAACTTCATTTCGGCCACTCCGGATTTTACGTACATCATATTTGCAATATTCCTCAGCGGAGTTGTTTCCCTGATTGTATTTATTCCGGACATGATGCATCTTAAATTCCAAATCAACCCTAAACTTTGGAAGCAGATGATGTTATATTCTATTCCTCTTATGATTGCCGGTCTTCCCGGTACCCTTAACGACTTTCTGGACAGAACCATTTTTTTCAGGTTCTTTTCTCCCGAAGGCCATGACTGGCAGTCCGATCAGGGAATATTTCAAGCCTGGGTAAAATTTGCCACGCTCATGGTTCTTTTCATTCAGATGTTCCGCTATGCCGCCGAACCGTTCTTCTTTTCCAAAGCAAAAGAGGAGAAGTCCAATGAGCTATACGCTACTGTCATGGAACATTTTACGGCATTTTGTATGTTCATTTTCCTTGGAATGATGATGTATCTGGATGTAATTGCCCTCATTATTGGAAGGGATTTCCGCGCAGGAATTGACATAGTTCCGGTTATGCTTCTTGCATATGTAATTTTGGGAATGAACTTCAATGTTTCTATGTGGTACAAACTTTCCGGCAAGACAAACTATGCCATTTACATAACTCTGGCAGGGCTTCCAATCACTATCCTTATCAACATCTTTTTCATGCCCCTCTACTCATATCACGCAGCAGCATGGGGGCACCTTCTCAGCTATCTTGTGATGCTAATTTTTAGCGTTTATCTTGGAAACAAATACTACCCCATCCCATACAACTGGAAAAGGATTATCACATATGTTGGATCCGGAATTATCTTGTATCTGGCATCGCTGCTCGTACCGGATGTGCATTTTGTAATTAAATACACAATCAATACTATCCTTTTATTAGCCTTTGTTTTATTATATCTAAAAACCGAGAAAATATCCATATGGAAATTAAAATTCTAAATAAATCCCGCTTCGAAGCTCCTCAATATGCAACACTCCACTCTGCAGGAATGGACCTGCGGGCCAATATTGAAGAGAGCATTACAATATCTCCTCTCGCAAGAACACTCGTTCCTACAGGTCTTCACATAGAGCTCCCTGAAGGCCATGAAGCGCAGATTCGCCCCAGAAGCGGCCTTGCCGCAAAGCACGGTATTGGAATCGTAAACAGCCCCGGAACAATAGACTCCGACTACAGAGGCGAGATAAAGATAATTCTTGTGAACTTGTCCAATGAGGAGTTTGTTCTTAACCCGGGAGAGCGAATCGCTCAAATGGTTGTTGCAAAGTTCGAAAGAGTAGAGTGGATCCCGGTGT
>DOSU01000028.1:5128-8783 GCA_003513895.1 Rikenellaceae bacterium
GATCCCGGTGGACCAGCTGGGAGAAAGCACCCGCGGAGAGGGAGGATTCGGATCGACAGGTAAAAAATAATAATAACAGAAATGAAAGTAGAAAAGCTGTACAAACTTTTTCAGGAATCTACAGGTGTTACCACCGACAGCCGTTCGGTGGGACAAGGAAATCTTTTTTTCGCCCTCAAAGGCGACAACTTCGACGGCAACGACTACATACAAAAGGCAATTGAAGCCGGGGCAAGTTATGCTGTTGCAGACAGGCCCGGAATAAAAGGAGATAAAGTAATTTTGGTGCCGGATGTTTTAACAGCACTTCAGCAACTTGCCAGGCATCACAGGGAGCAGCTTGCTATTCCGGTGTTCGCTCTTACAGGCACAAACGGAAAAACAACAACAAAAGAACTTATTACTGCAGTTCTCTCAAAGAAATACAAAGTAACATCAACAACCGGAAATCTCAACAACCATATAGGAGTTCCTCTTACACTGCTAAAACTCACAAAAGAGAGCCAGCTTGCAGTTGTAGAAATGGGAGCAAGCGCTCCGGGAGAAATTAAAACACTATGCGACATAGCCATGCCGGATATTGGTCTTATAACAAATATCGGGAAAGCGCATTTGCTGGGATTCGGATCGCTCGAGGGAGTAAAAAAGACAAAGGGAGAACTCTATGACTCTCTTAAGAAAAGAGACGGAATGGCCCTCTATAACATAGACAACCAAATTCTTTGCGAAATGGTGGCAAAGAGAAAAAGTCTTAGAAACAATCCATACGGGCTGCACCACTTCGGTGCCATAATTATGCCTGTTACACCTGAAAATCCCTATCTTAGAATTGCTCTCAAAGAGGGAGTTCTCATAAATACGCTACTCATAGGTTCATATAATGCAGACAATGTGATGGCAGCGCTTGCCGCGGGGGAACAGCTTGGAGTCGCCAGAGATGCTGCAATAGAGGCAATCGAACATTACACTCCTGCAAACAATCGCTCAATGCTTCTAAAGGGCAAGGCAAACATCCTAATTGTGGACGCATACAATGCCAACCCTACCAGTATGAGGGCGGCGCTTGAGAATTTTTCGTCGATGCAGGTTTCAATGAAAAGTCTCATAATGGGAGACATGCTTGAGCTGGGAGCAGACTCACAACAGGAACACAGGGAAATTCTTTCATACGCCAAAGAGATTGATGCTCAAAACTATTTTTTCGTGGGGAAAGAGTTTCACAGCGCCGCCGCCAATGATTTGTTCTATAAAGAAAACGGTAAATTTTTCGATACATCTGCCGACCTCAGAGACTATCTTACAGACAACCCTATCAAAGACAATTCAATCCTAATAAAAGGATCGAGGGGCACTAAACTGGAAAAAGTTCTGGAAATACTTGCCTAATTATCTGATATCCGGGGCAATATCTATAAAACGAGGTTTGCCCCTTTTAAATAAGAACGAGAGAACAATCAGTCCTCTGTAAACTCCTTTTGGTTTTGCCGCATCTGAGACACCTTCGCTCCGCATAGTTTTTCCCATCATCTTGTAGAAGTCCTTGTGTGCACGCCAGACAGATAAAAAGAAACTCACTTTTCCCTGAAAAAGATAAACCAGGGCAGAAATCCCATCCAGCAGCAGTCTCAGAAAAAGTGTAGTATATAACCCACTTACAGGTAGGTTTTTATATAACATCAACAAATTATTTCTGTAGTTATAATATAGCTTTTTAGGAGAGTTGTTTGGAAGAGTGCCTCCTCCCACATGATAAACCACAGACGAAGGAAAAACCCAAACCTCGCTGCCGCTAAGTTGTGCTCTCCAGCAAAAATCAATCTCTTCCATATGAGCAAAAAAACTGTTATCCAATCCGCCAAGCTTCTTATACAGCTCGGAACGAACCATCATAGCAGCACCGGAAGCCCAGAAAACTTGTGCGTCAAGGTTGTATTGCCCCCTGTCTGTCTCAATATTTGAAAGTATCCTTCCACGGCAAAAGGGGTAACCGAGAAGATCGATATATCCGCCTGCTGCGCCTGCATATTCAAAACTCTCCTTGTCAAAAGCCGACATGATCTTAGGCATTGCAACTCCGGCTCCGGGATTGTTTTCAAATCCTTCAAGCATTGCCTGAATCCAGTTTGGCGTAACCGATATATCTGAATTCAAAAGCACATAATAATCGGCTTCAATTTGGGCAAGCGCCTTGTTGTAACCGCCTGTATAGCCGTAATTTTTGTCAAATTCAATAACTTCGATAGAGGGGTGCATAAATCTTGCCCACTCGGCAGACCCGTCGGTTGAGCCATTGTCGGCTACAACAATTGAAACTCCTTCAATCCTAGAATTTTTGATAAGTATAGGGAGAAATCTTTCGAGATAGTGCCTCCCGTTCCAGTTAAGAATAACTACGGCAATGGTCGTCAACTTGTAAATATTTTCTGTAAAGATATAAAATACCTTTAAAAGTGGAACCTTAAACCAACCTCAAATTTAAATTGCAAAGGTTCAACTGTTCTTATTGTCACAGGCTGGCGGCCGGGGAAGAAATAAGATAACGAAGGATCGGCATAGAGCCCCAGATTTTTGTGCAAAAGATACTCTCCTCCCACTCCGGCTGCAACAGACCACTGGACTCCCGGAACTCTCTCTGAATAGTTTTCGGGAAAATCCCCGGTTACTCTGTACTTTGCAACCACACCCTTCTCAAAATTAAGTCCGGCACTTCCGTATAGCCGGAAGTATTTGGTTTCTAATATATTTACGTAAAAATTGAAAGGTATTCCAATATAATGAACCGTTTGCTCTCTTCGCTCGTTTCCAAAACGATTTTGCAAATCGGTATATGAATAGAGTAAAGTATAGTTAACCCCCGTTCCAAAAGAGACCCGTTTGTCTACCGGAAGGATAACCTGAAATCCAACAGAAACCGGAGGCAGGTATCTGTTGTCGTATACATTTTCATACTGAAGCTGCTCCCTGTCCATTGTGGAGATCAAATCGTTGCGGTTTGAGTTAAATCTGGAGAGAAGTTCTATGGAACCCGAAGATAGTGAGGGAGAAAGCATTGTTGAAACAGCAAGCAGCGGCTTGCTTAATTTAAAACCTTTACTCTTAACAGACTCCTCAAATTCATACATTTCAAGAGTTTTCTTATTGTCTTTTGGGACTGCAACTGCGATTTTGTTGTCGTCTTTTTCCTTAACTGCTGCTTTTTCCTTAACAGCGACTTTTGGCTCATCCTCCGTTTGCCTTACAACTAATTCCTCAACAGGTTTAACAATAATTTCTTCAGCTTTCAAATCCGTTGCAGAATCCGTTGCCAAATCCGTTGTAATTTTGTCTGTTCTCCCTTCAATTCTCCTGTCTCCGGCAATAGCAATTCTTTTCACANNAGCGACTTTTGGCTCATCCTCCGCCTGCTTTACAACTAATTCTTCGGCAGGTTTAACAGTAATTTCTTCAGCTGCTAAATCCTTTGCATAATCCGTTGCCAGATTTGTTGTACTCTTGTCGGTTTTCCTGTCTATTCTCCCTTCTGTTCTCCTGTCTCCGGCAATAGCCATTCGTTTCACAGGTTGTTCAACAACTGCAATCTTCTGTTTCGGAACCTCTTTTTGTAAATTGCCGGCCATAGGTGCAGGCATTTCCGGCCTGGAAGTGAAGATCTCAC
>DOSU01000028.1:8806-16309 GCA_003513895.1 Rikenellaceae bacterium
CCTTTTGTAAATTGCCGGCCATAGTCGCGGGCATATCGGGCTTAGAAGTGAAGATCTCACCCCCACCCATTATGAAAAACAAAGCGACTACAGCTGCAACAGCAGCAAGGGAACCAAATCCCCTTCTGATTAAAACGGCTCTTCTTTTCCTGACAAGTGACGATGAAATTCCTTCCCACAAATCTGCAGGAGGGGCCTCGCCAAAGCCATCCATCAGTTCTTTTACTTTTTTGTCAAAATCGTTTTGAACCATACTATCTCCTTATCCTTTCCTGAAGCCACATCCTCGCCCTGCTAAGCTGCGAGCGCGAACTGCTTTCACTTATATTTAACTCTTTGGCTATCTCCTGGTGAGAATAGCCTTCAATTGCATACATATTAAAAACCATTCTGAACCCATCCGGCATAGACGCTATAACTTCCATAAGTTCTCTGGAAGAGATATCGTCAAGAACCGAAGGAGAGGGGCAAAATTCCCCTGCTGCCGTATTCAGTTCTCCGCTGTTCTTTAAAACATCCGCCTTTCGAAGAGCCATTAGAGCCGTGTTCACCAATATCCGCCTGAGCCATCCCTCAAACGATCCGCTTCCGCTGTAAGTGCCGATTTTTTCAAAAACAGTAATGAAACCATCGTGCAGTATATCTTTCGCCCTCTCCCTGTCTCCTGCATACCGAAGCGCGACTGAGAACAAACGGGAAGAGTAGGTATCGTACAGAATATGCTGTGCGCGAGAGTCTTGCTTAACACAACCTTCTATAACCTCCTTCTCGTTTGAATATTCGCGGTACCGGACTGCCATAAATATATATTATAGATGCAAATTTGCGATAAATTGTTGCACGCAGCTACATAAAATCTTCATTGGTTTGATATTTGCAAAGGTGATAAAATGATTACTTTTGTAAATACGTTTAAAATTACATGATAAATACGATTTCCCACAAATCCGGAAGAATAATTTCCAAAATAATTGTGCTGGCAATTTTGCTTGTGGCAGGAACAGCCTACCTTGGTGCACAACAAAAATCATCTATCGAAAAAGATTATAAATACATGGAGGCTCTTCGCCTTCTGAATCTGGGGCACCCTGCAGAGTCTGAGAAAATTTTTCTGGAACTTGTAAAAGAGTATCCTTCGATGGATGCTGCCCACTTCTATCTTTCCAAAATCTACATTAGCAAGAACGATCTTGAAAATGCAAAAAAGAGCGCTTCCGCAGCACTCAAGGCAGACCCTTCCAATGTGTGGTATAAGATAGAGCTTGCAAGAATATATGCCGCAACAGGAGAGATTGACAACTCAATAGCGATCTACGAAGAGGTTCGTCAAAACAATTCTGCCAAAACCGATTTGTATCTGGACATGATTGAGCTTTACATACGCAAACAAAATTACGAAGGAGCCCTTTCAATAATTGACGACATTGAAAGAGTGAGCGGAAAAAGCGAAGCAACAGGTCTTACCAGATACAATATCTTCATATATCAGAAAAAAACCGAGGAAGCAATAGCATACTTAAAGGAATTTGACAAAGAACAGCCATCCCCGCGAACATCTACAATGCTGGGAGACTATTACGCAAGCATACAGAAAGACACTCTGGCTATGGAGTACTACGCAACAGCCCTTTCTCTGGATCCGAAATACATTCCTGCAACTTTCGGAATTGCAGAAAGCTACCGTATAAGAGGCCAGTTTGACCTTTACTTCGAATATATGTTCCCATTCATGGCAAACACCGAAGTGAACCCCGGTCTTAAGAACGAATACATGAAAGAGATCATGGCAAATCCAAAGTTCGTTCAAACATTCTTCCCTCAGGTGGACACAATGATGCAAAACTTATTCGGGGCACATCCCCGGGATACTTCAATAGCATATAATTTTGCAGTTTTCATGGTACAAACCTCCCGTCCCGATGTTGGTCTCAAGGTGCTCGAACAGAACATCAAAAACTTCCCGCAGGAAAGGGGACCAAGGCACCAATATTTGTCACTGGCATACTATCTGGAAAAATGGGAAATTCTGGCCAGCCAAAGCGATACTGCACTTGTCTGGTTTCCGGCCGATCTTGATTTTATGCAGCTAAAGGGAATAGGCCAGCTTCAGCTTAACAAAACGGAAGAATCGATTTCCACTTTTAAAGAAATTCTCCGGCTGGCAAACGGCGACAGTGCAACAACCGTGCGAACTCTTTCAATACTTGGCGACACATACTACATGGCAGGGAACAAAAAAGAGGCATACAAGTACTATCAAAAAACAATAGACATCGAGCCAAAACATGCTCCTGCACTTAACAACTATGCATATTACCTTAGCGAAGAGGGCAAGCAACTCCGGAAGGCACTGGCTATGAGCAAGAAAACCGTCGTACTTGAGCCGGAAAATGCTACTTATCTGGACACATACGCCTGGATTCTGCATAAAATGGGGAACAATGCCGAAGCCAAAAAAATGCTCAAGCAGGCCATGGTATTCGGAGGTAATCAAAATGCCGATATTCTCGACCACTATGCTATGGTCCTTTTTGAACTTGGAGAAAAAGACCTTGCATTCATGTACTGGGGCCAGGCAGATAAACTTAACCCTTCACTTGGCATAGCTGCCAAAGTAGATAAACTTAAACAAAAATAACCTGAACAGTTTGAAGAAATTTGCAGCCATACTCATACTTTTGTTTGCACTCCTTCCTGCAGCACTCTCCGCTCAAAACACCAGCGAGCAGGAGAGGAGAAAAAAGCAGATAGAGGAGGAGATCGCTTTTCTCGACAAACAACTTGCTTCTACAAAACAGAAATATGCAGCAAACACAAAGGAACTTACTTATATCCGGAGGAAAATTGCAAACCGGAAAAAACTGCTCACCGAAATTGAGAACGAAATAAAGGCCATCAATAATAAGATGGAAGAAAAAGAGCAGCAAATCATGCAACTTCGAAATGATTTGGGACAACTGAAAAGAGATTATTCAAAACTTATATACTCCGCCTTTAAGAACCGAGACCAGACTTCGTGGCTTATGTATGTTCTGGCAAGCGACAATCTTAATCAGGGTTTTAAAAGGTGGGCATACTTCAAGGAGTTCAACCTTTCAATGCAAAAACGCGCCGGCCTCATAAAGAATACAAGCGAGCAAATCAACTCCGAAGTTGGAGAACTGGAGAAAATAAAACTCTCCTCCATTAAGGTACAAACAAAAAAAAGTCAGGAGTTCAAAAAGCTGCAAACCGACGAGCAGGGCGCAAAACGCACCATCTCTCAACTTTCGCAAAAGGAGAAGGAGTTTCGCACACAGCTGAATGCAAAAAGAAAAGAGGTTGAGCGGCTCAATAGGGAGATAGAGAGAATTCTTTCCGAAGCAGTTAAAGCTAAAAACAGTCCCGGATACAAAGAGTCCACAGCAGACAGGCAACTTTCGGACAAATTCGAACTCAACCGGGGAAAACTACCGTGGCCGGTTAAACGAGGAGCAATAGTGGATGAGTTTGGCCAGCACTTTCACCCGGTATTTAAAAACATAAAGCTTCCTTTCAATAACGGAGTGAATATTGAAACAGACATCAATGCCGAAGTATTCTCTGTTTTCGACGGTGTCGTGAAGCAGGTTCTTTTTATGCCCGGCTACAACCAATGCGTTCTGCTGCAGCACGGAAATTACTACACATTCTATTGCAAACTCGAAAAGGTTAATGTGAAATCCGGCGACAAAGTGAAGACGGGAGAGTCGCTCGGCAAACTTGCATCTTCCGATGAGAACAGTTCAGTAATCCATTTCCAGTTATGGAACGGAACCGTGAAACAAAATCCTGAGTCCTGGATATCGAGATAACAACTAGTAAATAAAACTGCTCCCCCCAATGAATTCCCGCATTACAGATGTTGGCGGAATCAGTGCTATTTCAAAAGGCTGAAGCTCTGTTATGTACGAGAGAAATTTGAGTAGTCGCATACTTTCCGTCGAAGCCGGTGAATTTGGAGAAATTCTCCTTAGCAAAGGCTCGGCATAATACTTCAACAGTGGCAGCTCGTATATAAGTGCCGAGTTAAACATAATGTCTGCATTCTCCTGATATGGAAAAATGTTTACAATCTCTCCCCTGCGCACGCTTGGCCAGCGCATTATAGTATCTTCCGGCCTTATACCCCGGTACAGATTATCCCGAACCATTCTTCTTATGAGGCGACTGTCCGATGTAGAGATGTTATTGTTTTCGTCCAGCGAGAGCGAAGTGAGTGCCGATGCATAAATTCTTATAATTTTCTCGGGAGAGATATGCCCTGTGAGCTTGGGATTCAATCCGTGGATTCCTTCCATAATAAGAATGTCCTTCTCTCCCAGAGAGAGTGTTTGTCCTGCGAAGGTGCGGCAACCTGCTGTGAAATCGAACTTGGGCAGTTGAATTTTTTTTCCTGCAAACAAATCGTTAATCTGCTCATTGAGAAACTCTACATCTAATGCATCCAGCGATTCAAAGTCGAAATTACCATCTTTGTCGCGCGGAGTTTTGTCTCTGTCTACAAAGTAATTGTCCATCTCTACAACAACAGGGTTTAGCCCTAAAACTTTCGTTTGAAGGGAGATCCTTTTTGAAGTTGATGTTTTTCCGCTGCTGGAAGGACCGGCAATGAGAACAAGTTTTACATCGGCCCTCTTTTTGTAAATTTCATCGGCTATTGCTGAATATTTTCTTTCGTGCAACCCTTCTGAAATTTGAATAAGTTCTCTTGCATTTCCGAACTTAATTGCATTGTTCAATGTTCCAACTCCCTTGACTTTAAGAATGCTGCACCAGTCCGAATACTCTTTAAAAACATCAAAAAGCTTATATTGATATGGCGACTTCACTAATTTATAAGGGCTGGTTATAGGCGGAGTCTTTATAAGAAAACCTCTGCTGAAAGACTCAATGTCCCAGGATGTGAGCTGGCCTGTTGTTTCAACAAGCGGCCCATAGAAATGATCGGGATATCCGTCAAGAAAATATACTGTTGTAAAAAACTTACCCCTTAGTTCGTGCAGAAGTGCTTTTTCCGGCCTTCTATGTTTGAGAAACAACTTAACGGCTTCGTTGGTGAGAATTTTATGCCTCGTAAATGGCAAATTTGCAGCAATTATTTGCTTCATCCTCTCCTTGATGGATTCAACTTCCTTTTCGCTTAGAGAAAATTCCTTGGGAGTGCCGTCCTCATCCGGTTCTAATTCACGGATTTCGGCATACATTCCATTCTGAAGGTTATAGTCAATGACCAGAGAATATTGAGGAAACAAATCGGCAACAGCCTTTTGTACAACAAAGTTCAAGGAACGACCATAAGTTCTGTAGCCGTCCGGATGCGAATAGTCGATAAACTTAACCCTGTTTGGTATATATAATTCAAAACCAAGCTCTTTCAACTGATTATCCACAATAGCAGCCAGAACAGGAATTTCCGGCGAGTAGCCCGATTTTTTAAGAAAATCACTCAACTTTGTTCCCGGTACACATTCAATTGTGGAGTTAAGGTTTTCACAATACACTCTTATATTTGCCATAGTTTCTCTGCTTTAAAATTAAAGATAGCTGCCGGTTACCGACATTTTGTTCGCTCTAAGTTCTTCGGGAGTACCTTGTGCAACAATCATTCCCCCTTTGGCGCCCCCTTCCGGACCTAGGTCAAAAATATAATCTACCGAACGGAGTACATCCAGATTATGCTCAATAATAATAACTGTATTTCCCTGATCTACTATTTTTTGCAAAACACCCAACAGAACATGGATATCTTCAAAGTGCAATCCGGTTGTGGGTTCGTCGAGCAGGTAAAGCGAGTTTCCTGTTCCCCTGCGGGCAAGTTCTGTCGCAAGCTTCACCCTCTGGCTCTCGCCTCCGGAAAGAGTTGTAGAAGACTGCCCGAGAGTTACATAGCCAAGGCCTACATCTTCCAGTGCCTTAAGCTTATTCACAATTGACGGCATATGTTCAAAAAAGACAACGGCCTGGGTAATTGTCATATCCAGAACATCATTAATGGACTTTCCCCTGTACTTAACGGCAAGTGTCTCCGGGTTATATCTTTTTCCGTTGCAGGCTTTGCAGTGTACATAAACTGCGGGGAGGAAGTTCATTTCGATTGTCTGAACACCGGCCCCCCGGCACTCTTCGCAACGCCCTCCCTTCACATTGAAGGAGAACCGCCCCGGTTTGAAACCCCTTATCTTTGAATCCTGAGTTTCTACAAAGAGCTTGCGAATATCCGAAAAGACATTTGTATAAGTGGCCGGGTTGCTCCTTGGAGTACGACCGATTGCGCTCTGGTCTATCTCAACCAGTTTGTCTATGTTAAACTTACCATTCATCTCCCTGTATGGAAGAGGAGTGTAGAGAGAGTTGTAGAAAAAGTTGCTTAGCACCGGCATAAGTGTCTCATTAATCAAAGAGGACTTTCCGCTTCCGCTCACTCCGCTCACCCCTATGAAACAACCAAGAGGTATTTTGATATCGACATTTTTAAGGTTGTTTCCTGTTGCTCCGAAAAGCTCAATAAACTTGCCGTTTCCCGTCCTGCGAAAAGCAGGAATTTCAATTTTCCTTATTTTTTTAAGATACCCATCGTTCGGAGGAGTACATCCACAATTCGCTAAAATCGGTTCTAAGATAAAACAAGCATACTCCTTGCTTTTAAGTTTTTCTACAACTGCCTTCGGATCATTAAAGTGAATTAAATCAGGAGTAAGATTAAAAATTGTTCCGCTTCCTGGCATCATATTCTCGTGTACCCCGTGATATCCCCCTTTTATCCCAAGTATTTTTTTCCTTCCAGTATATGCCCTTGCCAGCCTTAAGGCATAAGCAACGGCATCAGACCCCGTAGTAGCGAATCTCACCCTTTCTGCGCTTGGAATTATTTCGTGCAAGATTTCAGCGACCTCTTTTTCTATATCGGTTTGGTAAGAAAAAAACCATCCGTTTTTTATTGTTTCGGAGATCGTTTTTATTATATCTT
The DNA here is from genome assembly GCA_003513895.1 of Rikenellaceae bacterium. Lineage (GTDB taxonomy): Bacteria > Bacteroidota > Bacteroidia > Bacteroidales > UBA932 > Bact-08. The sequence continues at coordinate 15,795 of DOSU01000028.1, forward strand.
TATCGGCATGTCCAAAAATCAAAGCTCCATAACCCATCCACAAATCTATATATTTTTTCCCATTTTTATCGATAACATAAGGTCCTCTACCGGAAATGATATCTTTTGGATAACCTGGCGGTATTGGAATGGGAGAATTCACACCACCGGCTAAATAATTCATATATTTTTAGTTAATTTTCTTTTTTAATGATTTTATTATATTTTCTATCGTTTTTAATTTTTTTTCGAAGGGTCCTTCTATCCTTTGATAGTTAATTCCTAATGAATCTAAATTGTTGATTATCTGATTCATAAAAATAGACATGTCGAGATCAAAGTATTTGCTAATACTGCTGTTATTGGGGTCATTAATAAAGACAAAATCATACTTTCTCATATCTGTGGAGAAAAAATCATAAGATGTTTTATTAAAAAAAATGTGAGTTGCTATCGATAATAAGTGATCGATGAAACCAGTCGAATCGTAAAGCAAATATTCTTTTCCAGAATAAATTTTTTCAGGAGCATTTGCC
>DOSU01000173.1:0-5231 GCA_003513895.1 Rikenellaceae bacterium
GTCGCAGTATGTACAGCCTCCAAGTCCGGCAGTTCCGTCGCGGTTTGGGCATGTGAATCCGGCATCTATTACGATTTTCTGAAGGCGGTTGCCATACTTCTCTTTGAAGTATCCTACGAATGAATTGTATCTTCTGTTGTTGTTGAACCTCATTAAGTGCTTTTATGGCAGAAACTACATTTTTACTTTAATTATCGCCTTTTTTATAAAACCTTCTCCAATTAGAGGAGCATGTGCATCATGCGGGAAAATAACAGCTAAATTATCTTCACCCAGGCTTATGAAATTTTCAGGTATCTCTTCCAGAAAAGCAATATCCTTCTGTTCGTCGTAATTAATGTTGTCGCACATGCAACGGCTTCTGTCCCGAATACCGATAGTTTCGGACCCTGTAAGGACAATGTGAATGTCGATATATGAATCATGTACCTCAAGTTTAGGTATTTCGATGCCTTTCCCCGGACCTTCCCATATTTTGCAGTATATCTCCTTTCCAACAACAGGATATTCTCCGGGCTCCAGAGTGTGAAGGTTGGTTTTCAAAATGTATGTGTACACTTTCTCGAAACGAGGATGAATATTTAAATATCGTTCAAAACCTCTTATTGAATCAACTATCATAAACGGTAAATTTTAGCGCAAATATAATATCTTTGTAGTATTAACTAACCCTTAATTATTGTATCAAAGCCAATGAAGAATCTAATTGCAGCATTTTTAACGGTTTCGCTGTTTCTGCTGACCTCTGCCCAGCTTAAAGCGGGCTACGACGGAAAGCATGAATGGAGGGCGGTATGGATAGCTACTGTAAATAATATTGACTGGCCTTCCAAGCCGGGGCTCAGTACTCAGGAGCAGCAAAAAGAGCTTATCGCATATCTTGATTTGTTCAAGAGTCTTAATTTTAATGCCGTTGTGTTACAGGTAAGACCAGCTGCCGATGCTTTCTATATTTCAAAGAACGAACCCTGGTCTATATATTTAACGGGCGATCAGAAAAAGAGCCCGTCTCCGCTATATGATCCTCTTGCATTTGCAATAGAGGAGGCGCACAAGAGGGGAATTGAACTGCACGCATGGCTCAATCCATACAGAGTGAGCCAGAATGTCGAAAATATTAAAGACATGTCGCCGGATCATATATACCGTAAAAGACCGGATCTTTTTGTAAAACACGGGAATAAACTTTATTTCGACCCTGCATATCCCGAAACAAGGGAGTTTCTTACAAAGGTTATTAAAGACCTTGTAACAAGATACGATTTGGATGGGATTCACTTCGACGACTATTTTTATCCAAACAACGATTTTTCCGACGAATCGTCTTTCGCAAAATATCCGAGAGGATATAAAAAAGAGGATAAGATGGTGTGGAGAAGAGAAAATGTGGATATAGTCGTGAAAATGCTCCGTGACACAATAAAATCCGTTAAACCGTTCATGAAGTTTGGTATCAGCCCGTATGCTGTGTGGCGTAATTTGAGAGATGATCCAAAGGGGTCGGATACCAAAAGTTATGGATATACAAATTATGACCATCTTCATGCAGATATTCTTAAATGGATGGAATCCGGCTGGCTGGACTATATTCTGCCTCAGCTCTATTTCAACATAGGTTATCCTGCAGCCGATTTTACCGTATTGGCAAAATGGTGGAGAGACTACTCTGCCGGAACACCTGTATACGGCGGGCTTGGCACTTACCGCCTTGATGCAAATTCAAAAATTGAAGCATGGAGAACGCCTCTTGAAATTAAGAACCAGGCTCTAATGCTCAGGGAGATGGATAATTATCAGGGTGTTTGCTACTTCAACGCGAAAAATCTGAAAGACAATAAATTAGGAGTAAATTCTGTGTTTAAAGAACTGTATTCAAGTCCGGCAATTGTTCCTCAGTTGCGTGGTTTTGAAACAACACCTCCGGCAGTTCCGGAAGGTGCGGTTATGAGCATAAAAGGGGAAACTGTGAATTTTAAATGGAAGGGAGAGGCTCTGCCAAAAGGAAACTCTTCTATTGAAAAATGCAACTCGGAGAGAGCATATTATTATCTTGTTTATAAATTTAAAAAGGGAGAGACTCCAAACTTTTCAAAAGGAGAATCTATTCTTACACTCACCGGGGAAACAGGTTTTTCTATAGAAGCAGTTCAGGCAAAGGAATATGATTTCTATGTGTCTGCGCTCGACCGACTGTATAACGAAAGCAATGCTGTAAAATTTAATCAGGTAAAATAAATCATTAAATGAATATGAAAAGATATATGTTTATTCTGGCTGCATTTATTGTAGCTCTCTCGTTTCAGATAGAGACAGATAAGGAAAAAATTGAGGCTCAGTTTTCAAAAATTTCTGCAACGGTAAAGGGAGAATTTGCTCCTGACCGCAGGTTAAAAACTTTCGAGCCTTTTCTAACTATCCCGGAAAACGGAGGAAATCTCATTTTAAAAGGTTCGACAACAGAAGCTGCTGCAAAAAAAGCCCTTGTTGCAAAACTTGCCGAAGCCGGCCTTAATGTAATTGATAGTATGGTCATTCTTCCGGATCCTGCACTTTTAGGTAAAACTTACGGAATAACAAACCAGTCTGTTGTGAATTTCAGGTATTCGCCTACATATTCGGCTGAGTCTGCAACACAAACTATTCTGGGAACACCCGTACGGATTCTGGAGAAAAAAAGCGGCTGGACAAGAGCAATTACTCCTGAGGGATATATTGCATGGGTAAGTTCCGGCAGCATTGCACCTATGACAGAGCAGGAATTCAACAACTGGAGAGATGCGAAAAAACTAATCATAACAACACATTATACTCTTCTCCGTTATACTGCCTCTCAAAAATCACAGGTAGTTATGGATGGTGTTTGGGGCGGTATTGTTAAATTAATTTCCACTTCCGGCAAATATTATAAAGTCTCTCTGCCGGACGGAAGAGAAGCATATCTTCTTAAGGCGCATGCTGCCGATTTTAATAAATGGATAAATACACGCGTACCATCTCCCGAAAATATAATTGCCACAGCCAAACAGTTCCTTGGATTTCCATATATGTGGGGCGGCACATCAATTAAGGCGATGGACTGCTCCGGATTTACAAAAACAGCATTTTTCCTGAATGGGATTATTCTTGAAAGAGATGCATCTCAACAGGCTCTTACCGGAGACGATGTAGACATGTCCAATGGATACGATAATCTTAAAACCGGAGACCTGCTGTTTTTTGGATCTAAAGCCACAGAAAGCAGGAGAGAGAGGATTACCCACGTTGCCATATACATTGGCGGCGGAGAATTTATACATTCTGCCACATCGGTGAGAATAAATTCACTTATTCCAGTGGCATCCAATTATTACGATGGAACAACCAGGCTCGTAAGGGCAAAAAGAATTCTCACCAAAGTGGATTCCGACAGCGATATTGTTTCAATCATTAAACATCCGTGGTACTTTGGAAACTAATTCAAAATTAATTTATTAAAAGATATCTCTTATGACATTAACTACCAGGAGAAACTTTCTTAAATCGGCAGGTTTGTTAACGGCTGCCGCAGCAATTATAAATCCTTTTGATCTGTTTGCTCAAAGCAAGGGCAAAGGAGTAAAAGGTGGAAGCAAAAAAATGGTGCTCACATTCCGTTCATTTGATGCTCAAATGAGGCATGTATTTACAATTGCAAACTCGTCAAGAACCACAACCCCAATAGTTCTCACAGAAATTGAATGGGATGGTTATGTAGGATACGGAGAGGCTGCAATGCCTCCTTATCTCGGAGAAACGCAAGCTTCGGTAATTGAATTTCTAAAAAAGGTAGATCTTTCCAGATTCAGTTCTCCTTTTGAAATTCAGGACATACTTACATATGTAGACTCCATTACATCCAACAATACAGCGGCAAAGGCTTCTGTAGACATAGCTCTTCATGACCTTGTGGGCAAGATTATGGGCCAGCCCTGGTGGAAAATATGGGGCTTTAATCCCGCAATAACTCCAAATACCTCTTTTACCGTTGGCCTTGATACCGAAGAAGTTGTAAAGGAAAAAACTCGCGAAGCCTCGCCATATAAAGTAATAAAAGTAAAACTGGGAAGGGACGAAAAGACCGACAAAATGATGGTCAATGCAATCCGTTCCGTAACCGATACAATTATTTGTGTCGATGCAAACCAGGGATGGAAAGACAAGCATTATGCACTTGAGATGATAAACTGGCTTAACGAGAGAAATGTAAATATGATCGAACAGCCGATGCCAAAGCTTCTGCTCGACGAGGCGGCATGGCTCACTGAACGCAGTCCTCTGCCGGTGATTGCCGATGAGGCTTGCCAGAGGCTCACCGATATTCACAAATTAAAGGGAGCATATCATGGTATCAACATCAAACTAATGAAATGTACCGGATTGCGTGAAGCAAGGGAGATGGTTACACTTGCAAAGGCTTTTAACATGCGTCTGATGATGGGTTGTATGACAGAAACGTCCTGTGCAATTTCGGCAGCTGCTCAGCTTGCTCCCGAAATGGAATGGGCCGATCTGGACGGAAACCTGCTTATTTCAAATGATGTCTTTTCAGGGATGAAAATTGTTGACGGCAAAGTTACATTGAGCGACACTCCCGGCATTGGAGCAATAAAAATCTAAATTGAAATATTTTACTACCTTTGCGGCAAATTAAAACAAATTATGGCAAGTATTAGAATTATTAAAAAAGATATCGATTTTCTTATAAGCGAGGTGGTATCGGATTGCTGGGCATTTATTTATATCCATCAGGATAAAAAAGCCGACGAAGCTGTTGCAGTCATGAACAGTGCAATTGAACTTAGAAATGATCTCTTTGCAAGAATTAACAAGTTCGATAAAGCCGAAGCAAAAAAGCATTTTAAAGCTGTCAACCAGGATTTGCTTAAAGGCGTAGACGGTCTTTTTGTACGCATTAGCGCACTGGCTAAATAAGTAGAATCCTTTTTCTTAACCAAAACTTCAATAAAACGAGGCTAACCCAAATGGTTGGTCTCGTTTTATTTGGTCTCCGGCTGCGAGTTGTGTTTTTTCTATGTCATTTACACACTGCCTACTAATTGCTTTGGGCTTGTGCGTCCTCGCTGCGTTTCACTCCGTTCCGGCCGAATGGTCTGCCAACCGAATGGTTAATAAACCGCACCACCTATAAACGAAGTAAATCAGGTATTTGCTAAGAAGACGCAGAGATATTCTCTTCGTCTTCTTAGCATGTG
>DOSU01000173.1:5386-8059 GCA_003513895.1 Rikenellaceae bacterium
AACAAAAAGATTGTATTTCTTTTTGTTCTGAGCAATTGTTTGCAAGACAATTAATTAAGGTGTCTGGTGTCTTGCGATTAGTCGTTAAGAAATTATAGGCCTCTCTTTGCGAAGCTGGCGGTTGAATTCTTTTTCGTGGCCGCCGCAGAGGGTATTTAGCAGATAATGGAATTCTTTTCCGTGGTTTTTGTGCTTGAGGTGGCAGAGTTCGTGAAGAATTACGAAATCGGCAAGATTGCTGTCCAGCCTCATGAGGTGAATGTTTAAGTTTATGTTGTTCTGCCTGGAGCAACTGCCCCAGTTGGTTCTGTTGTTCTTGAGAAAAATTCTGCTGAACCGGAAGCCATGTTCTCCTGCAAGTTGTTCGGCTCTTTTCGGGAGATAGTCCTTTGCCTCTTTTCTTAACAAGGCCACGACTGCCTCAACGACAAGTTCGCGGGAACTGTTTTTTGGATAGGAGATCAGATTTCCTGAAAGGCTTCTTTTTATCCTGATCTTTCTGTCTATTGTCAGGCTGTCTTTAGCCTGAGTTGTGATTTCCCGCTCTTCGAAAACTATATCGCCTGTTATTGTTTTAAGCGGCAACTGAGGACCGAACTGGAATTTTCTCTTTTCGGCCTTTGATTGCTGGCGTAATATGCTTTCAAGTATCCATTCTTTTTTCTCTTCAATGAATTTTTCGGCAACGGAGTATCGTGAGAGCCATGGAATGGATATGCTTATTCCCCGGGTGGGATGCACAGTAAGTCGGATACTTCTTGAAGCTATTTTCTTTTTGATTACTACTGTCCCAATTCCCGGGTGGTCATACCTCTTCTCCATTACGACAAGATATGCACTTTTGTTTTCATTCCTGCATCCAGGTTTCCAACCCCAAGAGGAATCTCTGCAATTCCATTTATTCCGTTAAGCGCGTTTATGTGGGCAGATCCATTGTACTTGACAGGAGAAAAACTGCCGTCGGAATCAATTTTAACCGGAATAAGGGCAAGGCGTTCGGTGTGTTTTCGCGTGTATTCATTTTTAATGGGCAAAGCCACTTGAAAGCCGGGCAATTCTACTCCCATGGATTTAAACAGAAATGGTTTTACCAGCAACTCAAACTGGATAAAACTGGATACCGGATTTCCCGGAAGTGCAAAAACAACTTTACCGGCAATGCCTTCGGAAGTGTATTTAATTGCAAAAGTGCTGGGCTTTCCGGGTTGGACAGCAACCTTGTTAAACAGAATTTTTAATCCAAATCCTGCAAGAACAGAAGGGACAAAGTCAAAATCGCCCATAGATACTCCTCCGGAGATTAAAACAATGTCGTTTTCTTTGATGGCATCTGAGAGTTTCATCCTCAGAATCTCTTTATTATCGGATGCAATTCCGTAATAATTTGTTTCTGCCCCTGCTTTTATTGCCTGTGCTCTTAACTGCCACCCGTTAGAATTCCGGATCTGTACCCTGGAAGGGTTCTCATTTGGTTCAACAATTTCATCGCCGGTAGAGAGAATCCCGATTTTCTTCTTTTTTGCGCACAAAACCTGAGTGATTCCAAATGTGGCAAGTATTGCCACTTGTTCCGGTTTTATCAAAGTTCCTTCATCAATCACCCTATCTCCCTCTCTGATATCTTCTCCTTTATAGCAAATGTTCGATTTCAGGCTTTTACCGGTGAATTTTACACTTGTGCCGTTAAATTCACACTCTTCTACCATTATAACAGTATCTGCCCCTTCCGGAAGCATAGCTCCTGTCATTATTTTTGAACAGCATCCGGAAAGAACTTCTTTTAACGGTTCAACTCCTGCAGCGATGTTTTCCAGAAGCTTCATGTTGCCTACGATATCGGCTGCTTTGCAGGCATATCCGTCAACAGCAGATTTGTTAAACGGAGGCATATCTCTGTCGGCAAAAACAGGCTTTGAAAGAATTCTGCCCAATGCTTCGGAAAGCGGAACATTCTCTGCCTCGAAACCGAGTGTATTTGCCATTACTATTTCAAATGCTTTGCTAAAATGTATCATATACTTCAATTTATATTACAAAATTACTAAAATAGTTGCCCCTTGAAAATTATTGTTTATCTTTGCAACCCAATTTTGGTGAAATACTAATATCAATTGCTTAACAAATGTCAAATTATTTACCAGCAGAAAAGAAGCAAGAGATTTTCGGACAATACGGAAAGTCTAATGCAGATACCGGAGCTCCAGAGAGCCAGGTAGCTTTATTTTCATACCGTATCGCTCACCTTACAGGCCACCTTAAGTTAAACAAAAAAGACTACTCTACACAGAGATCTTTACTTAAACTGGTTGGTAAGAGACGCCGCCTTTTAGATTATCTGAAAGCAAACGACATCGAGAGATACAGAAATATAGTGAAGGCACTTAACCTTCGTAAATAAAGCAAACAAGAGGGTGTCCGCCGGACACCCTCTTATTTTATCTGAATACTTCCAATAATCTGATTAAATTTGCATCAAAATTATACTTTCTCTGTTTTCCAAAACGACCCGGGACAGAGTAAGTAGCTGTGTGTATTAATAATAAACTCTCAGAGGGAGAGCCGGGTTGTAAAATTATTATATGAATATTGTAAAGAAGACCATTACGCTAAGCGATGGCAGAACAATTGAACTCGAAACAGGTAAACTGGCAAAACAGGCAGATGGATCTGTTG
>DOSU01000173.1:8152-8989 GCA_003513895.1 Rikenellaceae bacterium
CAAAATGGGCAGCACAATGCTTTTGGCAACTGTCACCTGTGCAAAAGAGGCAAGAGAAGATGTAGACTTTATGCCACTTTCTGTTGAATACAAAGAAAAATATGCATCGGCTGGAAGATATCCCGGAGGATTTCTTAAAAGAGAGGGTCGTCCAAATGACTCGGAAATACTTGTTTCCCGCTTAATTGACAGGGCTCTTCGCCCACTTTTTCCCGATGATTTCCATGCTGAAGTTTTTGTAACAGTTAACCTGATCTCTGCAGAAAAAGAGATTATGCCCGATGCACTTGCAGGACTTGCTGCTTCTGCAGCTCTGGCTGTGAGCGATATACCTTTCAACGGCCCTATTTCAGAAGCAAGAGTGGCCCGCATAGGAGGGAAGTTTATGATAAACCCTTCATTTTCTGAGCTTAAAGAGGCAGATATCGACATTATGGTTGCTGCTACTTTTGACAACATCATGATGGTTGAGGGCGAAATGAAAGAGGTAGCCGAAGCAGACATGCTCGAAGCTATCAAATTTGCCCATGAAGAGATAAAGAAACACTGCAAGGCTCAAATGGAGCTTATGGAAGAAGTTGGCAAGACTCAAAAGAGAGCATATTGCCACGAAACTCAGGACGAAGAACTACGCTCGGCAGTTCATAAGTTTTGCTACGATAAATGTTATACAATTGCGAAAACTCCAAGCTCTAAACAAGCGAGGACAGATGCTTTTGAAGAACTCAAAGCAGAATTTACGGCAACACTTACCGAAGAGGATGCTGCTGCTAAAAAGTCTATGATTGGCCGGTACTACCACGATGTGGAAAAAGAGGCAATGCGCAATATGATTCT
>DOSU01000173.1:9138-11943 GCA_003513895.1 Rikenellaceae bacterium
GAAGTTGATTATCTTCCTGCAACACACGGGTCGGCAGTTTTCACACGCGGAGAGACCCAGTCTCTAACCACAGTTACGCTGGGAACAAGACTTGACATGAAGTCAATCGACGAAGTACTTGTAGAGGGATCGGAGCAGGTTGTTCTTCATTATAACTTCCCTCCGTTTTCGACAGGTGATGCTAAACCATACAGAGGAACAGGCCGCAGAGAAATCGGTCACGGAAACCTGGCACTCAGAGCCCTTAAATATGTAATCCCAACAGGAGAGGCAAATCCTTATGCTGTTCGTATAGTATCGGATATCCTTGAATCAAACGGCTCTTCTTCAATGGCAACAGTTTGTGCAGGCACGCTTGCCCTAATGGATGCCGGTATTAAAATATCGAAACCTGTATCAGGAATTGCTATGGGTCTTATAACCAGTCCGGGTAACAAAAAATTTGCCGTATTATCCGACATCCTTGGCGATGAGGACCACCTTGGCGATATGGACTTTAAAGTAACAGGAACAGTTGACGGAATAACCGCAACTCAAATGGATATTAAGGTAGACGGATTGTCTTATGAGATTCTTGAAAGCGCACTTGAGCAAGCCCGCCTGGGTCGCCTCCATATAATGGGCGAAATGATGAAAACGCTAAGCGAGCCTCGTCCGGAACTTAAACCACACACTCCTAGAATTGTTCAGATAATAATACCCGGTGAATTCATCGGAGCTGTAATAGGCACCGGCGGTAAAGTTATCCAGGAGATTCAGAAGACTACAGGAACAACCATTACTGTTACCGAAAAGGACAGTATGGGTATTGTAGATATTTTCGGCGACAATCAGGAAAACATGACTGCTGCATTGAACTGGATTAAAGGAATCACAACAGTACCGGAAGAAGGCACAATTTATAAAGGTAAAGTAGTGTCAATTCTTGAATTTGGTGCATTTGTGCAAATTTTACCCGGCAAAGAGGGACTTTTGCACATTTCGGAACTTGACTGGAAGAAGGTTGAAAAAGTTGAAGATGTTGTAAATGTTGGAGACGAAGTTGAGGTTAAACTTCTGGAAGTAGATGCTAAAAGCGGAAAAATGAGGCTTTCACGCAAAGCTCTCATAGAAAAACCAGAAGGATATGTAGAACCGGAAAGAAGACCAAGACCGGAAGGACCAAGAGGAGGTCACTCTTCACAAGGTCGCTCAGGATCAGGCGAAAGGAGACCATTCAGAAGATAGTGTTTTCCTTTGTTTACAGGAGCTGCCGGAGTTTTCCGGCAGCTTTTTTTGTGCATAAAAACAGAGATTGTGAAAGGAAATAATTGAAATAAGATAAAATATATAACATCAAAGAGAATAATTGTTTCAATTTGTAAGCAAAGACGCAAATTCGAACAAAAAACAGAGTAATAAACATCGGGAATTACAATATTTATCAAAAGAATAATAAAATGTAACAATTTTTTGTTTTTAGATAAAAAGTGTTTAATTTCGATGCGAAAACCTTAAATAATAATTTACTTAATCTATGAAGAAATCGATCTTGATTGTCTTGTCGATATTGCTTGTCAATATCGGTTGGGCTCAGACGAGAGTTACCGGTAAGGTGACCTCATCCGATGATGGTTCTCCCATCCCTTATGCAACTGTACTCGTAAAAGGAGTAAGAGGCGTAGGTGCCAACACTGATCTTGAGGGAAAATTCGCCCTCACAAATGTATCAAACGATGCAGTATTAGTTATCAGCTACATTGGCTACAAAACAATTGAAGTGCCGGTAAACGGCCGTTCTGTGGTAGATGTAATACTTGTAGTAGATGCACTTAGCCTTGATGAGGTTATGGTAGTTGCTTATGGTACTTCAACAAAAGGTACTTTTACCGGTGCCGCCAGTGTTGTAAAAAGCGATGCTATAAAAGATGTACCAACTCTCTCTTTTGAAAATGCCTTGAACGGAAAAATTGCAGGGGTACAAATTTCTGCCAATTCCGGACAGGCCGGTTCTACATCATCAATAAGAGTAAGGGGTATTGGATCAATGAATGCTTCAAACGAACCACTTTATGTTGTAGACGGTGTTCCTGTTGTTTCGGGTAACGTATCGAATATGGGTAACTACACATCGAGTAACGTTATGAGTACAATAAATCCAAGTGATATTGAGTCTATAACTATTCTGAAAGATGCTGCGGCCTCTTCTCTTTATGGATCAAGAGCTGCAAATGGTGTTATTATGATAACTACCAAGCGCGGTAAAATGGGAAAAACCAATATCAACTTCAAAGCTTCTGTAGGTATCACACCATCATTTGCAACAGATAACTATGAGGTAGCAACCACAGAGCAACAGGTTGAAATGTATTACGAAAACTTTTGGAATGCAGATGTTTATGCATACGGCAAAACCCAGGCTCAGGCAAGCGCTACAGCACTTGCCCAGTTGAGCAAGAGGTTCAATAAACATGGCTATACTTTTACCGCTCCTGATAACACTGTAAAATCACTTACTATAGGTGGCGACAGAGCGGGTACTTATTATGACTGGGAAAGTCAACTAATGAGAACTGCGGTTTATCAGTCTTATGATCTTTCCGTTAGCGGAGCAACAGAAGCTTCAAACTATTACACTTCACTCTCGTATACAAAAGATATGGGACGCAGTGTGATAAATGATTTTGACCGTATCACAGGCAGGGTTAATCTGACTCAGAAAGTTGGAAAATATGTAGATTTTACTACCAACATCAATATTGCAAAAAGCGGAAAAACCGGTTTTAACGACAGCCGTGCAACCGGAAACAACTACTTCCTGCAGTC
>DOSU01000141.1:0-3848 GCA_003513895.1 Rikenellaceae bacterium
AGCTGCCAAAGGCCGGTTATGCCGGGCAACACCCGCAATCGTTCGCGTTCGATTTCATTGTATTGCTCAACAATGAACGGCATCTCCGGTCGGGGACCGACGATGGACATGTTGCTTTTGAGTACATTCAACAACTGAGGGATTTCGTCGAAACTGCTTTTTCTCAGGAATTTCCCGATTTTTGTGATACGCGGGTCATTTTCATCCAATGGATTTATAGAATAGGGATTTGAGTCAACATCCATGGTTCTGAATTTGTAAATCCCGAACACTTTACCATTTATTCCAACTCTATCATGCTTGAAGATCACAGGCCCTTTCGAATCCATTCTTATAAGCAGAGCAATCATGAGGATAAGTGGTAATAAAATCACCAATAATATCAATGAAACAACAATATCAAATATAGGCTTCACGTATGGCACATAAAAAGACTTGCTTACTTCTTCCGAAACAAGGGGGATTTGTCCAATTTGCTCTATTTTGAGCTTATGCATGGATGCTTTATAGAGATTCGGGACGAATTTCCATTTGATGTTCTCCTTATTTAATATTTTTTGAATCTCATTTAAAGATTCAGCGCCTATATTTGAAATAGCGATATAGATTTCATCTAAGCTTAATGATTCCTTCAGTCTCTTTATGTCATATCTATTCCCAAGGACATTGATACTGTTCGTGGTGTCAAAACCGCTTCGTGAAATACTACGCCCTATTATTAAAGGATTGTCATCAATGAAGCCAACGGGGATAATGCCGAATTTCGGTGAATTGTTGAATTCGCGGTAAAGGGCCTGCCCCAGCTCACCAGCCCCGTAGATTAATACTTTTCTGTTTAGTTTATGCAGAGAAACAGAAAAGTATTGAATGTGATATAAGAATGTCTTTAAGACAATAACCAGCGTCAAGGAAATAATATATGAAAAAATAATGACATACCTGGATATGGCAACTTTTCCTAAAACCAGTATCACCATTATCAAAAGAAAAGCGATGGTAAGACCCTTCGTCGTATTCTGAATTTCCTCGACATTCAAAACACTTGAATTTGTTTGATATACTTTGAAGAAACGCATAATGACGATTACAAATAAACCTATGGCCATGCTCACAGGGATAATATCAACTTTTTGATAAATAACGCTCTCTCCAATGCCTGAAATACGATACAATTTGTAAGCAATCCAAATTGAGACCGTAATGGTTGCAAAATCGATCAACTGATATATTAAAGAAGAAAATATCCGGTAAATATTTGTTTTCATGGTTGATAATTGTTCAAATAAAGAAAGTCGTCGTAGGAAACCAAATTTTCATTTAAATAAATTTTTTTGAATAAATCTTCATAAAAGTCAGTGATCCATTCCCAATTATAATAGTTCTGTATTCTGGTTCGAACTTTATCACGGAAAATTTGCACTACATCTGGAGAATTGATCAAGTATTGAAGTTTTTCTACAAGGCTTTCAAATGGGCGGTCCTTTTCAAAAAAACATCCGCAATTACCGATCACTTCCATGTTCACCTTGCTATTTCTGACCAGTACACAATTGCCGAATCCCATTTGATCAAGTAAAGCAGGCCGTGTTCCATCTATTCCCGATGGTTGGACATAAAGATAAGCATGGCTGCTTAACTGGGCATAATCGGTTTCGAAGGCATAACCTGTAAATACGACCTTTTCATTCGCAATTTCATACAAATGGCGTTTATAATCAGCGGCATAGGGGGCGTCACCGACGATAACCAGTTTCTTATCTGTTTTACATGCTTTAAATGCATTAATAAGAAGATCGATAGCATTTTCCGGGACAAAGCGACCCACATAGAGGATATATTGTTCTGGCTGCAGCCGCCATTTCTTAAGGGAAGCCAACCCTTCATCGCGGATGATATTAGCGCCGTAAGGCACGAATACGGTATCCGCGTTATAAAGACATTTGTACCTTTCCTGAATTCCGCGGGCATCTGAGACAATAACATTGGCGGTTCTTGTTGCGAGCCATTCACATTTTTTCTGATACCATTTGGCAAATCCCGACCATTTTTCTCGTGCCCAATCCTCGCCATCCACATTCAACAAAACCTTAGCTCCCAATAACCTGGGAATCCAGACAAGCGGACTATTGCCAACAATACAATAATAAACGACATCAGAGCGATGAAACAGAACATGAATGGAAGAGATAAAAGTATGGCTAATAGTATCGAGGTGTTTTGAGGGGATAGAGGGGAGAGAGACAATGTTGACACCCCGATATTCTCTTTTAACGTCCTTGATGAAATGAGACCGGTTATAGACAGTTACTTGGTGCCCCCGTTTTACCAGACGAGTGGCCAATTGCTCATAAAAGGTTTCAAACCCGCTGTATCTGGCGGGTGTGCCGCGAGTTCCCAATAGAGCGATTCTCATGACCAACGATTCTTTGCATTGGAAGATCTTAACGTGATCTCATAGACTTTTAGCGTCTCTTCAGCAGTCTTTGCCCATGAAAACATCCGGGATCGCTGAAGCCCTTTCTCAGACATTAGTTTAGCAAAATTAATATTTTTCACTATACGAATAATTGCATCAGTGATTTCCTCTTCATTGTATGGGTTGACTAATAATGCGGAATCACCCGCGACCTCAGGCATAGAAGAAGTGTTTGATGTGATGACGGGAGTGCCGCAAGCCATCGCTTCCAGGATTGGCAGGCCAAACCCCTCATATAAAGAGGGATAAACAAACACAGTGGCATCATTGTATAGCCACACAAGTTCTTCTTCTGTGATGTAACCTGTAAAAATCACCCTATTCTCTATACGTTGTTTTCTCACCTCTTCCTCTATTTCAGAGGATTGCCATTTTGCCTGGCCGACAATAACCAGTTTGGTCTCCGTAATCTGATTTTGTATGGCTGCAAAAGCTCTAATTATTCTCAATACATTTTTCCTCGGCTGCAAATTTCCAACTACTAAAATGTAACTATCCGGGATAGCAAATTTCATTAGAACAGGATTTTCCTCTCTTTTCTTATTGATTTTCCGAAAAATTGAATTTGCTGCTAAGTGAGTAACGAAGGTTTTATTTTTAAAGCTTGGATAAAAATGCGCTATTTCCTGTTTTGCATGATGCGATATGGTAATAATCGCCTTTGTTGATTGTAAACTTAAGGGGGATAAAATCGAAAAAAGCAGTCTGTCTCGTGGTGAAAAAAAGGAAGGAAAGCGTTTATAAGAAACGTCATGCAACGAGGTCACAAATGGTACTTTACTCATGAAGGGTCCCACATAGTTTACGTGTAAGACATCAGCATTCCATGAACGGTATAAGTCAGGCAGCGCAAAAATTAGGCGTGTCCAGTCGTTCTTTGTTTTTAAAACAATAGGTTCAACGTTTGATAATGAGCTTGGTAGCGCATTCCCCGGCAATATAATAGCCCCACATTTTACATTTGGCAGATTTGACAAGGCTTGAAGCAAATTGATAATATATGTTTCATTACCAGTCTCCCGTGTGCCAATTACGTGAGCATCAAACAGGACTCGCAGTGTCACAGTTATTTCTCTGTTTTTGAAATATTGATCATTTCTGCCTTATGTTCCTCATAAAGCACCTTTGCCATAACGCAAAACAGGATCTCAGTGACGGGGAAACTACCTCTGATCCATCCGAACAGAATCATCGGTGTCAAAGAGATTAGCGACATCGCATAGATGCCATGACGCCTGCTGATAATGCCATCCTTCAGTATCGTGGCAACGATATCCCAGCATAAAAAGACAAAAACGGATACATACAGGGAAAAGCCCAAGACACCCAATGTAGCCAATACCGTCCAGAGCGTGCTTTCGTAGCGGGCGGT
>DOSU01000141.1:3916-4097 GCA_003513895.1 Rikenellaceae bacterium
CGCTTTCGTAGCGGGCGGTGCCTGCGGCAATTTCCAGTTGCATGACATAATTTAATTTATAAAAAGAATAGACATTTCTGGCATCAATAGTATTTCCTACCCAAAATGAACTCCACGTATTTGTCCATTTCTCATACCCCTGCCAGAACAGGTCCGTATGCCACTGGTTGCTGGCCTCTGT
>DOSU01000141.1:4165-4880 GCA_003513895.1 Rikenellaceae bacterium
CCACTGGTTGCTGGTCTCCGTTGCATAGATCAAATGCGATTCAAGACCGGGCAAGAAGGATAAAGACCTCTGCACTTCAAGGGGAAGGCTCGAGAGCAGGTGCGCCTGTGCAAAAGCCTGAATGATGAGAAT
Source organism: Rikenellaceae bacterium (assembly GCA_003513895.1). Lineage (GTDB taxonomy): Bacteria > Bacteroidota > Bacteroidia > Bacteroidales > UBA932 > Bact-08. The sequence goes on from DOSU01000141.1 coordinate 4,298, forward strand.
CAAGGCCAAGGGCGATAGGTAAGCCAGCAACCGCTGCTTTTTTGCCAGCAACATCCAAATGAATAAAACGGATGCTGCGCAAGCGACGGATACACGTCCTTCACCGAACAGGATAATGATAAATAGCAAAAAGATGAATATAAGGATTGCATTTTTAACAAGGGGGTTGTCTGTAAGATAATAGATTCCGATACCTAAGATTATTTCATAAAAAGCGGAAAATCTCAAATCTGCAGATGAATATAGGATAAACAGGTCCCCTTCCTCATAATCAAACAAATCGGGGGCGGAGAAGTACAATAGCGATAACAGAATGCGGAGCGCTAAGATTGCAAAGATAATTTGGATGACCGTCTTTACATCCCGTGCCGATCCATACTTATAAAACAGCCAACAGAACAAAAGCGCTATCAGACCCGATAAGTAAACACGGATAATGCTCCCCCCACCGGTCAACCAATCCAGGTTGGACAGATAAAAGCTGACAGACATATGGGTGATGATATAGGCAATTAAGAGGATGAGTGCCCATGTCAGGGGTGGTCGGTTTTGATGAAGACCTTCCCTTTTTTTTACCGCATAT
>DOSU01000155.1:0-19538 GCA_003513895.1 Rikenellaceae bacterium
AAAAGTGATAAATTAAATGAACTCATTTACTTATATTTGTTAAAATCAGTCAACCTATTTCAGGACGGGACAAATCTCGGTACGAGAAGAAATTTTATTCTATTGCACTTTAGTAAGCACAATATCCGTCGGTATTGAAAACTCAGTAGGTGGCAAGTCTTGTGTCTCGTACTCTCCCTCGTCATTTCTCAATATCCACCGTATTTTTTTAGGATCTGTGCCAGATATTATAAGAATCTCGTTGGAAAAGGTTGTCTTATTCTTCCCTATATCAATTACGTACATATAAAGTCTATCTGGGTTAACATCTGAGGCGGCAAAAGTTCTGTTTGTTGCATAAATAGGCATATGAAGCGCATCAACCTGTGAATTATACTGATTTATACAATCCACTATAATTTGTCCGTTTTTCTTATATGTATATGCACCAACAAGACAATTTATAGTTCCGTATTTAACATGAACACGGCTTGTCTTTCTCAGTTGTATTGTAAACTCTTCTCGCGTCGATGAATGAGCAAGTTACCCCAGGGGTGAGCTTTCTCTTAACATTGCCACCTAATTGATGAAGGCGATTCGGCCGGACGAAGCAAAGCGGAGGAGGACGCACAAGCCCTTAGCAGTTAGCTGGCAGTGTATAGAGGGCAAAGAGAGAAAAACAACTCGCCGGCGGCAAAACAAATATGGCCCCCGATTGTTAAAAATAAAACAAAAAACCATGTTGAAAAAAGGAGATAAAGCACCTGACTTTGCAGGCAGAGACCAGGACGGAAAAGAGATTAAATTGTCCCATTTTAAAGGAAGTAAACTCGTACTGTACTTTTACCCAAAGGATAATACCCCCGGATGCACAGCGGAAGCTTGTGATTTAAGGGACAACTACCACAAGTTTGAATCTATAGGCTATAAGATAGTGGGAGTAAGTAAAGACAACGAGAAATCTCATAAGGGCTTCATAGAAAAATTCAGCCTCCCCTTTCCTCTCATATCAGATACAGAAACCACGATCCTTAAGGCCTACGAAGCCTGGGGGCGTAAAAAATTCATGGGCAGGGAATACGACGGAATCTTCCGCAGAACATTCGTGATTGACGAAAATGGGATTATTCTTAATATTATTGACAAGGTTGATACAAAAGCTCATTCAAAGCAGATTTTAGGTTAGGAACGCCGACTTGTGAATTTTGTAAATAATTTTAGAAATTATATAACGATTCGGGCGAGATCAATATTTAACTTTCGATTCTAATCACAACAAGTAAAAAAATGAAAAAAATTGCAATTTTAATTTTATTAATCGGTCTTGGGTTAACTATTTTTTCTGCAGTTACTGTTTTTACGAGAGAAAAAGTGGTGGATCTCGGGAAGCTCGAAATTACACGGGATAAGCCACACCGTCTTAATGTATCTCCCTATATAGGCGTTGCAGTGATGGTGGTTGGCGGAGTAATGCTGCTGCTATCATATAAAAACAAAAGTTAGAAGAAATAGAGACAGGTCGCACATAACCCTTTAAATATCATAAAGCCACATGAAAAAAACAATTAAAAGATCGTTTCGTCATAAAGGGCTGACGGGTAAAAAGGAAGAAGAAAAACTTCCTGGATATCCATTATATCCAGAAACTGAAGACATATACAATAAATCGATAAAAGCGATTAAGATTGATCTTGAAAAGGGGGTTTCGATAATCAAAGACGAAGAAGAAAACGAGGACGAGATTGAAGCAGGGAAAAATTAGCCCACCAGCCAGGCCAGAATATGATTGTCGAACACTTCGTAACTTACTTCGAATTCTTGTTCCTGGCCATCTTTGTTTATGAATAAGACATCTAATTCGCCATCGTCGCGGGGTGTGAATTTTTTTATCTCAATTTGCTTTGAGAAATCTACGTCGGAAAGGGACATTCTTTTATAAACTGCCTCTTTTGCGCTCCAGTGAATTGCAAGATGAAGATTTCTTGACTTTTCGCTTAAATTCTCAATCTCTTCCATAGAGAGTGCTTTCTTTTCAACTGCAGAAAAGTTCCTTTCCAGAGACTCAATATCTACCCCCACACTCTCTTCGGGATGCGTTAGCACACATACATACCTGTTTGTGTGAGATATGCTTATTTCAATAAGGCTGTTTTGGAGAAACGGCCGGCCGTTATCGTGGTGGCCAAGATAAACTTTCCCATCGAACAATTGGTTTAGCAAAGCTCTCACTGCCAGCTTTTCACGCCTTCTTGCAAGACTCTTTGTTTGCTGGAGTTCTTCAATTTCGTCATTGGGAATGGAGCTGAGGTTCAGTAACTCCTCTTCGCTTTCAACGACCTCCCATAATGAAATCGTAGCGCCGTTATCCAATTCCCTGGTAAATACAAGTCCCATTTTTAAAAAATATTATTTCTCGTTATTATCTGTTTCATCTGAGATTTCTCCAATAATCTCTTCAAGGATATCCTCGAGCGTAACTATCCCCTCGGTCCCCCCGTATTCGTCGGCTACAACAGCCAGATGAATTTTCTTTTGCCGGAACTCTTCAAGAAGATCGTTTATTTTCTTGTTTCCGGGAACAAAGTATGCTTTTCTTATATGTTTGTGCCAGTCGTAGCTTTTGATGTTCGACTTTAAATACCTTACGAGGTCTTTGACATAAAGGAATCCTTTGATATTGTCCAGACCCTTTTCGTATACCGGCATTCTGGAGAATCCGCATTCAATGGCGTATGACATTACCTCTTCCGAAGTCATATCGGAATCGAGCGCAAACACCTCTGTGCGGTGCCTCATAATGTCGTAAACACTTGTATTTGAGAGCTGAACTATACCCTTGAGCAATCGTTTCTCTTCCACATCGTCTAAATCACTAACATCTACCTCATCAGTAAATTCTTCTATAGATTGTGTCTCCCTCTCTTCTCTGCTCTCGCTTAATGTTTTTGAGAATCCTAAATTTATTTTGTTTACCGGCCTGGCAAGAAGAGAGAAAAACGAGACAATTCTTGAAGTGAAAACAGAAGTTCCAATTTTCGTCCCTTCAAAAACAAAATATGGAAGTTTATATCCGAATAGCAGAATAACTATTCCGGCGATTAGGATAGAAAAAAGAAGGTTGTTTCCTCCGAAAAAAGAAACAAGCAATACAATTAGTGAAATTTCAAGAAAGGTAGATATTTGATGTAGTGTTCCAAAAAGAGTTTCAGGAGCAAAGAGCATAGAAACTAATCTTTTAGCCCCGGAATCTTCTCTTTTCTGCAGGCCTTTTAACTCCTGATTCGATATCGATTTTAGGGACATTTCTCCACCCTTGATTAGGGTATATGACAACAGTATGAAGATAAGTGCTATCCCCTGGGAGTAATAGTCATCAATTAAGCTACTGGGAGGTTCCAACTCTTAAATCAAATGGTTATGCCTGCAAATATAATTATTTTTTTATAGCAGAGAATTTTTCCTGCATAAAAACAGGGTTGTATGAACTCTTAGCTCTTCTTAGTCCTTCATCCCCTGCATCATCTTCACGATTGATATAAACATATCCCTCAGACAGTCTTTCGGCAAATTCCCTGTTAATCATAGGGTATGAACCTCTTATTTCGGAGTCTGCTTTTTCTATATGAACGATAACTGTATCCGAATTTAACGGTTCACCAACAGTATAGGCAACGATTTTTCCGTCCAGTCTTAGAAGGCCTCCCCTGAGTTTAAGTTCTGAGTAATGAGCAAGCGCCTTGTTCACCGCACAACACTCCAGCATGAGAGAAAGATTTTCGCCACATCCGTTAAGTTTGCACCAAGTGTTTGAATAATTGATACACTCCTGAAGATTTTGTTCGGTAATATCTTCGTATTCCCATCCGGGAAGTTCACGGAACCTGGCGAGGTGATTTCTTTTGGACTGAAGCTTTTTGCCTGCCAGAGACACCATTTTCTCACTTTCGTATATGTAATCAAAACTATTTCTCTCTGCAGAGAAATCGTATTTTCCGGGACACATTGTTTCCAGTTGTGCCTTCGTTTGGGCCGAAAGACCTATAAGAACAAATTTTACATTTCTCTCAATAGCATCGGCTTCAAGCAATTCTATTGCCTCTTTAACATCTCCCTTTCCCGGAGGAAAAAGATATCTTGCAGTATCTCCGCTCCCTGAAGTGAAGAGAAGAAAATCCTTGTACCTTGTAATTTTTGAGTGGTAAACTTCGTCCCAGATAAAGAGATTTGTAAAGCAGTATTCTGCTCCCCTGAAATCGGAGTGTTTTAATAATTCGTCTATCCAGATTTTGTCCGAAATCGTTATATTTTTAAAATCCAACATATAAAATTTATTCTAACAACCATCTTTCAATAAGAGACACAACCTTTGTGCGGCTCTCTTCCGGCAGAGTGGAGATGCGGGACCTGTGGCTGCCTTTAGGTTCAACAACAACAACAACATTATTTGATTTTGGTTCATCTACTTTTACTGCAGACCACGGGTCAAACTCACCATAAATGAAAATCATTTTGGAATCTGTTGTTGCTACAAACTTAGACAGTTTCCTGTATAGCTTAGATTCGAATTTGAATTTTGCTGCATCCGGGAGAAACAATGCAGAAAGATAACCTTTGGCACTCTTAATTTTAAGCAGTCCCTTGAAAGGCTTCGTGTCGTATCCGTAGTATCCCAGTTCTCTTCCTGCCTGAACAAAAAAAGCAGTAGTAGTACTCTCTTTTACAAAATAATCGGGAGAACTAATTTTCATCCAGTAGTTGAAGATTTCTTCATCGGTAGCAGTTGTTGCAGGAACCTTTTCGGAGTCACTTCCCCACTGCCAGAACGCAAAAGGGAACTCAAGCACGGAGTAATCGTATATTTGTTCCGTAGGTAAATTGAATTCGTAATTTTTGGCGACGCAAAGTGAGTCAAATTTTGGCTGTAGGGTGGCTCTTCTGTTAAGAACCTCCATCTGAAAAGAGAGAAGTTTTGCTCTCTGTTCCGGTGTTCCGGCAAAATTTGCTATAAACGGCTCGTGCCTTCCGTCTTCGGCACTTTTGCACAATGGAGCGACATATGGAACTGTTATCTCAACATCATTCGGAAAAAAGGCTCTGTAAATTAGAGCGGTTTGACCTCCTTTGCTTATGCCTGTTGCTATCCACTTCTTTTTGTAGATCTCTTTGAAAATCATTGTTACGTTGTGAAGGTCAAATGCGGAACTTTCTGCTGTAAGATAATTCCAGTTAAGCGGCTTTGGTGTCGATTCAAGAAAATACCGGTGCTCAACAAAAATAATATTGGTGTTGAAAAGTTTAGAAATCTCCTCTCTGTATTTGGGATTTGAAGCATAAGATGCTCCATATCCTTCTGTTACAATAACTGTTGGCCTGTCTATTCCGGCATGCATTACATATACTCTTTGACGGAATGTTCCAAGTGATGGATCTTCATGGCTTATGGGCTGTTCTACATAAAGCACATATTTGTCTTTGAATTGTCCGTTTTCGATTCTTTGGACATCGCGGATGTTTGGGAGCTGCTCAATTCTCCGTTTTAAGGAGTCGCTGCTAATTTCCTTTGAAAATTGGTTCTCGAGGGCAAATGCCGGACTCCCGCAGGTTAGAGCGCTAAATAGTAAAACCGCAATAAAATAGAGGGAGAGTTTGAAGTTGGTGGTTCTTTTCATAGATAATAAGTAATCGTGCAAAATTAAGGAAAAAACCGTACTTTTGCCCAAAAGATACCTAAAATGAGCAACTTTGTTAAAGAACTCACCTGGAGAGGTATGATCCATAATATTATGCCCGGTACGGAAGAGCAACTCCTGAAAGAAGAGACTTCTGCATATGTAGGCATCGATCCAACAGCCGACTCTCTCCACATTGGGCACCTGGTGAGCATAATGATGTTAAAACATTTCCAGGCCTGCGGTCACAGGCCTATAGCACTCGTGGGCGGAGCAACCGGAATGATAGGAGACCCGTCTATGAAGTCTTCCGAAAGAAACCTTCTGGACGAAAAGACTTTGCGCTTCAACCAGAATGCAATTAAAACACAACTCTCGAGATTTCTTGATTTTGATTCGTCTGCTTCAAATGCAGCAATACTTGTAAACAATTACGACTGGATGAAGGATTATACCTTTCTCCATTTCATAAGGGATATTGGAAAGCACATTACCGTGAACTACATGATGAGTAAAGATTCTGTAAAGAAAAGAATCTCTGGCGACGAGCGCGAGGGGATGTCTTTTACTGAATTTACCTACCAGCTTGTTCAGGGTTACGACTACCTGTTTCTATACGAAAACCATGGCTGCAAGCTCCAGATGGGAGGCAGCGACCAGTGGGGAAACATTACCACCGGCACAGAACTTATCCGGAGAAAACTCGGCGGAGAGGCATTTGCTCTCACATGCCCCTTGATTACAAAGTCCGATGGAGGTAAATTTGGCAAAACCGAACAGGGAAACATTTGGCTTGATGCAAAATATACAAGTCCGTATAAATTTTACCAGTTCTGGCTCAACGTGAGCGATGAGGATGCCGAAAAATACATGCGGATATTTACAATGCTCCCAAAAGAAACAATAGAAGAAGCAATTGAGTTACATAAAGAGGAGCCACACCTGAGAAGCCTTCAGAAACTTCTTGCAAAAGAGGTTACTATTATGGTTCACGGCAGTGAAGAGTATGAAAAAGCAATCGGTGCATCTCAAATTCTTTTTGGCCAGTCTACATCGTCAGCACTTAAGGCAATTGACGAAGATACATTCCTCTCAGTTTTTGACGGAGTGCCGCAATTTACTTTTAAACGGGAACATCTTGGAATAAACATCGTAGAAATGCTTTCCGTAGCCAACGCTGTTTTCCCGTCGAAAGGAGAGTGCCGTAAAATGGTAACTGGAGGCGGTGTGTTTATAAACAAAGAGAAGTGCGACTCCCCGGAGAGTCTCATTACTGAAGACGATCTCCTTAATGGCAAGTATATCCTTGTCCAGAAAGGAAAGAAAAATTATTACATTCTAAAAATTGAGTAGGCATGGAGGGAGAAACAACAAGACAAAACAAGGTAGGCAAACAACTGCAGAGAGATCTGGCAGAGATCATACAACACAAGGGAATGAGTGCCTACGGGGGCGCAATGGTAACTGTGACAACAGTGAATATAAGTCCGGACCTGTCAGTGGCCAGGGTACACCTGAGTATTTTTCCCTCGGAAAAATCAAAAGATGTCCTTAAACTGGTAGAAGTATCATCTAAATACCTCAGAGGCGAATTGGGCAAAAGAGTTTCAAAACAGCTGCGGATTGTTCCCGAACTCATGTTCTTTATTGACGATTCGCTCGACTACGTTGAGAGAATTGACGAGTTGCTAAAGAAATAGAGGAGAGAGTGTGTGAGACTGCCGTTCTTCATAGCTAAACGATACCTCTTTGCAAAGAAGTCGCACAATGTAATCAATATAATATCACTCATAAGTGCGGCGGGAATAACACTGGGGACTATGTCTCTTATAATAATCCTTAGTGTTTATAACGGTTTCGAAGGTCTTGTAAAATCGCTTTACACAAACAGTGAGTCCGATTTGTTAATTATTCCTGCAGAGGGAAAAAGGTTTGATCCGAACACTACCGATTTTAAAAAAATAAGAGACAACTCAAACACCGCACGGTTTTGTGAAATAGCCGAAGAGAATGTGTTTGTAAAATATGGATATCAGGAGGCGGTTGCAACAATCAAGGGAATCGATTCATCCTTCATCTCGGCTACCAACATCGGAGATTTTGTAATTGATGGCCGGTTTTCTCTTTATGAAGGAGATATTCCACAGGCTGTTGTTGGAAAGAGCATTGCATTGCAACTGGGAATAAGGTCCCATTTTGTTGAGCCTCTCTACTTGTATTTCCCTTCACGATACGGCTCAGTATCTTTGATAAATCCCTTATCTTCTCTGAGTTTCATAAAGGTATTCCCGTCTGCCGTTTTTTCAATTGAGCAGAACTTCGACAAAAAATATATTTTTATTCCTCTTGCCTCGGCAAGGGAACTTCTTGAAATGGAAAAAGAAGTTACATCAGTTGAGGTTTTCCTAAAACCGGGCAGCGATTCAAATGATATAAAACAGGATTTTTCAAAAATTCTGGGAAAGGGATATGTAATCAAGGACAGGTACCAACAAAATGAAACGCTCTACAAAATGATGAAATCGGAAAAGCTCTCCATTTACCTTATTCTCATTTTTGTGCTTATAATTATTTCCTGCAACCTTTTTGGTAGCTTATCCATGCTCATCATTGAAAAAGAAGAGGACGCGGAAACACTCCGAAGTCTTGGAGCAAACGACAAGCTAATCCGCAGAATTTTCCTTTTTGAGGGATGGATGATTTCATTAACCGGTCTTTTTATCGGATTAATTCTCGGAATTTTGATTTGCCTGATTCAGCAGCACTTTGGAATTGTAAAAATGCCGGGCAATTTTGTAATTGACTATTACCCAGTAGTTATCAGTGGATGGGATATTCTTTCGACAATAGCCGGAGTGGGGCTTATCGGTTATCTTGCCGCAATGCTTCCGGTGATCACAATGAAAAAAAATAAAATATTTTCATAGATTGTTGCAGCATTTTTCAATACTTGTGCATCTAATATGTGTAGGTTTAGGTTTTAGTACACAAGAGAAGGCCGGTCACTTGTAGCAGAGGGGCAGGCCTTTTTGATTTCCCTGCATCAGAGTTTTTATCCTATATTTGTAATAGCATCTAAAACAATTACAAATGAAAAGAAGTCTCTTCTTGTTTTTCTTTCTATTGCCCATAATCTCTCTTTCGGCTCAAAATCAAAAACCCAGAGTAATCATCCTTGCAACAGGAGGCACTATAGCCGGTTCGGCAGCAGGCTCTACTCAAGCTTCTTATACGCCGGGGATAATAAGCATAGACCAAATAATTGCTACAGTTCCGGATTTAAAGCAGGTAGCCAATCTCAAGGGAATTCAGATATGCAACATTTCAAGCCAGAATATGGAACAGGCAATATGGTTTCGCCTTTTAGATGTAATAGACAGCCTTTTCAGCAATAATTTGTGTGAGGGAATTGTAGTCACTCATGGTACCGACACAATGGAAGAGACTGCCTATTTTCTAAATCTCACTGTAAAACATCGTCGCCCTGTTATACTTACCGGATCAATGCGCCCGTCTACCTCCCTGAGTGCAGACGGACCGTTTAACCTTTTTAATGCTGTTTCTCTGGCAGCTTCTCCGGAAACAGAAGGAAGAGGAGTCATGGTAACAATGAACGACTATATTTTCTCTGCCGATGATGTAACAAAACTAAACACTGTGAACACAATGGCCTTTGGCTCTCCAAACCTGGGTCCGCTGGGTTATATGAGAGACGGCAAGCCCCGCTTTTACCGAGAATCACTTGTAAAACACACCTTCAATAGCGAATTCGACATTAAGGGCCTTTCGTTGCTTCCGGATGTAGAAATCATACTTAGCTATGCCTTTGCTTCAAATGTTGCCTTGAAAGCTCTCATAGATGCCGGGGTAAAGGGTGTGGTCATTGCAGGAGTGGGACACGGAAATTACAACAGAGATATTGCCGGCGAACTGGAATGGGGTTATGCAAGAGGGGTAAGATTTGTTCGCTCTACCCGTATTGTAACCGGGGGCGTGGATACTGCCGCAGAGGAGTTTGACAACAAACATCCTGTTGCATTTCTTAAGAGCCCTCAAAAAGCAAGAATACTTCTGATGCTGGCGCTTACGAAAACAAACAACAGCGGAGAGATTCAGAGAATCTTTGAAGAATATTAGCGAAAAATCCCAAACACTGCCGAACCGCTTCCACTCATTGAAGCATAGAGTGCCCCCTTGTCGTACATTTTATTTTTGTACTCTTCGATAATGGGATATTTTTTGAATATGCTCTTTTCAAAATCATTTACGATATTATTTTTCCAGCTCTCCAGCGGCATGGACAATAATTCATTAAGTCCTGCCGTTGACTTATTAGGGGTTACTCCTTTATATGCTTCGGCAGTGGAAATGAACACGGGTGGCTTCTCGATTTGTATTTTCACCCCCTCAAGTTGAGGTATGGCAATTTTTGTAAGAATTTCTCCCCTTCCTTTTGCCAGCATACCTTCTCCTTTCGCTGTTTCGAGAGTAGACGAATAAACAAAGAAGGGACAATCGGACCCAACCTTTGCTGCATATTCTGCAAGACCCTGGTCGTCGATTGAGAGAGAAAACAATTTTTTCAGAGCAATGAGTGTATTTGCTGCATCGGAAGAGCCTCCGCCTAAACCGGCTCCTACAGGAATTCTTTTGTAGAGATGAATCTCAACTGGCGGAAGGTTAAAGTCTTTCTTGATTGAGTTATATGCTTTGAGGCAAATATTATCCTCGGGCAGCGAGTCGATAGCTGCTCCGTAGTGGAACATTGAAACTTTATTGGATTCCCTCACTTCAAGTATGTCCGACATCTCCACAGGAAAGAAAAAAGTCTCCAGATCATGAAAACCGTCTGAGCGTTTTTCAATAATCCGAAGACCTATGTTGATCTTTGCCTTAGGGTAAACAATCATCTATCCACATTTAGAATATCCGCAGGCCAGGCAAGTTAGACACCCCTCCTGATAAACAAGCTCGTGAGAATCGCACTTTTCGCATTTCCGGCCCGAGTTGTCTTTCGTTCCATCCGGTATGTATCTCTTGAGAGCCCTCTCTACCCCGTTTTTCCAGTTGTTGATTGCTTCGTTGTCCAACTGCAGGCCGGCAATAAGATTTACAACATCTGTTATGGGCATTTCGTTCCTTAGCACCCCGGAAATGAGTTTTGCATAGTTCCAGTACTCTTTGTTAAACATGTGCGAAATTCCACCGATGGTGTTTTTATAACCATATCTGTCTACAAACTGAAAGTCGTACCTTGTGTTTCCTGTATCGTTCTTCTCTTTAACAATGTAACCCATCGTAACAGATTTTGGTATACTGCGGGTGTCCTCGTCAATGAGACCGGTGAATATCTCATATGGCTGACCTTTCACGAGACCCACAAGCGCAATCCATTGTTCTGCTCCATTTTTAAAACGGATAACCTCGGCCTCCAGAGAGTCCGGACGAACTCTTTTCTTAAGCACGGCCTCTTTTGATTCTCCGTCTTTGGCCGAAACCAGGACGCCCGATCTTGAACCGTCACGATACACGGTAACTCCTTTACATCCGCTCTCCCATGCTGTTTTATATACATCCGACACGAGGTCTTCAGTTGCTTCGTTGGGAAGATTTACTGTTACGCTAATTGAGTGATCCACCCACTTTTGCATCTTGCCCTGCATTTTCACCTTCTCAAGCCAGTTTATGTCGTTTGAAGTTGCTTTAAAGTAGGGCGATTTTTTTACAAGTTCATCAATCTTCTCCGAACTCATGTTTTTGATCTCTTCCTTATTATAGCCGTTAACAATGCACCAGGTTAGGAATTTGTGATGGAACACATAGTACTCTTCCCAAACATCTCCCACTTCGTCCTTAAAGTTGATGGTAACATTTTTGTCGTTGGGATTTACCTTTTTCCTCCTTTTGTAAACAGGGAGAAATACCGGCTCTATTCCGGAAGTTGTTTGAGTCATGAGGCTTGTTGTACCTGTTGGAGCAATTGTAAGGAGAGAAATGTTTCTCCGTCCGTAGCGCTGCATCATTTCGTACAATTCTTCATCTGCCTTGCGTATTCTTCCTATCATAGGATTGTTTTTTTCGCGGGCAGCATCGAATATCGGGAATGGTCCCCTCTCCTGCGCCATGTTTGTAGACGATCTGTATGCCTCCAGAGCCAGTGTCTTCTGCACTTCAACGGCAAACTCCAGTGCTTTGTCGGTTCCGTAAATAAGTCCCAATGCAGCAAGCATATCCCCCTCGGCAGTAATGCCAAGACCGGTTCTTCTTCCGCCCAGCGTTTTGCTTTTAATCTTATTCCAAAGCGTAACTTCGGCGAGTTTTACTTCCTCATCCTCCGGATCGGCAGAAATTTTGGCAATTATTGCCTCAATTTTTTCCATCTCAAGCTCAATGAGGTCGTCCATCAGGCGCATTGCCTTCCTAACATGATCGCGGAAAAGTTCCATGTTGAACTTCGCTTTGTCTGTAAAGGGATTATCTACGTATGAGTAGAGGTTCACTGCCATAAGGCGGCATGAGTCATACGGGCACAATGGAATTTCTCCGCATGGATTCGTGCTCACTGTCTTGTAGCCCAGGTCGGCATAGCAGTCGGGGATGGATTCTCGGATAACAGTATCCCAGAATAGAACTCCCGGTTCTGCCGATTTCCATGCATTATGGATTATTTTCTTCCACAACTTTGAGGCATCAATCTCTTTGACGGTTTTTGGTTTTTCCGATTCAACCGGGTATTGCTGCTTGTATGTCTTTTCATGCATAGCAGACCTCATAAATTCATCGTCAATTTTTACAGAAACATTGGCGCCTGTTACTTTGCCCTGTTCCATTTTGGCATCGATAAAGTTCTCCGAATCCGGATGCTTGATTGAGATAGTGAGCATAAGTGCTCCCCTTCGGCCATCCTGCGCAACCTCTCTTGTGGAGTTTGAATACCGCTCCATGAACGGAACCACCCCGGTAGAGGTGAGCGCACTGTTTAAAACGGGACTTCCTGCAGGTCTTATGTGCGAGAGATCATGGCCTACGCCCCCTCTGCGCTTCATAAGCTGAACCTGTTCTTCGTCAATACGCATAATTCCTCCGTATGAATCGGCTGGTTTATTATGCCCAATTACAAAACAATTCGACAAAGAGGCAATCTGGTGTCCGTTGCCTATACCCGTCATTGGCCCGCCCTGGGGAACAACATACTTGAACCCTTTGAGCAACTCATATATCTCATCAGCAGACATTGGATTCGGATACCTCTCTTCTATTCTTGCAAATTCGCCTGCAAGCCTGCGGTGCATATCCTCGGGAGAGTGTTCATACAAGTTGCCGAATGAATCTTTCATTGCGTACTTGTTGATCCAAACAGATGCAGCTAGTTCATCTCCCTCAAAATATTCAAGGCTGGCGGCCATTGCCTCTTCGTAGGTATAAGTCTTCATAAGTCTGTTGTTGTTAAAATTCGAAAGAAAAAGCCGAAGGATTTCTCCGTCGACTTTCACAAAAATAAATTAAATAGACCGATAAGGCAGATAAAATCGTACTTATTTATAAACACAATTATCAACACCCCTCAAACGGGCTCTTATGCTGGCATTTCTAATTTTCGGCTCTAACCCAGGCCTGATTTCTTCCAATCAGCCCGGATTTATCGAGAGATCCCCGAACTTTAAGCATTCCGGTTTTTGAGTCAAAACTCATTGTACAGTTGTACTCCTTGCCGTTTGCCGGATCAAGGATTTTACCTCCGCTAAGTTTTTCTTCGTCCTGCTTCATGGATGTTACCACAACCATACCTGCAATCCTTTTGTCCTTTTTGTCGCCTTTGCATTCGATGCATTTGCGGTTTGTATCACCGGTGAGAAGTTTCTCAATAACGCCCTCGTAAGTTCCGGCAGGAGTCTGATAAATATTTACCAGAGATTTTTTGTTTCCGTCTTCGTCAATTGTATACCACTTCCCGGTAATTTTGCCAATCTGGGCAAAAGAAGATATGCTTGAAAGCATAATTAGGGAGAAAATCAAAAATAATGTCTTTTTCATTTTTATTAGTAATTAGTTTAACAACAATTCAAACTGCAATTAGAACAGTGGCTGAACTCACCGCGTAAACGGCTTTCCACCAGATCCTGAAGCCTTTGCCTTAACTGTTCATTGTTTATTTTTTCCAGAACATCGTATACAAAAGCAATTTGCTGGAGCAATTTTGCTTCTGCCGCGCCAATTCCCCTTGATCTCATATAGAATAATGCGTTTTCATCCAGCCTTCCGCTAGTAGCACCGTGTGAGCATTTTACATCGTCGGCATAAATTTCCAAATGAGGCTGGGCATATACTTTTGCCTGGCGAGAGAGAAGAAGATTATGGTTTGCCTGAAATGCCTCTGTTTTTTGAGCGTCCTGTGACACACTTATTTTTCCAACAAAAAAAGCTTTCGATTCGTTGTCGAGTATCCCTTTGAATAACTGTCTTGAATAACAACGAGGAACAAGGTGGTGCATATTAACGGTTGTGCGAATCTCCTGCTTTCCGTCTACAAGGTATATTCCGTTAAGTTCGCACTGAGAATTTTCTCCTGCCAGTTTTGCCTCAATCTCGTTCTCAAGAAACCCTCCGTGTAGCGTAACAATGTTCATCCGCAAATAGGAACCCCTTTCAAGAGTTATATTAAACTTAACCTTATGAGAAGACTTGTTGTGCTCATTTTGCATAACAACAATGTTTACCCTCGAGTCTATTTCTACATTGATGTTCATTTCGGACTCTGTCCTGAACTCATCCATCGAAAGCGTGTGAGAACATATCAAGATTGAAGACTCAGAGTTGCTTCCGAAACTCAGGTCGTTTACATACGATATGGATTCAGTATTTGATTCGTCTCTAACAGTTATAATCTGAGTATTTTCAGGAATGCTTGCTCCTGGTGCAACAGACAGTCTAAATCCCGAATCGCCATTCGTAATAATTGAGAGACCTTCGTCGTTTACAATCCCTTCTCTCAGAATCCCGTTCATGATAAATGCCTGATGGGTCTGCGGCAGAGGCACTCTGCATCTGAATACTTCCGGAATTTCCGGTGTATAAGTATATTTCTTAACCATAAACCTAAGGATTAATGAGCCAGTCGTATCCTTTTGTTTCAACCTCCATAGCCAGTTCCTTGCCTGCTGTTCTAATGATTTTACCATCGTACAGAACGTGAACAATATCCGGAATTATATGATCCAGAAGCCTCTGGTAGTGGGTGATGACAATAAAGGCATTGTCCGGTTTTTTTAGCTTATTAACACCTGCTGCAACTATTCTGAGAGCATCAATGTCGAGCCCGCTGTCCGTTTCATCCAGTATTGCCAGGCTTGGTTCAAGCATTGCCATCTGAAAAATTTCGTTCCTTTTCTTTTCCCCTCCCGAAAATCCAACATTTACTCCCCGGCTGGAAAATGAATTGTCCATTTCCACAACAGCCATTTTTTCCCTCATGAGCTTTAAAAATTCGGCAGCATTGAGAGGAGGAAGGTTTTTATACTTTCGTTGTTCATTAATGGCGGTTTTCATGAAATTCACATTGCTCACTCCCGGAATCTCTACCGGATACTGGAATCCAAGGAATATGCCGTTTCTGGCGCGATCTTCGGGAGCCATTGCCAAAAGATTCATTCCTTTGTAAATAACCTCTCCTGCTGTTACCTCAAATGTTTCGCGCCCAGCAAGTACAGAAGAGAGAGTGCTTTTTCCGGAGCCGTTAGGACCCATTATTGCGTGTACTTCACCGGCTTTTACGTCGATGTCAATCCCTTTCAAAATTTCCTTGCCATCAATTGATGCGTGTAAACCTCTTATAATTAACATATAATAAAATAATTTTCGATTAATTGTTTTCCTTCCATTGCTTTCGCCACATTGCGAACCCGAAAAATGCCAAAATCAGATACCCTGCGCTAACCATTGGTAAAAATACCATTCCGGCCAGTATATATAAAGTAACGTTGGTAACATTTACTGTAAACCAGGCAGCCCAGCATTCGAGCTTCTTTTGTGCCGAGAGATACTGAGCGGTCAATATTGTCATTGTAACAAATGCGTCAAGTAAAGGTTGCCTTGCCTCGCCAAAATAGGAAGGGAACAGATTGTCCAGATTCATAAGAACAACAGCCCAGAGTGCAGCAAGTACAATAATCTGAATAATAAAATACAATCTCTTTCCGTTTGAGAGCAATGTTATCTTAAGCTGATGATTTCTATTCTCCTCTTCCTTTTTCGGATGAGTCCACCTATAGTGGCCAAAAAAGTTAATTGCAAACGAAACCGGCTGTACAAGCATGCTTGAATAGAGTCCCTTCTGGTAAAAGAGAAAAAAGAGCAGAATGTTATAAAGGTATCCCACCCAAAAGTTTGCAACCCTGGCTTTTGTGGCAAGGTATACACAAGCCAATCCGCTTAATACGGATACTATTTCCAGAAGGCTCACCCCCTGACCACCTAAAGAAAAAATTATGTTGTTTATGCTGAATATACTCTCCATAATAATAACCCGGATTAACCAACGCTACCTTCCAGCGTAACCTGCAGAAGTTTTTGGGCTTCAACGGCAAATTCCATAGGAAGCTGATTAAGAACCTCTTTTGCATAGCCATTGACTATGAGGCCAACTGCATCCTCCATCCCAATTCCTCTTTGCTGGCAGTAGAAAAGCTGATCTTCAGAAATTTTTGAAGTTGTTGCTTCATGTTCCAGAATTGCTGTTTCGTTTTCATTTTCGATGTAAGGGAAAGTATGCGCCCCACATCTGTCGCCAAGGAGAAGAGAGTCGCATTGGGTATAATTTCTTGAATATTCGGCATTCGGCAGAATCTTTACCAGTCCGCGATAGCTGTTCTGGCTTACTCCTGCAGAAATTCCTTTGCTCACTATTCGGCTGCGGGTGTTTTTCCCTATATGAATCATTTTTGTTCCGGTATCTGCCTGCTGGTGATGGTTTGTAACAGCGACAGAATAGAATTCGGAAATTGAGTTGTCGCCTCTGAGGATTGTGCTCGGGTATTTCCAGGTAATCGCCGATCCGGTTTCGACCTGTGCCCAAAAGAGTTTGCTGTTCTCTCCCTTGCAAATACCGCGTTTAGTTACAAAATTGAAAATCCCACCCTTGCCACTTGCATCCCCCGGATACCAATTCTGAACTGTAGAGTATTTTACATGTGCGTCTTTCATTACAATAATCTCGACAACAGCAGCATGAAGCTGGTTTTCGTCGCGCTGTGGAGCAGTACACCCTTCGAGATAGCTCACATACGAACCCTCCTCGGCAACAATGAGTGTTCTTTCGAACTGCCCGGTCCCTTTTGCATTTATCCTGAAATAACTGGACAACTCCATAGGGCATCTTACTCCCTTTGGAATATAACAAAAGGATCCGTCTGAGAACACAGCCGAGTTAAGTGCGGCAAAATAGTTGTCACCGTATGGTACAACAGAGGCAAGATATTTTTTTATCAAGTCGGGATAATCTCTTACAGCCTCAGAAAAAGAGCAGAAGATCACACCTTTTTCGGCTAGTGACTCCCTGAAGGTTGTTTTGACAGAAACCGAGTCGAATACAGCGTCTACTGCAACTCCGGCAAGAATGTTCCTTTCGTCAAGAGGAATGCCAAGCTTGTCGAATGTAGCCTGAAGTTCCGGGTCAATTTCACTTCCCTCTTTTTTCTTTTTAGGAGCTGAATAGTAGATAATATCCTGATAGTTGATATCCGGAATCTTGAGTTGCGCCCATTGAGGCAACTTCATCGTTTGCCATTTGCTAAAGGATTTCAGACGAAATTCCAGCATCCACTCCGGCTCCTCTTTTATTGCAGAGATCATCCTGATAATCTCTTCGTTAATCCCTTTTGGAAAAAACTCCTGATCTACATCTGTAACGAAACCATGTTCATATTCGGTTTCGGTTACCTTCTGAATTATATCATTTTCACTCATCGTGGTGCAAAGTTATATCAATTTAATCTATTTTTGCATACAAATATTTCAACATGACAGACACAAACAACGCCCTGCCGAAAAGGACTCCAATTGAGGATATTGGCAAAATCAACCTGATAGAGAAATTACTCGGAGACTCCTCTGCGGCAGTTTCGGATGTTGTGCAATTCAACAGCATCGAAGAGTGTCACTATTTAGAATCTCACTCTCTTCTGCTTGAGGGTATAGATTTCGATCTTGTATACACACCACTTAAACACCTGGGTCACAAAGCCGTACTTTCGGTACTCGGACACCTTTATTCAAAAAACCATATCCCCGAAACACTGTCTGTCCGCATTGGTATCTCAAAGAGATTTTTTGCAGAAGACATCGAAGAACTTTGGTTTGGCATTTCAACTGCTGCAAGGGATCATAAAATCAACTCCCCCGGTCTTGACCTCCTTCCGTCTCTTACAGGCCTTACAATAAGTCTTTCGTCACAAGGGAAACAAAAAAAAGAGCTCTTTGTTCAAACCCGGGCAGCTGCATCGGGAGACCTACTCTGCATCACCGGGAGCCTTGGTGCTGCCTATATGGGACTTCAGCTTCTGGAAAGGGAAAAGGTTTTGTACTCCTCAAATCCTCAAATCCAGCCGAAACTTGGCGACTATAAGTTCATTCTTAAATCTTACCTCAACCCGGAACTCAATACTTCTGTCATTGATATAATGAACAGCACCTCCATAATTCCATCTGACGGAGAGTTTATTTCAAGGGGTCTTGCCGATGCTGTCAAGAGGGTTTGTCGCAGATGCGACCTGGGAGCAAAAATATTTCTGGACAAAATCCCCATCGCCGCACAAACATTTGAAATGGCAGAAGAACTTAACATTGACGCCACAACGGCTGTTCTTAACGGAGGTGAAGATATGCAGATGATGTTTATAATACCGCTTCAATCTTATGACTCCCTTAAAAAGGAGATTCCTAATGTAGACATTATTGGCCATCTTTCTGGAAAAGATACCGGCGTTGAGTTAATCACTCCGGACGGTGCAGTAATTGGGTTAAAAGCTCAGGGTTGGAGTGAATGAATACTCAAGCCCTAGTGAGTCAAAATAGTTAAAAAGCCCTTCATTGAGCGATATCATAAATTTTGTCGAGAAAAACTCAACTGCAAGATGGTTCTCGTATTCAATAGCTTTAACGATTACCCTTGTTGTCCCTTCATTCTCTTTAAAAACTTTTAGCAAATCTTTTCTGAAGTGTTTGTCCAGCTGAAGAACGGGTATGTTGAGAGTGATTGACTTAATAAAATCTTCCTTTGTGTTTGCCAGCAACCTTATACTTCTGATTTTCAACTCACAGTCTGCAGGTTTGTTGTTGTTTTGCTCATTTCTTCCTCCGTAAAAATTGTACTTGGGAGAAATTGAAACTTTTAACAACAGCGGAAGGTTTGGCTGGGTATACTTCATGAAGTTTTCATAGTCCTTGCCAAAAAGCGTAAATTGAAGAGAGCCGTTAAAATCCTCAACTGTAAAATTGACGAATGGCCTGCCGTTTTTTGACATTGAAGTCTTTGCTGTTGTAACAATTCCCGCAAGTATCAACTCCTTTCCCTGTAGTGTACTGTCCGATGATGAGGCGGTCAGAAGGTCGGAAGCCTGGGCCAAAGTGTGATTTGTAAAGTTTTTTACTTCAAATTTAAACTGGTCCAGCGGATGTGCAGAGAGGAACATTCCAACGAGCTCCTTCTCCCTCTTTAAAAGTTCCAGCTGGTCAACCTCGGGAGTTACAGGAATTTCAGGCGGTACAGGTTTTATGCTCTCATTCCCTCCGAATAACGACATACCCTGAGAAAGAGAATCGTTCTGAAATTTTGAACCGTATTTAACAAGAGTTTCAATAAAAGGCTCGTCTTTGCTGTTGAGAGCAAGATACTGG